>CAXBHG010000072.1:0-10826 GCA_963975385.1 uncultured Brevundimonas sp.
CCGGCAGCCGCTGCAGCGTCCGCGCCCCGCAGGCCACGACATAGCCCACCCCGGCGCAGTCGATCAGGCAATGCCCCTCCTCGACCTCGGCCAGCATGCCCCTGAGACGGCCGATCATGCCGCCCCCCTCAGCGTCGTGAGCAGTTTCAGCCGCCGCAGCTGCGCATGGGTGATGGCCACGGCCAAGGCGTCGGCCGCATCGGCCTTCACATCCCCGGCGGCGGGCAGCAGCCGTTTGACCATGAAGGCGATCTGGCTCTTGTCGGCGTGACCGGCCCCGACCACCGCCTTCTTGATCAGGTTGGGCGCATATTCGGCGACGCTGAGACCGGCCCGCGCCGGGGCCAGCATCACTGCCGCCCGCGCATGGCCCAGCTTCAGGGTCGAGGCCGGGTTCATATTGACGAACACCTCCTCGATCGCCGCCTCGTCACACTGATGGGCGGCGCAGACCTCGCCGACCGCCTCCAGCAGATGCAGCAACCGCTCGCTGAACGGCGCGCCCTCGGGCGGGCTGACCACCCCGTGCGCGATCCAGCGCAGACGCGAGCCCTCGGCCACGATCACGCCCCAGCCGGTGCGGCGCAGACCGGGGTCCAGACCCAGGATACGGGTCGCAGCAGGAATCGGAACGTTCGTCATTCGTTCCATTCATGCCCCAAACGCGGTTACCGAACAATGACCAGCGTTTCCGCCGCCTCAATTGTCGCGCGGAATGACCGAAAATCCGGCCAGGCCGGCGGTGTCCGACAGCCGCCGCACCAGTCCGTCGATGTCCAGCGGCATCAGGCCGCGCGCCTTGATATGCTGTTCGTGCAGCTGGCCGTCGGGGCTCAGCACATGGCCGATCTGCACGCATTTCAGCCCGTTCTGGCGCAACAGGTCGCGCAGGGCGGCCTCGTCCGGGGCGGTCCCCCGGGCCCAGCGCAGATGCACGTCCAGCACGCCGATATGCGGCAGCTGCGCATCCAGCAGCCGCAGGATGGCCAGCACCGCCAGGGTCGCCACCGACCCGATCAGGGCCAGCTGCAGCATGCCGACCCCGAACAGCACCCCGATGGCCGAGGTCATCCACAACGACGCCGCCGTGGTCAGCCCCTTGACCGAAAATCCCTCGCGAAAGATCACCCCGGCGCACAGGAAGCCGATCCCGGTCAGCAGGCCATGCGCCATCCGCGTCGGATCGATCACCACCGTCTGCCCGGGCAGGGCGGTAAAGGCCCACTGGCCCTGGTGCATGGCCGCCAGCATCAGCAGACACGAGGCCATACAGACCAGGATATGGGTGCGGAAGCCGGCCGGATGGCCGTGATAGGTCCGCTCGACCCCGATCAGCCCGCCGGCCGTCATCGCGGCCAGCACCGGCCAGACCAACGCCCAGTCAATCATGAATTCGCTCCGACAACTGACGAATCTTCAGCCTAGGCCCGGCAATGCGCGTCGGGCAAGGACCCCGCCGCTATGCGCCACGCCGGAGGACTCTCCGGCCGGCCCCGGCCTGTGTCTGGAACCAGACATTGGTACCGCGCATTGATCAGGATATCGGAGATCACTGTTATGGCTATTCTGACCGAATTCCGGCCGGCCGGCCGCGGCCTTCATCCCCGCCACTATGATGCCCTGCGTCATGAAATCCTGCGCTCGGGGACGGAAATGTCGGACGCCCAGCTTCTGGACCTGACCGCGGCCCTCGACCGCCAGGCCCGAAGGCGGCGGCCCGACAGATCGACAGACCGCCCGTCGCCGGAGCAGCCGGGGCCCTGAGCGACCCTCCCTCACATGAAACGGGGCGACGACGACCGAAGTCGCCGCCGCCCCTGTCAGGATCGGGTCGGGCTGGTTTCAGCCCGCGCCGCGGACCGTCGTTTCCCGCCTAGCTGGCGATGGCCTGCAGGGTGCCGCCGCTGTCCGGGCCCGGACGCTCGCGCCCGCTCCGGTCGCGACGCGCGGTGTCCAGCGCGGCCGAGGTCATGGCCGAGTCGGCGCGCGCGCCTTCCAGTTCGGCCCGCAGGGTGGCGATCTGGTCGTTCAGGGTGGCCACCTGGGATTCGCTGTCGGCCTGGGCCGCGTTCAGCTTGGCCTGAAGCTTGGCCAGACGGTCCTCGCTGCGCGCCAGCGCCTTCTCATGGACCGCAGCGGCCTTGGTCAGGGATTCGGCGCGGTCGACGGCGGCGTGGCGGGCGCTGTCCATGGCGGCGTGACGCTCGCGTGCCTCATAGACCACGACTTCCAGTCCGCGGATCCGCTCCAGGGCCCGGTCGAGACTGGTCTGCAGCTCCTCGCCCCGGCGCTCGGCGGTCTGGGAGGTGGCCTGCAGCTCGGCCAGGCGGGTGGCCTGGTCGGCGTTCAGCGTTTCCAGCCGCAGCGAACGGGCTGTGGCCGTGTCCAGTCGCGCCAGCAGGGCGGCGGACTCGGACCGGGCGCTCTCGGCCTGGTTTTCCATGGCCCGCAGCACGCGGGCGCTCTCGGCCTGTTCGGCGGCGGCGCGCGAACGCTCCGCGGTCAGCTGGGCCTCGACGGTGGCGGCGGCCCGCGCCAGGCTGGCGACCTCGCCGGCGACCTCTTCCATGCGACGCTTCAGCGCCTCGTTCTCGTCGGCCGACAGCCGGTAGTCACGGCTGGCCAGGGCCCGGGCGGAATCGGCCTCGACCCGCGCCGCATCGACGGTCGCCAGCTGCGAGCGCAGGGCGTCCTGATCATGCTCCAGCTCGATGATGCGTTGCGAGCTGTTGCGCTCCGACGCCTGCAGGGCCTCCAGCTGCGCCGTCGACTGCGACAGGCTGGTCCGCAGCCGGTCCAGCTCCAGCCGGGCCTCCTGCAGGCCGGTGGCGTGCTCGTCGCCATAGGCCTTCAGTTCCTCGATCCGGGTCTCGGCCTCGGCCGTGGCGGTAACCAGGCCGCGGTTTTCGGTCGTGACGACCTCGACCCGCTCGGCCATTTCGACCTGGGCGGTGCGCAGGTTGATCAATTCGATATGGGCGTCGCGCCGGGCGGTGAACTCTTCCGTCAGGGGTTCACGCACCTCGCCCAGCAGGGCCTCGAAGGACCGGAACTGTTCCGCCAGCTCACCCAGCTGGTCCAGACTGCCGAGGATGGTTTCGAACCGTTCGCCGATCACGCCCGAGGCGGCCTCGGTCGCGGCGGCACCCGGCTGTTCCGACACCAGGGCGGGACGCCCGCGGTCACCCTTGCCGGCCGCTCCGGCGAGGGCCCGATCAATTCTGGACAAAAGCATCATGGTCGCTCCTCGACATCCAACTGACCGGGTCGACCCGAGCGAGTGCAGGTGCCGGCATCAGTGCTCCGGCAGCGCCTTCCCAATCATTGATCAAGAGTTAATGAGACTCGCGACTTCTGTCGAGAGAGGACGCAATTCATCCACCGCTGGTTTAGCCCGCGGGCGGCGGGTCCTGACCCTGGCCGCCTCCCGGTGGTGCCTATTCCAACTCGAACCTGGTCGTGAAGCTGATGACCGCGTCGACGGCCACACCATCGACGGTCCGCGGTTGAAGACGACTGTGGACCGCCCCGGCCAGGGCCGCCTGGCCGAAGCCTGCATCGGCCGGTACCTCGCTCACGATCCAGCAGGACCGGATTTCCCCGCCGGCGGAAACCGGACACGTCAGCTGGACCCGTCCGCTCCCGATCCCCTGTCTTTGCGCCTGGGTCGGGAACTCACCCCGGGGGCGAACAAGCCAGGTCGGCTCGGTGATGATCCGCCCCGCGTCCATCGCGTCCGTGTCCGATGTCGAATCCGGGGGTGCGCCCGGCAGCGGCTGCACGAAGGGCAGCGCCTCCCCAGGATCGACCGCCCCGAGGATGGCCATCTGCCACCGCTCGCTGATCGCCGGCCAGCGCGGGGCGATGGCTCTGACACCATAGGCCGCCAGTCCGGCCAGCAACACGACCACCAGGATCGCGCCGCCCCAGGCCAGCATGGCCCCCCGGTCCGGCCCGCGTCGCGCCACGGCGACCGGCGTCGCCTCACCGGTCGCGGCGACCTCCCCGACATCGCCCCCCGGCGTCGTCATCCCCCGTAGGCCGCCATGTCCTCGTCGGAGATGTCCTCGTTGGAGTAAACCGCCGAGACGTCATCCTCGGCGTCCAGCGCGTCGAGCAGCTTCATCAACGTGCCGACGGCCTCGCCGGTGACCGGCACCTCGGACTGGGGCTTCCAGACGATGGCCGTCGATTTGGCGTCGCCCAGGATCTTCGACATGGCCTCGGCCACCTCGTTCAGGTCCTCGAAGGCGGTCCAGATCACATGGCCCGGCGCGTCCTCATAGATGTCCGGCTTGACCAGATCGCTCTCGACGTCCTGGGCCCCGGCCTCGATGGCGGCCTCCATCACCGCATCCTCGGACCCGGCCTCGGCCGGATAGTGGATCCGCCCGACCTTGTCCCACATGAAGGCGACCGAATTCATCTCGCTCAGCGCCCCGCCGTTCTTCTTGAAGGCGGTGCCGATGTTCGAGGCGGCGCGGTTGCGGTTGTCGGTCAGGGCCTCGACGATGATGCCGACCCCGCCGGGGCCGCGGCCCTCGTAGCGGACCTCCTCCATCGTATCGACGTCGCCACCGGCGGCCTTGTTGATCGCCCGCTGGATCACATCCTTGGGCAGGCTCTCGGCCTTGGCGTTGTTGATGGCCAGGCGCAGACGCGGGTTCAGGGCCGGATCGGGCATGCCGCCCTTGGCCGCCACGGTGATGTCGCGCGATAATTTCGAGAACAGCTTGGACCGCACCGCGTCGGCGCGCCCCTTGCGGTGCATGATGTTCTTGTATTTGGAATGGCCAGCCATGAGTCCGTCGTCTGAAATGGCGAAAACGTGAGGCGGGCATCTAGCCCGGACCGGACCACTTGTCACCACGGCCCGTTGCCGCGCGCCATCAAGCTTGGCATGGATGGTCTGTTATCCCTGCCGGAGCCTTCACATGACCGTCCCGCCGATCGACGACCCCACCCAGGCCCGCACGGTCGAGGGCGTCCTGTATGACGCCGCCAATTTCCAGTACGACGAACTGGACGGCGAGGACCGGGTCGAACGCGCGGTCGCGCGCCAGCTCAGCGTGCGCGCCGAGGTCGCCGGCGGCAGCCTGCTCGCCGCCTTCGCCCTGGGCGTCCTGACCACCGTCGTGGTGATCGCCCTGCGCGACCGGCTGGACGACTAGACCTTCAGACTCTCCAGGAACCCGCGCATCGACTCGGTCAGCGGCACCGGCTTCTTGGTCTCGCGGTCGACATAGACGTGGACGAAATAGCCGACGGCGGCGGCGTCATCCTCGGCATTGCGGAACAGGCCGATCTCGTAGCGCACCGAGGACGAGCCGACATGGGCGACCCGCACCCCGGCCTCGATCTGGTCGGGAAAGGCCGTCGGCGAGAAATAACGGCAGCCGGTCTCGGCCACCAGTCCGATGACCTCGCCCTTGTGGATGTCGATCTGCCCGGCCACCACCAGCAGCCGGTTCACCGCCGTGTCGAACCACGAATAATAGACGACATTGTTGACGTGGCCGTAGACGTCATTGTCCATCCACCGCGTCGAGATCGCCTGGAAGCGCCGGTAGTCGCTCCGCTTCGTCCGTTCGATCATGCCCGTCATGAAGTCTCCCCTGATTTTTGTGCGCTAACGCCCGGCACGCGGTGCCGCGCGGCTTCAGCGCGTTCTGTGCGCGCTTCATTGTGACCGACGTTCCGGCTTGGCGAACGCCGCGTCAAGCGCCTAGCGTTGCGTCATGAAAACCCGCGCCGCCGTCCTCCGCACCCTGGGTGCCAGCCGCCCCTATGCCGACAGCCGCCCGCTGGCGATCGAGACCGTGACCCTGGACCCGCCCGGCCGCGACGAGGTTGTGGTGGCGATCAAGGCGGCGGGCCTGTGCCATTCGGACCTCAGCGTCATCAACGGCGACCGCCCCCGCCCCCTGCCCATGGCCCTGGGCCACGAGGCCGCCGGGGTGGTCGAGGCCCTGGGCGAGGGGGTCACCGACCTGGCCGTCGGCGATCATGTGGTCATGGTCTTCATGCCCAGCTGCGGCCACTGCACCCCCTGCGCCGGCGGCCGTCCGGCCCTGTGCGAGCCCGGGGCCGTGGCCAACGGCCGGGGCGAACTGCTGGGCGGCGGCAAACGGCTGCACGGGGCCGACGGCACCCTGAACCACCACCTCGGCTGTTCCGCCTTCGCCGAACGGGCCGTGGTCTCGCGCCGCTCGCTGGTCAGGGTCGACCCCGACCTGCCCTTCGCCGAGGCGGCCCTGTTCGGCTGTGCCGTCCTGACCGGGGTCGGGGCCGTGGTGAACACCGCCGGCGTCCGCGCGGGCCAGTCGGTCGCCGTGGTCGGTCTCGGCGGCGTCGGCCTGGCCAGTGTGCTGGGGGCGCTGGCCAGCGGGGCCTCGCCCGTCATCGCCGTCGATCTGTCGGAAGACAAGCTGGCCCTGGCCCGCAGCCTGGGGCCCGTCCACACCGTCAATGCCGCCGACCCCGACGCCGTCGACCAGGTCCGCGCCCTGACCAACGGCGGGGCGGATTTCGTGTTCGAAATGGCCGGCTCGGTCCGGGCCCTTGAGAGCGCGTGGCAGATGACCCGCCGCGGCGGCACCACCGTCACCGCCGGCCTGCCGCCGCCCGAGGCCGCCCTCGCCGTCAATGTCGTCAATCTGGTCGCCGAGGAACGCAGCCTGAAGGGCAGCTATATCGGCACCTGCGTCCCGTCCCGCGACCTGCCCCGCTACGTCGCCCTCTATCGCGCCGGCCGCCTGCCCGTCGACCGCCTGATGAGCGGCACCATCGCGCTCGAGGACATCAACACCGGCTTCGACCGCCTGGCCGACGGCGAGGTCGTGCGGCTGGTGGTGGCGTTTTAGGGGCTGACCGAAACCCGCGGCGACCCGGACCCCTTGTCATCCCGGACGCCGCAACGCGGCGATCCGGGACGGCGTGCGCCCCCCCCAATCAGGCCTCCCGGAAATCGCGGCGCGATTGTCCGGGAGACAGCTAACCGTCGCATCGGGCCCTGCCTGTCTCCCGGACAGCGGCAAGGGCCGCTTCCGGGAGGATCCCGTTCCAGAGATCAGGCGTCCCGGATCGCCGCTTCGCGGCGTCCGGGATGACAAATGCCCGGGGCGCCCTCGCATCGGCAGTGACGGCTGGACTCCGGCCCGGTCGCGCCCGCCGCTCAGCCGTCGACGTCCTTCAGCATCAGCATCTGACCAATCAGTCGTTCCTTGTCGTCCGCAAAGCCGCAATCGACCCGACCGGAACGCGGATTCCGCCAGGTCCCGAACACAAGATCCCAGAGCGGCAGGCCGTAGTTATTCGCATGCACCCCGCGCTGGTGATGGATCCGGTGCATCTCGGGCCGCTGCACGAAGAACCCCAGCCACCAGGGCGATCGCAGGTCCGCATGGGCCAGCAGGTTGAACAGGGTGACATAGATCAGCGCCAGCCCCGCCGACACCCCACTGACGCCCAGAAGAACATAGGCCACCGCGGCATTGAGCAGAACCGCCAGCAGGCCGTCGAACGGATGGATGTAGAAGGCGGTCAGCGATTCAATCCGGGTCGGACTGTGGTGCAGCTGATGCACCCATCGCCACAAACGATCAGACCGGTGAACCGCCCGGTGATACCAGTAGGCGACGAGGCTGGAGACCAGAAAGGTCACGAGGCTGGCTGATACAGGGTCCATGGTCTCGGCGAGATGCAGGACGGAATGTCCCGAAATCCAGCGCTCGAACAGAAACCCGGCGGCGACCACCGCCACCAGATTCAGGGCATTCAGCGCCCCCGCATAGAGACGCCAGCGCTTGTCGCAGCTGGCCCGGGAGGCCGGGCCGATCACTTCGCGGGTAAAGATCACCGAGAAGGCGATCAGGGTGACGAAATAGACCACGAACAGCATCGCGCTTATCCCCCAAGGATCGCCTCGACCTCGTCCCGATAGGGCAACGACGGCTGCGCCCCCGGCCGCGTCGCGGCGATGGCCCCCGCGGCACAGGCGAACCGCAGCGCCGCTTCCGGCGCCATCCCTTCCAGCAGGGCCACGGTGATGGCCCCGACAAAGGTGTCGCCGGCCCCGGTGGCGTCGACCGCCGTGACTGCGGGCGGTGCCGCCTCGGCGATCAGGCCGCCGCGCTGGAACAGCTGCGCCCCGCGCGCGCCCAGGGTCACCACCACCCGGCCGCCGCCGCTGTGTAACAGGTCGCCGTAAAAGGCCGCCTCGGTCTCGTTGACGACGATCAGATCGGCCCGCCGCAACAGGGCCTCGGACACCGGCGCGGCCGGGGCCAGGTTGATACAGACGAAATCCACCGCCCGGCCGACCGCGGCCTCGACCGTCTCGACCGGCAGTTCCAGCTGCAGGATCAGCGGCCCCTCGATCCGTTGCGGCAGCTGTTCGGGCGTCACGCTATAATTGGCCCCCGCCGCCACCACGATCTGGTTCTCGCCCGACGGATCGACGGCGATCAGGGCCACCCCGGTCGGGGCCTCGGAATCGGTGATGACCCCGGCCACATCGACGTCCCCGTCCAGCAGCAGGGCCAGGGCCTCGCCCGCCATGCCGTCGCGCCCGACCCGGCCGATCATCGTCACCTCGGCCCCCAGCCGCGCCGCCGCCAGCGCCTGGTTGGCCCCCTTGCCGCCCGGATGCCGCGCCAGGGTCGCCCCGGTCACCGTCTCGCCCGGCCCCGGCAGACGCGGCGCACTGGCCACGAAATCCAGATTGATCGAGCCGACGACGGTGATCCTCATGGCAGGCGCTCCAGACTCGCGGTGATCAGATCAAACACCCCCTGACCGTCGGCCGTCACCGCCCAGCGATGGGGTGCGGTGGCCGCATCGACGCGGAACTCGACCGCCGTATGGCCGCGGGTCAGGTCGCTGACGGTCTCGACCGCGATCCGGCACGGCCTCAGCGCGAACAGGTCCGGCTGCAACAGCCAGGCCACGGTGCACGGGTCGTGCAGCGGCCCGGCGTCCCAGCCGACGATCTCGCGCTCGACCCGCTGCGAGAAGCGCAACAGCCCCCCGGCCGCCCGCGCCGCCGCCCCGTCCAGCGCCTCGATCGCCGCGATCCGCGCCTCGGTCGCCCGCACCTGATGGGTGGCGTCCAGACCGAACACCACCATCTCGCAGCCCGAGGCGAACACCTCGGCCGCCGCATCGGGATCGGCATAGATGTTGAACTCGGCCGAGGCGGTGATATTGCCGCCTTCCGAGCGCGCCCCGCCCATCACCGACACCGGGCCCAGATGCGCCGCCAGCTTCGGCTCCAGCCGCATCGCCAGGGCGATATTGGTCATCGGCCCCATCACCGCCAGGGCCACTGACCCGGCCGGTCGCGCCATCACCAGATCGACGATGGCCTGCGCCGCATCCCCCAACGCATTGCCCAAAGCCGGTGCGAACGGGACCATGTCGCCGATCCCGCCCTCACCGTGGAATTCTCCGGCCCCGACCGGTTCCCGCACCAGTGGCCGGTCGGCCCCGGCATGGACCGGCACATCCTCGCGCCCGGCCAGCTGGCGCATGATGCGGGCGTTGCGCGCGGTGATGACCCCCGGGACATTGCCCCCGACGGTGGTCACCGCCAGCAGCTCCAGCGCCGGCGACCCGAAGGCCAGGAACAGACCCAGGGCGTCGTCGACGCCGGGGTCACAATCGATGATCAGGCTTTGCGTTTTCACGCCGCCAGCTTTGGCGAGCGTCGTCGCAAACGGCAACCGAATGATTCTAGCGGCAGGCCTTCACACAGGCCCGGGCCAGCACCTCGGCGGAATCGAACAGGGGCACCGACACGTCCTTCGGCCCCAGCAGCAGCGGCACCTCGGTGCAGCCGGCGATGACCACCTCGGCCCCGCTGGCCACAAGGGCGGCGGCCAGACGGCGCATCTCGGCCCGGGGGGCCTTGCCCGTATCGCCGCGCTTGACCGCCTCGATACAGGCCATGAAGGCCTGCCGGTTGGCTCCACCCAGACGCACGATCTTGGCCCCCTGTCCGGACAGGGCCGCCGTATACAGGGCCTCGCCGCCCGGGGTGGCCAGCACGCCGACCTTCTTGGCCCCGCCGGCCGTGGCCGCCGCCGTGGTCTCGGCGATCATGTCGATGAAGGGCAGGCCGATGGCGCGCAGGCCGGTCGACTGGGCATGGGCGGTGTTGCACGGCATGGCCAGCACCTGGGCCCCGGCCTCGCGCAGACGCGCCGCCATCTCGCCCAGCATGTGGTCAGCGGCCTCCGGCGCGCGGTTGCGATCGGGCACCTGCGGATTGATGTCGACCAGCATGCGGATGTGGTCCTGATCGCCCTCGGCCGGGGTCAGCGCCTGCACCCGCGCCAGAAAGGCGACGGTCGCCGCCGGCCCCATACCGCCCAGAACACCCAGTACCCGCATCGTCAATTCTCCTGTCGCGACTTGCTGAATTGCCGCGAGATTGTCCTTATGCCCCAGAAGCCCGGAGAAAAGTATGTCCATTGAGCCCGCCGGCCCCGCCGCCCTGATCACCAACGACGCCGTCGTCCTCGGCCTGCTGGCCGTCATCCTCGGTGGGGTATTCTGGGCGTCCAGCCTGACCCATCCCTGGGTGAAGCGGTTCTTCACCGTGATTCCGGCCCTGCTGCTCTGCTATTTCCTGCCGTCCCTGCTCACCACCTTCGGCGTCGTCGATCCTGAGGAATCGCGCCTCTATTTCATCGCCTCGCGCTTCCTGCTGCCGGCCGCCCTCGTGCTGCTGACCGTCTCGGCCGACCTGCCGGCGGTGTTCGGCCTCGGTCCCAAGGCCCTGATCATGTTCTTCACCGGCACCCTGGGCGTGATGATCGGCGGGC
>CAXBHG010000073.1:0-10404 GCA_963975385.1 uncultured Brevundimonas sp.
CCGCACCCGTCCGGAGCCCACGGAAGCGCTTCACATCCGTCACCTCGCAGGCTAGACCGACGAGCGCCCGCGATCCGATCCGGTTCCGGGCCCGTGCGGCCGTAGTTCAGAGGTAGAACGTCAGCTTCCCAAGCTGAATGTCGCGGGTTCGATTCCCGCCGGCCGCTCCATTTTTCCCGACCCTGTCATCACCCCGCCGGCCGCCGCTCGGCCCGACGGTTCAGCGCACGCCCAGGGCAAGGGCGTCGGGGCGGCGGGTGTCGGCGGCCCCCAGGAAGCGGTCGCCGTCGATCAGGATCGACTGGGTGCTGCCCATGGTGGCCGACGGGCGAACCGTATGGCCCCGGGCCTCCAGCAGGCGTTCGATGTCGGGGGAATAGCCGCCTTCCAGTTCCAGCGGCCGACCGGCGCTGCCCTGGTTGATGCGCGGGCGCATGGCGGCCTCGGCGATGTTCAGCCGGTGGTCGATCACATTGACGACCAGCTGGACCATGGTGGCGATGATATAGCTGCCGCCGGGCGTGCCGGTGACCAGCCAGGGGGCCTCGTCCTCACCGAACACGATCATCGGCGTGATGGTCGAGCCCAACCGCTTGCCGGGCGCGGGCTGGTTGGCGACGAACGCGTCGCCGCTCTGGCCCCATGAGAAATTGTCGAGCGAGTTGTTCAACAGGATTCCCGTGCCCGGGGCGGCGACGTGCGCGCCGTAGGAGTTGGACAGGGTGAAGGTGTTGCTGACCGCATTGCCGTGGGCGTCGGCGACCGAGACATGCGTCGTGTCCCGGCTTTCGTGGGGATAGGGGTCGCCCGCCGCGATGTCGTCGGCCCCCAGCGACCGGTCCATGGCGATCAGGGCAGCGCGCTCGGCGGCGAAGGCCTTGCTGGCCAGGCCGGTCGCCGGCGTGCGCCATTGGGGCGCACCGCCGATCAGCCGCCGGTCGGCCGAGACGATTTTCATGGTCTCGGCGATCAGATGCAGGCTGTCGACACTGCCCCAGCCCATATCGCGCAGCGGCCAGGCCTCGAGGATGTTCAGGGCCTCGGCGACACTGACGCCCGAGGCGGTCGGCGGCATGTTGGCGATGCGATGGCCGCGATAGGTCGACCAGACCGGCTCACTGACCGCGACGCGATAGTCGGCCAGGTCGCGCGCATCCATGATGCCGCCGCCCGCCTGTACGCCGGCGACGATGCGGTTCGCCAGGTCGCCGCGATAGAAGGCGTCGGCCCCGCCGGTCTGGATCTGGCGCAGACTCCAGGCCAGCTGCGGCTGCCGGAACAGGTCTCCGGGCCCGTAGGGCGTGCCGTCGGGCTTCAGATAGGCCTCGCGTGCGCCGGGGTCATTGGCCAGCACCGCGGCACGCCCGGCCGTGGCCTCGGCCTCGCCGTCGCTGAGCACCACGCCGTCTTCGGCCAGGGCGATGGCCGGGGCCACCACCTCGGCCCAGGGCAGGCTGCCGAAGCGACTGTGCGCCTCCCACAGGCCCGCCACCGTGCCGGGGACCGAGACATTCCGGAACCCGGCCGGGGCCGAACGGTCGAAGCGGCCGCTGTCGTCCAGCAGCAGGTCCGGCGTCAGCGCCTGCGGGGCCATGCCATAGTAGTTGATGGCGATGTCGGCGGCCGGGCGGTCGGCGGTCGCCGCCATATGCACCAGCATATAGCCGCCGCCGCCCAGATTGCCGGCGCGCGGCAGGGTCACGGCCTCGGCCAGGGCCACGGCCACGGCGGCGTCGACCGCATTGCCGCCCTGACGCAGGATGCGCACCCCGACCTCGGTGGCCGGGGCGCTCTGACTGACCACCATGCCGCCGCGCCCGACCACCGGATGGTGGACCTGGCTGTAGCTGACGATATCGCCGCCCGAGCCGAGCCCGGGCCGGGTCTGGACCGGGGACTCCTGGGCGAGAGCCGACGAGGCCACCAGCAGGGCGGCGCACAGCAGGGGGACGGATTTCAGCAAGGGAGACCTCATGGTCAGGGCTGGCGCGGGGCCAGGGCCTCGGCGAAGAAGGCGGCGGCCTGTTCGCGCACGTCGGCGGTGGCGCGGGCGTTGGCCGGGACACCCTGACGGCTCCGGCCCGGATCGTCGAAGCTGTGGCTGGCCCCGCGGTAGGAGGTGAAGGTCACGTCATGGCCGCGCGCCCGCGCGGTGCCGATCAGGTCGCGGCAGCGATCGTGGGAGACCTCCTCATCGTCGGTGCCCATGAACACGCGGACCGGGGCATAGGTGCTGTAGCCGGTGCGTCCGAAACGGTTGTGCAGGCCACAGGCAGGATACATGGCCAGGCCCGCGCGGAAGCCGAGGCGGCGCATGTCACCCGGCTTGTCGTCGGCCATTGTCGCCAGGGTGGCGCTGCCGCCGTTGGACCAGCCCATCAGGCCGATACGGTCACCATCCACGCCCGGCAGGGTACGCAGGTAGCGCAGGGCCCCATAGGCATCGAGCGGGCGAACCGTGACCTCATTGACCGCGTCCGGCCGCTCACCATAGCTGCCGCGTCCGAAGCCGCCGGGGTAGCCGCGCGGTCCGAAGCTGTCGACGACCAGGGCATAGTAGCCGCGCTCCGCCCAGTACCGGGCCCAGTAACGGTGACGCATGGTCAGGGTGGTCGCGTCATAGACGCCGTCGGCCAGTGACGAATAGGCCCCCGCGCGACCGTGCATAAGCACCACCGCCGGGGCCGGGCCCTCGACGCCGGCGGGCCTGTACAGATAGGCGACCAGTTCCGTGTGACCATCATCGAGACTGGGGAACACGACCCGTTCCGGTGCAGTTTCGGCCGGGGCTGCCTGGGCCGCGCCCCCGGCCTCGGCCCGGATGGAGGCAAGACTGGTCAGGGGCAGGGCCGCAAGCGCGCCCGCCAGCAGGATCAATGACATCGTCTTCATTGGACCGTCTCCAGAACAATCGCCTCGCCTTCGCGACGCGGGTCGGCGGCCCCGCTCAGGCCATCCGGTCCCACCACCGCGCCATGCAGGCCCGAGGCTTCGCCGCTGCCCGGTACAACGGTGACGCCACGGCGCGCCATCCCGTCCCGTACCGCGGATGCGAAGCGGGACACCTCGCCGTTGAAGCTGCCGCCGCGCGCCACGAGGTTGGGCAGGCTGAAGGCCTCGATGAGTGACAGGTCCCAGGCCAGCAGCCCGACCAGGGCCTTGGCATTGTAGGCGAGGATGGCATTGCCGCCGGGCGACCCCAGCGCCCCCACCAGACGCCCCTCGCGGTCCAGCACGATCACCGGGGCCATCGACGACCGCGGGCGTTTGCCGCCAGCCACGGCGTTCGCCGCCGGTGCGCCGTCCGGATCGGTGGGGCGGAAGGAGAAGTCGGTCATCTGGTTGTTCAGGAAGAAGCCGTGGACCATCCGTCCGGAGCCGAAATAGGACTCGACCGTCGCGGTGACCGAGGCGACGTTGCCGTCGAAATCCACGACCACGAAATGGGTGGTGCCGCCCGGCTCCGTGGTGGCGTCCGGGCCCGGCACGACAATCCCGGCCGGTTCACCGTGAGCCGGTGCCGTGTCGGCGGCGCGTCGTCCGATCAGGGTGGCACGGGCGTCCAGATAGGCGGGGTCCAGAAGTCCGGCGACCGGAACGTCGACGAAGGCCGGATCGCCGAAATAGCGGTCGCGGTCGGCATACATCAGGCGGCTGGCCTCGGCGAAACGTACCCAGGCGATCGGGTCTGCGGGTCCACGTTCGGCGATGTCGGTCCGGTCCAGCAGGGCCATCAACTGGATCAGGCCCGCGCCGCTGGACGGCGGCGGCGGGGCGCAGATGATGTAGACGCGATAGGGGCCGCAGACCGGCGCGACAGCCTGCGGCTTATAGGCGGCGATGTCTTCTGTCGTCAGGGTGCCGGCCAGGGGGGCGTCGGCCGTGCGCCGGGCGATGGCCTCGGCGATCGGTCCGCGCTGCATCGCATCAGGCCCCTCGGCGGCGATTCGGCGCAGCGTGGCGGCATAGGCCGGATTCACCAGCCGGTCGCCGACCTGCATCAGGCTGCCGTCCGGTCGCGAGAAATAGGCGCGAACATCCGGGGCACCGGCCTGGGGGAAGGTGCCGTGGATATGCTCGGCCAGACGGGGTGTGATCGCGAAGCCGGACTCGGCCGTGGCGATGGTCGTGACGAACAGACTGTCCCAGGCCAGTCGCCCGTGCGCCGCATGGGCGAGGGCCAGGACCGGCACCGCTCCGGGGGCACCGGTGGCGCGTCCGGACAGCATGGCCTCGCGGCGCGGCAGCGGCCGGCCGGAGTCGTCCAGGAACATGTCTGAGGTGGCGGCCGCCGGTGCCGTCTCACGGCCGTTGTAGGCGCTGACCGTTCCGGAGGCGGCGTCGAAAAACATAATGAAGGCCCCGCCGCCGAGGCCCGAGCTTTGCGGCTCGACGAGGCCCAGCATCGCCTCGACCGCGACGGCGGCGTCCAGCGCGCTGCCGCCGCGTCGCAGCACCTCAAGCCCGGCCTCGGCAGCCAGCGGATGGGCGGCCGCGACCATGGCCTGACGCGGGCGCTGTTCGACGGACGGGGCAGCGGTCTGGGCCCGTCCCTCCAGCGGCACCGCCGCAAGGAGTCCCGTGAGCAGGACGGCGGACAGGTGACGCAGCATCATGGCACGTCTCTCATTCGACCGGTTTGGCGAGATAGGAGGCGATGTCCAGCTCGTTCTCCGAACGGGCCACGACCACCGCCACGGCCAGATCGCTGGTGCAGTTGGGGACGGTGCGCATCATGTCCAGCGGTCGGTCGAACGGCAGGATGAAGCCGACGATCAGCGCCGTCTGCTCGGCACTGATGCCGATGACCGACAATACCGCGGCGAGGATGAAGAGAGACGCCGACGGCACGGGGGCTGTGCCGATGGCGACCAGGGTCGTGGTCAGGGTGACCATCAGATAGTCGACCAGGGTCATGTCGATGCCGAAGACCTGGGCCGAGAACATGGCCAGAAGGCCGACATAGAGGGCGGTGCCGTCCATGCTCAGGGTGACGCCGATCGGCAGGGTGGTCGAGGCGACCGTCGGGCTGACGCCGAGATTGGTCTGGGCGACCCGCATCGCCACCGGCAGGGTCGCCGAGCTGGACGAGGTGGTGAAGGCGACGACGATCGCGTCTGTGACGTCCCGGAAGAAGGGCCGGGCCGGCAGCCGCCCCAGCAGGCGGATGAGGCCGCCGTGGACGAACAGGGTCTGGACCGCGCAGCCGATCACCACGCACAGTGCCAGTTTGAAGACGCTGACGAAGGCCGCCGCGCCGCTGGTCCCGGTCACCCAGGCGATCAGGGCGAAGACGCCGAACGGGGCCAGCTCCATGATGAAATAGGTGATCTGAAGCATCACGGCAGCCCCGCCGTCGAACAGGGCTCGGACGGGCCGGGCGGCTTCCCCGACGACGAGGATGCCGACACCGACCAGCAGGGCGAAGAAGATGACTGCCAGCACATCGCCCGACGCCATGGCGGCGACCGGATTCAGCGGGATGACATTCATCAGGGTTTCGCCGAACGACCCCGGCGGTGCGCCCGCGACGATGGGAACCGCGCTGCTCAGATCGACGCCGTCGCCCGGCTGGAGGACGGTGCCGATCAGCAGGCCCAGGGCGCTGGCGATCAGCATGAGTCCGAAATACAGGCCGATGGTCTTGATCCCGATCGCGCCCAGTCGACGCGGCTCGGCCATGGCGGCCACCCCCGCGACAATGGTGACGAACACCAGGGGGATCACCAGCATCCGGATCAGACGGATGAAGGCGTCGCCCAGCCATTTGATCTCGACGGCCCGCTCCTGAAGCACCAGCCCGGCGACCACGCCCAGAACCAGCCCCAGCAGGATACGTTTCCACAATGCCGTCGCGAACCACCGATGGGTTGCACGCGCGAACGGCCCTCGCCGTGGACTTTCGGACGGACGCGTGACGGGCTCGGTCATTCAGTCAACTCTGGCTGGGACGGACAGGGGCTCCCGGAAAGGTCCCGGGACGCCGGGCAGGCTGGCGGCACCGGTCGCCCGGTGCCGCCCTTCCGTCAGAAGCGCTTGCGCAGGGTAGCGTAGAACCAGCGACCGCGGTTGGAGTGCAGGCTGCCCAGATAGCCGAACGACTGGTCGGCCAGCGGCGGGTCCCTGCCCTCGATGTTGCGAACCCCGACCCGGATCCGCGTATCGTTCAGAAGGCCCGGAATGTCGAAATCGTGCTGGACGTAGACATTGTGGGTCAGCCAGTCGTCGACCACCCACTGGGTGCCGTCGGCCAGGGTGGCGCTGGTGTCGACCACTTCACTGACATAGCTGCTGTAGAGGCCGGCCCCCCAGCCGCCATTACGCCAGGTGATGGTCGAGGTCGCCCGCCACTCCGGCAGGCCGTTCTGAAGACGGAGATCCTCCGCACCGACGATGCGGATGCTGGGGTCGATGTCTCCGGCCGCCTGGGCGGCGAGCAGCTGGGCCGCCTCATCGCCGGGCTCCTGGTAGAAGGTCAGCAATTTGGCGGCGTTCAGACGCCAGCTGAAATTGCCCCAGGGCGTATCGTTCAGCCGGTAGTAGATGCCGAAGTCCAGGCCATCCACTTCGCGTGGTTGCAGGTTGCGATAGTGATCAAGGACGTGGATCAGGGTCCCCACCGGGGCCAGGCCGGTGCCGGCGGCGGCATCGATCTGTTCCTGGGTCGGAGCGGACCGGACGACGTTGGGGTTGGAGCTCCCCTGGGTGCGCAGCAGATAGTCCAGCGTCAGTGCATTGGCGTCACCGAAGATGCCGATCAGGTTCTCCTGCTGGATATTCCAGTAGTCCGCGGTGATCGTCAGTTCGCCCCAGCTTGACGGCAGGAAGCGCGGTTCGATGACCAGGCCGACGGTAAGGTTTTCCGATTCCTCAGGCTTCAGCGCGGTACTGCCGGAGCGCTGGCTGACCGATGAGACCCCGGCGCTGCAGGTATCGAAACCGGCGATCCGGCCGGCAGCAACCTCGATCTCGCAGCGGATCCAGTCGGTGCGGCTGTTGGACCGCTCCACGCCCTGCTCATAAAGCTGGGGCAGGTTGGGCGCCCGGAAGCCCTGCGACCAGGCCGAACGCACCATCATCCACGAAGCCGGACGCCAGGCCAGGGCGACCTTGGGCTTGGCGACCGATCCGAAAATCGAATAGTTCTCGGCGCGACCGGCCAGCTGCAGATCAAGGGAATGAACGAACGGGATGTTCATCTCGGACGAGACCAGCGGCACCGCCAGTTCGACGAAAGCGCCCTGAACGCTGCGCGACCCCCGGGTGTCGGGCGTCGGGCTGGCCCCCATCACATCGCTGCCGGTGGATTCCCCGGCATTGTTGGTGAAGGTGATGGTGCCGTCGAGACGATCATCACGGTCGTCCGAGAAGGTCTCGCGACGCAGTTCCAATCCCGCGGCGGCCCCGATCGGGCCCGCGGGCAGATAGAAGATGTCGGGGCGCGAGATCTTGAAGTCCCACATCGAAAGGGAGGTCTCGCTGACCCGCGACACGTCGACCATAAAGGTGTCGATGATCGCCTGGTCATTGCCGACTTCAGGCCCCCGGGAGGGGTTGATCAGACTGCCGCCGATGAAGGGGTTGTAGGCATCGGGAGTCGTGCGCGACACGGCATCCTCGAACAGGGTGCTGCTGATCCCCCGCATCGTGTCGTCGGTTCGCGACGTCGAATGGACGAGCGCCGATTCCCAGTCGAAACCGCGCCATTCACCGCGCAGGCCGGTCAGGAACCGGGTCGAAAGGCTTTCGACACCGATCTCCTGCGGTCCTGCGTCGACCACGCGATAGTCCTGCATGGCCAGCGGCGCGCCTTCTGCGGGGAAGGGTGTAACACCGGTGCCCGTGGTCAGGTTGGCCAGCCGGTTCGGGCTGCCAAGCGGCCCGAGCGGGTTCCAGTAGGCATTGGCCGGCATGATGATCCGGGCCGCCGTCAGCGGCGTCTCCTGCTCGCGCTGGGTATGGTAGTCGGCAAAATAGACGCCCGCCTCGCCAAAGAATTCGACGCCATTGTCGAAGTCGTGGTTGACGAACACGAACAGGTTGTAGCGGTCGTTGGCACCGGCCAGCGCCCGCACATCATTGTCGTTGTAGCGCAGGTTGTTATCGGTCGAGAGGGTCGACAGGGACGAGTTGTCGAAACAGGTGCCCGCGGCAATACCGGGTGCGATACAGCCTTCGTTGGTGTCGGGCTGGACGTGAAAGACGCCGCTCGTTGTCAGGTTCTGGCCGCTGACCCGCGTGGAGGCGGTCGTCGATCCGTAGGTGCTGGTCAGGCGAATGAATTCGCCCCACGGCGTATCCACCGAGGTGTTGTTGAAGTCGGTATCAGCCTCAAACGGCGTTCCGACGACCAGCGGGCGGTTGTCGCTGTTGCGTGAATAGTCCCGCTCGCGCGCCCAGAGCTCGTTGCGGGTGCTGTAGTCCCCCATCACCGAGACATTGGTGCGGCCATCGTTGAAGTCGCGCCCGGCCTGTATGCTGAAGTCGTACTGCCGCATGCCGGTACCTTCGGCACCACCGCCCCCGGCCTCGACGGTCAGGCCCTTGAAATTCGTTCGCAGCACCGTGTTGATCACGCCGGCGACAGCGTCGGTTCCGTAAAGGGCCGCGGCCCCGTCCAGCAGGACCTCGACCCGACGCACCCCAAGGGTTGGAATGGCGTTGGTATTGACGGTGGCCACCGGCACCAGGTTTTCGGTCTGGGTACCGGGATGCAGCACCATCCGGCGGCCGTTCAGCAGCATCAGGGTGTTGCCCGTACCGAGGCCGCGCAGGTTGATCGAGGCCGTGTCACCGCGCGCATCGTTGATACCGCCAACGTCCTGGGACTCATTGAAGGCTACGTCGGCGGCCTGGGGAATGGCCCGGAACAGTTCATCCCCGTTTGTGGCGGCCACACCGTCCAGGTCCTCGGCATTGAGCACGGTCACCGGCAGGGCGTCGTTGACGCGTACCCCCCGGATCTGCGAGCCCACCACGACCACCTCTTCGAGCTGCGCCGTCGCGATTTCCGGCTCTTGCAGGGTCAGGGATCCGGTCGCGGTTCTGACGATACGGACGCTGTCCGAACTCACGAACCGCGCTTCCAGACCGCTCCCCGAAAGCAGCAGGGCAAGCGCGGCCCGCACGGACATCTGGCCACTGACCGCCGGACCGTTCCGCCCGTCGAACAGGTCGGAGGGGGCCGCAATCGAGACCCGCGCCTGGCTGGCCAGAACCCGAACGCCCGACGACAGCCGCTGGGCCGGGATATCGAACTCTGCAGTCTGTTCCTGTGCCAGGGCCGCGGGGGCAGGTAGCCCCGCAGTCAGGGCCGCAGCGCCTGCGCCGGCCATCGCCAATCGACGCAACAGCGCCGTACCTATCAGTTTACGCATGGTTCCCTCCCGAGGTCTCTTCCCAGACTTAGACGCCGGGAGGTGGCGACCCCCTACCTCATGGAGCGCCGATCTGTCGGCTAGCCGGCGGGAGAGGCTGCCACCAGGGTGTCAAAATCCGGACCCGGCTCAATTCTGGCGTCCAGCAGACCGGCGACGGTGTGCAGGGTCCGGTCGCGATCCTCGACCCGCAACCGCACGGTGATGCGCCGATCCGCCAGCCCCGATTCGGTGATGCGGAGCGGGCGATCGTAAAACCGGTTCAGCTCGGCGATCAGGGCCCGGACCGGCACATCGTCGTATTCGATGACCCGCATTCGCCACTGGCCGACCGTCTCGACCGGCACGACGACGACCGTGGGACGCGCCCGTGCCGGGCGCGGGGGCAGGATGCTCATCTCGCCGGCCTTCAGGCGCATCAACTCGCGGCCGTCATCACGCGCGATGATCGCCACGACGCCTTCGCTGACCGAAACCTCCATTGCGGCACCACGTCGGCGGACATTGAAGGCCGTGCCGACGGCACGAACGTCGTAGGCACCGGCCGTGACGATGAAGGGGCGCTGCGGATCCTTGCGGACGAAAAAGGTCGCCTCGCCTTCGTCCATGCGGATCCGGCGTCGCTCACGGAACGCATAGTTGACCCGGCTGTCGACGTTGACGGCCATCACGCTGCCGTCGGGCAGGGCGCGGGTCTCCTGTTCGCCGATGCCTGTCGTGACCCGGGTCTCGGTCAACCGGGGCAGGAACAGCGCCCCGCCGCCGATCATGAGCACTGCCACAGCGCTGGCGGCCATGACGGCGCGCCGGTCCGGTCGATGACGACGTATCGGGGCCGGTCGGGACCTGAGTACCGCCAGTTCGCCCCAGAGCTCATGCATGGAATCAAGCGCGCGCTGGTTTCCGGCATCCGCGCGCCAGCGGTCGAACGCCCGGCGTTCTTCCAGGGTTGTGGCACCGCGGCGCATGATTGCGAACCACTGGGCGGCCTCTTCTCGCACGCGTTCGTCTCTGATCATCGCGTTCG
>CAXBHG010000074.1:0-10355 GCA_963975385.1 uncultured Brevundimonas sp.
TTCTCGCCGGTGGCCCGGCGCTTCAACTCGACCATACCCTCGGCCACGCCCTTGGGTCCGATGGTCAGCTGCCACGGAATGCCGATCAGGTCGGCGGTGGCGAATTTGCCACCCGGACGCTCGTCGGTATCGTCGTACAGCACATCGCGGCCGGCGGCTTCCAGCTGCGTCACAGCCTCCTCGCAGGCCGCGGACACGGCGGCGTCGCTGGCGCGCAGATTGATGACCATCACGTCGAACGGGGCCACGGCGTCGGGCCAGATGATGCCGCCGGCGTCATGGCTGGCCTCGATGATGGCCCCCATCAGACGCGACACGCCCACGCCGTAGCTGCCCATATGCACCGGACGATCCACGCCGTCGGGCCCCTGGACCGAGGCCTTCATCGGGGCGGAGTATTTGGTGCCGAAATAGAAGATGTGGCCGACCTCGATGCCGCGCGCGGTCAGACGGTCCGCTTCCGGCGTCTCGCCCTCGAACCGGGCCGCGTCGTGCATCTCCTCGGTCGCCGCATACAGGGCCGTGCGCTGGTCGACCGTGGCCTGCAGGTCGTTCCAGTCGACGTCGGATCCGGGCACCGGCATCTCGACCAGTTTGCGGTCGCAGAAGACCTGGCTTTCGCCGGTCTCGGCCAGGACGATGAACTCATGGCTCAGGTCGCCGCCGATCGGGCCGGTATCGGCGCGCATCGGCACCGCCTTCAGCCCCAGCCGGGCGAAGGTGTTCAGATAGGCGACGAACATCCGGTTGTAGGCCTTGCGGGCCGAGGCCTCGTCGATGTCGAACGAATAGGCGTCCTTCATCAGGAATTCGCGGCCACGCATCACGCCGAAGCGCGGACGGCGCTCATCGCGGAATTTCCACTGGATGTGAAACAGGTTCAGCGGCAGCGTCTTGTAGGATTTGACGTAGGCCCGGAAGATGTCGGTGACCATCTCCTCATTGGTGGGGCCGTACAGAAGTTCACGCTCATGCCGGTCGGTGATGCGCAGCATCTCCGGGCCATAGGCGTCATAGCGGCCGCTCTCGCGCCACAGGTCGGCCAGTTGCAGGGTCGGCATCAGCAGCTCGACCGCCCCGGCCCGCTCCTGTTCCTCGCGCACGATCTGTTCGATCTTCTTCAGCACCCGCAGACCCAGCGGCAGCCAGGCATAGATGCCGGCCGCCTCCTGCCGCACCAGACCCGCGCGCAGCATCAGCTGGTGCGAGATAATCTGCGCCTCGGACGGCGTGTCTTTCAGCGTGGGCAGGAAATAGCGCGACAGGCGCATGGGCAAACATCCGGCAATGGGTCAATTGACCTGTGCTTTAGCCGGGTCAGCGGGGCAAAAGCTAGGCGTGCCTCAGACTGTCGGCGGGGCCAGGTCCGGCAACGGCATCCAGCCGATCAGGATCAGGACCATGATCCCGGCCCAGACAATCAGGGCAACCCAGGTCGTGGTCAGGAATTTGCGCTTCAGATTGGGCGTGTCGGGGGCACCCCACTGGGCCCCGTCGGTCGGCGGCGTGTGGATCTCCTTCGAGGTCCCCAGCGGCAGGACAGTGAACAGCACCACCCACCACACCACCACATAGATGGCGAACATGGTCATCGGGCCAATCGGCATGATCAGTGCGCCCCCTTCGGCGTTTCCATCAGTTCGACCAGCATACCACCCATATCGCGCGGGTGAACGAAGATGATCGGTGTCCCGTGCGCCCCGATGCGCGGTTCGCCGGTGCCGAGGATGGTTGCCCCCCTGGCCCGCAGGGCGTCCCGGGCGGCGATGATGTCCTCGACCTCGAAACAGACGTGATGCTGACCACCCTTAGGGTTCTTCGCCAGAAAGCCGTGGATCGGCGAGTCCTCGCCCAGCGGCTCGATCAGTTCGATCTGGGCATTGGGCAGGTCGACGAAACAGACCCTCACCCCCTGGGCCGGCAGGTCGAAGGGGGTGCCGATGGCCGTCACACCCAGCATGTCGCGATACAGGGCGATACTGTCGGGAATGGACGGGGTCGCGACCCCGACGTGGTTCAGCTTGCCGATCATGGCCGCTCCTCAGGGATGGGGCAGGCCCACGCCGTAGCGGGCCGCCAGATAGGGCAGGATGGCCTCGTCCTGCAGGAAGCGCTGACCGGTCGCCGCGCTGGTTTCCGCCTCCGGCCAGTCGAACGCGCCGTCCAGAACCAGCAGCGGACAGCTCTGGTGCGCCTCACCGACCAGGTCGATGACCGGCGGGCGCGGCCGCGGATGGTCCAGATATTGGATCTCGAGCTGGTCGCGCAGGGCCGGATAGAAGCCCAGCACCCCCTCGACGACCGAACCCGCCGGGCAGTACCAGGGCCCGCCCTGGTCGTCGTGCCAGCCCGGATTGATCAGGAACAGCCGGTCGGTCATCCGCCCTCTCCTACAGGCGCAGCACGATGGTCTCGACGATCGGTCGACGATCCCAGATCTGCTGGCTGGCCTTCTTCAGTACGCGGGCCACCGCCTGTTCGACCGCGTCGTCATCATCGCGGGCCTGGGGCTTGAGGCCATTGACCACCTGTTCGACCCGTTCGGCCAGGCCGTCGAGGGCATCACCCAGCGGGCGTTCGTCGCCGCTGGGCAGGCCGATGGCCCGCATGTCGATGTCGCTGACGATCTTGCCGCGGCCATCGAGGGCGAAGGACACCACCAGAATGCCGTTGGTCGAGGCATGACGGCGCTCGCGCAGGGCCTCGCCCTGTTCGGTCACCAGCATGCCGCCGTCGACGTACAGACGGCCGGACGGCACCTCGTCAATGATTGACGCGGGCCCGGGCGCCAGCCGCACCATGTCGCCGTTGCGCGGCGTCACCTGCTCCTGGATACCCAGATCGCGGGCCAGGTTGGCGTGCTCCATCAGGTGGCGACGCATGCCGTGGGTCGGCACCGAAATCTGCGGCCGGGCCCAGGCGTACATCTGCTTCAGCTCGTCACGGCACGGGTGGCCCGAGACGTGGATGCCGGGATGGTCCTTCTCGGTGTAGAGCCGGACCCCCTTGTCGGCCAGCTTGTCCTGCAGGCGGCCGATCGACAGTTCGTTGCCGGGGATGACCCGCGACGAGAAGATGCAGTGGTCACCCAGGCCCAGCCGGATCACCGGATGGGTACCCTCGGCCACGCGCGACAGGGCCGCGCGGCTTTCGCCCTGACTGCCGGTGCACAGATACAGAATCTCGTCCGCCGGCCAGACGCGGGCTTCCTCGTCGGTCAGGAACGGCTTGATGTCGCTGAGCATGCCGACGTGTTTGGCGGCGGCGGTGATGCGATGCATCGACCGGCCGGCCAGCGAGACGCGCCGGCCATTGGCCTCGGCGGCGCGGATCACACTGTCCATCCGGGCGACATTGGAGGCGAAACAGCCGACGGCGATCCGGCCCTTGAGGCCGCTGATCAGCTTGGTCATGGCCCGGGCGACCCCGCCCTCGGAGCCGGCCACGCCGTCGACGAAGACATTGGTCGAGTCACAGACCATCGCCAGCACGCCCTCGTCGCCGAGCGCCGAAATGGCCCCGCCGTCGGTCAGCTCGCCGACGACCGGCTCGTCATCGATCTTCCAGTCGCCGGTGTGGAACACCGTGCCCAGCGGCGTCTTGATGGCCAGGCCGTTCGGCTCGGCGATCGAATGGGTCATGGTGACCATGGTCACCTGGAACGGGCCCAGGTCGATGGTACCGCCCAGCGGCACCTCGATCAGCTTGACCTGGTCCAGGATGCCGGCCTCGCGCAGCTTGTCGCGGATCAGATAGGCGGTGAACGGCGTCGCATACAGCGGGGCCTTCATCCGGGACCACAGCCAGCCCAGGGCCCCGATATGGTCCTCATGGGCATGGGTCAGCACGATGCCGAGCACCTTTTCGCCCTCGAGGAAGGCCGGGTCCGGCACGATCACATCGACGCCGGGCGTCGACAGGTCGCCGAAGGTCACGCCCACGTCGACCACCAGCCATTTGCGGTTGGACTCCGGCCCGTAGCCGTAGAGATTGAGATTCATACCGATCTCGTTCGAGCCGCCCAGCGGCAGGAAAACGAGTTCGTCGTTGGTTTGTTTTTTCATGTGTCCGTCAAATGGGTATTGCGGCGCCAGATTTCCAACAGGCCGCGTATGGTCAGGTCCGGATCGAACCGGTCGATGCTGTCTGTGGCCCCCTCGAACAGCGAGGCGACGCCGCCCGTGCCGATGACGGTCATGGGTTTTTCCCACTCCGCCTTGATGCGCGTGACCAGGCCTTCGATCAGGGCGACATAGCCCCAGAAGACGCCGGACTGCATGTTGGAGACCGTATCCTTGCCGATAACACGTTCCGGCCGTTGAATGGCGATCCGCGGCAACATGGCCGCCGCCTCATGCAGGGCCTGAAGTGAGAGATTGATGCCGGGGGCGATCAGCCCGCCCTCGAAGGCCCCGTCGGCGGCGACCACATCGAAGGTCGTGGCGGTGCCGCTGTCGATGACGATCAGGTCGCCGGGATAGACCAGATGGGCCCCCAGCGCATTGACCAGCCGGTCGGCCCCCGCCTCGCTGGGCTTGGTGATCCGCACCGGAATGCCGAGATCGACATTTTCGCCGATCACCAGCGGTTCGACCGACAGATAGCGCCGCGCCAGATTGCGCAGGTTGAAGATCGACTGCGGCACCACGCTGGAGATGATGCAGCCGTCCAGGGCCTCGAGCCTCAGCCCGCGCATCGACAGCAGCTGGGTCAGCCAGACGGCGTATTCGTCGGCGGTACGGCTGGCCTCGGTGGCGGTCCGCCACTGGGCGATCCAGTCCTTGCCGTCATGGACGGCGAACAGGGTGTTGGTATTGCCCTGTTCAATCGCGAGCAGCATCAGACGGCCTCCCCGAAGAACACATCGCCCGCAGAGATAAGCCGCAGGCCACCATCGGCAAGGCGCAGCCGCAGCGCCCCGTCCGGGTCCAGCCCCTCGGCCCGGCCGCTGACAGTCTCATGGCCCAGACGGGCGACGGCGGGGCCGTCCAGTCCGGGAGCCCGGGCGGCCCAGGCGTCCAGCACCGGCTGGAAGCCCAGGGTCTCCCACCGCGCCATCCAGACGGCAAAGGTCCGGGCCAGGGCCGACGCGGCGGCCTCGATCGTGGGTACGGCCGTGACGTCGCCACGCAGATGGTCGGCCAGGGCGGTCGCCGGCCGGTCGGTGCCGGACGGGGCCCGGGCCAGGTTGACGCCGATGCCGACCGCCAGCCACAGGCTGCCGTTGGCGTGGGCCCCGGACTCGATCAGGATTCCCGAGACCTTGTCCCCGGCCAGCAGGATGTCATTGGGCCATTTGATCGTCACCAGCGACGGCGGCACGCAGCTGTCGACCAGATCGGCCACCGCCAGGGCGGCGACGAAGGTCAGCTGGGCCGCCTCGGCCGGCGAACGGCGCAGCGTGGTCAGCAGGGTGGCCGACAGATTGCCGGACTGGTCGATCCATTCGCGGCCGCGCCGACCGCGACCGGCCGTCTGACGGCGGGCCACGATCCACAGCGGTCCGCTCTCGCCGGCCTCGGCCAGGCGGCGGGCCTCGGCATTGGTGGAGTCGGTTTCCTCGAGCAGACGAATGGGTGCGGGCGTCACCGCCCTACCCGGCTCCGAAGCCCGTGGCGGCGGCGCGGGTCAGCGGCTCCAGCCAGGTCAGGCCGACGATGACCAGCGGGAAGGCGAAGGCCGCGCAGGCCCAGCCGATCCACTGGGCCGCCGGCGGGGCCTTGTCGGTAGGGGTCTCGTCCAGCGGGGCGTCGAACCACATCAGCTTGATGATGCGCAGATAGTAGAAGGCGGCCACGACCGAGGCGACCAGACCGACGGCGGCAACCATCCAGTAGCCGGCACCGGCGGCCGCGCCGAACACGTAATATTTCGCCCAGAAGCCCGAGAACGGCGGCATGCCCAGCACCGACAGTGACAGGATCGTCAGGGCGATGGCCGTCAACGGCCGGTCGCGCTTGAGCCCGGCCAGGTCGGCGATGCGCCGGATCGGCCGGCCGCCCTTCGACAGGCTCATCAGGAGGGCGAAGAAGCCCAGCTGGTCGATGACATACAGGGTCATGAACATCAGCATCGCCTGCAGACCCGCCTGGGTGCCGGCGGCGATGGCCAGCAGGGCGTAGCCGATGTTGGCGATCGAGGAATAGGCCAGCAGACGCTGGAAATCCTTCTGGGCCAGACCGCCGAAGGCCCCGACCGCGAAACTGATCAGCGAGATCAGGATGATGACCTGGGCCCACTGGTCGTGGGCACCGCCGAAGCCTTCGGACAGGGCCCGGGCGATCAGCACCATGGCGGCCATCTTGGGGGCGGTGGCGAACAGGGCCACGACCGGGGTCGGCGCGCCCTCATAGACGTCGGGCGTCCACATGTGGAACGGCGCGGCCGAGACCTTGAAGGCCAGGCCGCAGATCAGGAAGACCAGGCCGAAGATCAGGCCGGTACCGGCCTCGCCCGAGGCGGCGACCACGGCGATGTCCTCGAACCGCATCGAGCCGGTGAAGCCGTAGATCAGGCTGGAGCCGTACAGCAGCAGACCCGAGGACAGGGCCCCGAGGACGAAATATTTCAGGCCCGCCTCGGACGCCTTCAGGTCGTCGCGATGGAAGGCGGCCAGCACATACAGGGCCAGCGAATGCAGCTCGATGCCGACATAGAGGGAGATCAGGTCGCCCGAGGACGCCATCATGCTCATGCCGACCGAGGCCAGCACGATCAGGACCGGATATTCGAAGCGCGCGATCCGCGTCCGCTCCATCCAGCCGGTGCCGAGGACGATGGCCACGGCGCTGGACAGATAGATGACAATCTTGCCGTAGACCGCCAGCGGGTCGGCGACATAGGCCCCGTTGAAGGCCGCGCCCAGCGGGCCCGTCGCGGCCACGGCCGAGGCGGCGACCAGCAGGCCGACGGCGAGGAAGGACACCAGCCGGGTCGATTTCTCGCCCGCGAAGGCCCCCAGCATCAGCAGCGCGAGGCCCCCGATGGCGAGCGTCAGCTCCGGTGCGGTCAGATGGAGTGCAGGGATCAGATCAGGCATCAGGGTCTCACCCGCCGATCGCGGCGTGATAGGTGGTCGTCAGGGCCTCGACCGAGGCGGCGGTGTAGTCCAGCACAATGCCCGGCTGGACACCCAGCCAGATGGTGCCGACGATCAGCGGCACGAAGATCATCAGCTCGCGACGGTCGATGTCGAGGATGGCCTTGAGCGCCGGATTGGTGATCTCGCCGAACATGACGTTGCGGTACAGGGTCAGGGCATAGACGGCCGACAGGATCACGCCCGAGGCGGCGATGAAGGCGGTCCAGGTCGAGGCCTGGTAGACGCCGGTCAGGGTCAGGATCTCGCCGATGAAGCCCGAGGTGCCCGGCAGGCCGACATTGGCCATGGTGAACATCAGGAAGATGGCGGCGAACCACGGCATCCTGCTGGTCAGGCCGCCGTAGAAGGCGATCTCGCGGGTGTGCATCCGGTCATAGACCACGCCGACGCAGAGGAAGAGCGCGCCCGAGATCAGGCCGTGGCTCAGCATCTGGAATACCGCGCCCTGCATGCCCTGGATGTTGCCGGCGAAGATGCCCATGGTCACGAAGCCCATGTGGGCGACCGACGAATAGGCGATCAGCTTCTTCATGTCGGTCTGCCGGAAGGCGACCAGCGAGGTGTAGACGATGGCGATGGCCGACAGGGCGAACACCAGCGGCGCGAACATCTGCGACGCCAGCGGGAACATCGGCACGTTGAACAGGATGAAGCCGTAACCGCCCAGCTTCAGCAGGATACCGGCCAGGATGACCGAACCCGCCGTCGGGGCCTGGACGTGGGCGTCCGGCAACCAGGTATGCACCGGCCACATCGGCATCTTGACCGCGAAGCTGGCGAAGAAGGCCAGCCACAACAGCGGCTGGGCTGCCGGGCTGAAGGCGAAGGTCTTGAGCTCGGGGATGCTGGTGGTGCCGGCCGTCCAGGCCATCCACAGCATGGCCAGCAGCATCAGGACCGATCCCAGCAGGGTGTAGAGGAAGAATTTGTAGGCGGCGTAGATCCGGTTGGTCCCGCCCCAGACGCCGATGATGATGAACATCGGCACCAGGGTGCCTTCGAAGAAGATGTAGAACAGGAACAGGTCCAGCGCCGTGAACACGCCGATGACCAGGGTCTGGAGCACCAGGAAGGCGACCATATAGTCGACCACGCGGTCGTTGATGGTCTTCCAGCTGGCCACGATACAGATCGGCATCAGGAAGGCGGTCAGCAGCACGAACAGGATCGAGATGCCGTCGACGCCCAGATGATACTGGGCCGCGGCGAACCAGTCGTAGCGTTCGACGAACTGATAGCCGGCATTGGCCGGATCGAAGGCCAGCACCAGCACGACCGAAACGACCAGGGTGGCCAGGGTCGTGCCGAGCGCGATCCAGCGCGCAGCGGAATCCGCCCCGCCCTTCATGGCGAAACGCGCCAGCAGGATCAGTCCCGCCCCGATCAGGGGCAGGAAGGTGACGAGACTCAGGATGTGAGGAATTTCAGCGGGCACTTGGGCTCAGGCTCCCCACGTATAGATGGCGAAGGCGAGGAAGCCGGCGAGGCCGAGCAGCATCACGAACGCATAGAAATAGACGTAGCCGCTCTGGAACCGCGACAGACCGCCGGCGAATTTACGGGACAGCCAGGCCATGCCGTTCGGTCCGCCGCCGTCGATGATCTTCACGTCGCCGACCTTCCAGAACAGGTCGCCGAGGGCGCGCGCGCCCTTGACGAAGATGAAGTCGTAGACCTCGTCGAAATACCATTTGTTGTAGAGGAAGGCGTGGACCACCCCGCCCCGGTCGGCCATGCGCCGGCCCATGCCTTCGTTGCGGACATAGATCCACCAGGCGGCGAAGGTCCCGGTCAGCGTCAGCACCAGCGGCGACCATTTCACCCAGGTCGGGACGCCGTGGCTGTCGTGCAGCACATGGTTGGCCGGGCCGTTGAAGACCGCCCCGTTCCAGAATCCGGCCTCGTGGTGACCGATGAAATACGGGGCGAAGACGAAGCCGGCGGCGATGGCCCCGACCGACAGCAGCAGCAGCGGCACCAGCATGACCCACGGGCTCTCGTGCGGCTTCAGCGGTCCGTGGTGGGCATGGTCGTCGTGGGCGTGAGCGTCGTCCAGCGGCTCCGAATGGGTTTCCAGCTGGGCGTGCGAGGCGTGGTCGTCATGCGCATGATCATCATGATGCGCATCCTTCCAGACCGGCTTGTTGTGGAAGGTCATGAACACCAGACGCCATGAGTAGTAGGCGGTCAGGCCGGCGGCGATGATGCCGACGAAGAAGGCGAACAGCCCCATGGCCGAGTGACCGCTCGAGAAGGCGGCGAAGGCGCTCTCGATGATCGAATCCTTGGAATAGAAGCCGGCCAGGCCGCCGACCCCGGGAATGCCCAGGCCGGTGATGGCGATGGTGCCGATGGTCATCACGCCATAGGTGACGGGCAGCAGCTTCCACAGCCCGCCCATCTTCCGCATGTCCTGCTCGTGGTGCATGCCGTGGATCACCGAGCCGGCCCCGAGGAACAGCAGGGCCTTGAAGAAGGCGTGGGTGAACAGGTGGAACATGGCGGCCTGGTAGGCCCCGACGCCGGCGGCGAAGAACATGTAGCCCAGCTGCGAACAGGTCGAATAGGCGATGACCCGCTTGATGTCGTTCTGGGCCAGACCGACGGTGGCGGCGAACAGGGCCGTGATCGCGCCGGTGAGGGCGATGACCGCGGCCGCGACCGGGGCATATTCGTAGATCGGCGACAACAGGCAGACCATGTAGACGCCGGCGGTGACCATGGTCGCCGCGTGGATCAGGGCCGAGACCGGGGTCGGGCCCTCCATCGCGTCGGGCAGCCAGGTGTGCAGGAAGAACTGGGCCGACTTGCCCATCGCGCCGATGAACAGCAGCAGGCCGGCCAGGTCGAGCGCCGACCAGGTGTAGCCCAGGAATTCCCAGCCGGTGCCGGCCTTGGCGGCGATCATCGGGAACAGTTCGGCGAACTCGATGGTGCCGAACATCCAGAACACGGTGACGATGCCGAGGGCGAAGCCGAAATCGCCGACGCGGTTGACCACGAAGGCCTTGATGGCGGCGGCGCTGGCGGTGGCCTTCTTGTACCAGAAACCGATCAGCAGATAGGAGGCCAGCCCCACCCCTTCCCAGCCGAAGAACAGCTGCATGAAGTCGGCGGCGGTCACCAGCGCCAGCATGGCGAAGGTGAACAGGGACAGATAGGCGAAGAACCGCGGCTTGTCGGGGTCCTCGGCCATATAGCCCCAGGAATACAGGTGCACGAGCGAGGACACCGAGGTCACCACCACCAGCAT
>CAXBHG010000075.1:0-10296 GCA_963975385.1 uncultured Brevundimonas sp.
TAGTGGTTCCAGTCGGTGGCCGTGTCCCCGGCCCAGTGCCACAGGTGGTCGGCGCTCTCCCACGCCAGCTTCAGCCCCAGATCGGCGTTCAGCGGCAGGGCCAGGAAGGCGGCACAGCGACGCGTGGCCTCCAGATCAGCGGCCCCGGCCTCCATCCGCGCCGACACGGCCCGGGCGATTCGCTCGCGCATCTTCAGGGTTTTGGCCTCAACCGTGGCCAGCTCGGCCAGGGCGCGGGCATCGTGGCGGCGCGACAACAGCACGGCCAGATCGCGCGCGCCGTTGGGCAGCAACAGCTCCTCGTCGCCCCGCGACAGGCCCTCGGCCGCGCAGGCCGCCCGCACCATCGCCGCATTCCACCCCTGTTTCGGGGCCAGACGGACGGCGGCGTCAAGCACGGCCTGCTCCATCCGGTCGGCCCAGTCGCCCCCGGGGGGCAAGGTCTGCGATGCGGTCATGGCGCGCCCAACGGCCTTCGGCTAGAGTGAAATCAGGGTCTCCAACCCCCAGAATAGGCCTTCCGGCCGGGGTTCGCGAGCCACGATATCCCGCCGCGACGATCTGGACACGATGGACCCGCTCGTGTATCAGCCCGCCTTCACCCGTGGGCCATGCTCGACGGTACACGATTTTATTTGTCTGCCCGTCTCCCTTCGAAAGGACGCGGCGGGCGGCCAAAGGAGAGATAACCCTGGTACAGATTTTCGTTCGCGATAATAACGTCGATCAAGCACTCAAAGCCCTCAAGAAGAAGATGCAACGCGAAGGCAGCTTCCGGGAAATGAAGCGCCACGTGCATTATGAGAAGCCGTCGGAGAAGCGCGCCCGTCAAAAGGCCGAGGCTGTCCGTCGTGCCCGCAAGCTGGCGCGCAAGCGTATGCAGCGCGAAGGCCTGCTGCCGCCTCCGAAGCCCCGCGTGCCGGGTCCCGGTGCTGCGCGCGGATAAGCGAAGCGACCACCAGAGATTCAAGAGGCCGCCCCGGGCAACCGGAGCGGCCTTTTTCTTGCGCGATTGTCTCCTCCCTGTCGCGAAGCGATGGGGAGGTGGATCGACGGCGAAGCCGGCGAGACGGAGGGGCTGTCACCGCACTCGCGGATCAATCCCCTCCACCGCCCTACAATTCACTGTCGTCATCCTACGGCGAGTGACCGCGCAAGCGGGCGCGAGACCGGAGGACCCAGCGGCGCGCGCGAACGCGACCCTGTCGCGAACGGCGTGGCGGAAAGGATCACCTTCGGTGCCGCTGGGTCCTCCGGTCGCGGCGCTGACGCGCCTTGCGGAAGGATGACGACAGAGACGCCCGCTACCGTCCGCCCTTCACCGCACTGGCGAAGCTCTTCCAGCTCAGCTTGATGTCCGACAGGGCACCGGCGCGGAAGGCGCGTCCCGCCACCCAGACCATGAACAGGGCGGTGACGAACATCCCCGCCATGGTGCCGATGATCTCGATCATCGGCGGATCGGCGTGCAGCCGGGCCAGCATCAGGAACGGGGTGAAGAACGGGACCCACGACAGGATCTGGACCACGGGGGCATTGGGCGTGTTCAGGGCCATCTGCATGACCAGGATCGGCACCACCAGGATCATCATGATCGGCCCCATCAGGGTCTGGGCGTCACGCGGCGTCTCGCAGAAGGCCCCGATGGCGGCGAACAGCACCGCATACATCAGATAGCCGCCGACCATATAGGCCGCGAAATAGCCCAGCAGGCCGCCGTGCAGCAGGATCTGACCGATCTCGCCCGCCCGGTCCGGCGCAAACCCGATCAGGCTGCCCGCACCGATCCCGCCCCAGGCCGCCATCACCGTCAGGGTCAGCAGGGCCACGCCCAGCACCTTGCCGGTCAGGATCTCCGTGGCCGAGGCCGAGGACAGCAGGACCTCGAGAATCCGGTTCGACTTCTCCTCCATCACGCTGTTCAGCAGGATCGAGGCCCCGGTGATGATCAGCGACCACAGGATGAAGCCGGAGGCCAGGCCGATGAAGCGCGGGGCGCGATCGCGGAACGACACCTCGCCCCCGCCGACCGACCGGGGCGAGAAAGCCGTGACCTCGGGCTCGAACCGCTCGGTCTCGGCCACCACGGCCGGATCGATACCGGCGGCCTCAAACACCTGGCGGCTGTTGGCCGTGCGCAGCGAACGTTTCACGAAGCTCTCGACCGTGCTGTTGGTCGTGCCCGCCGTCCATACCCGGGCGGCCGGGCGGCCGTCGACCCGGGTCAGGAAGACCACCGCGTCCAGCCGGTCTGCCTTGGGGATCTCGTCGCCGAGATAGCGGGTCATAACGGCGTCCTGCTCGGGTCCGGGCGGCGCGGCCGCCAGGTCGGCGGGAGTCTCGACCAGCCGGATACGCGACCGCCCCAGGGCCGCCACGGCACTGGCCCCGGCGCTGTTCAGCATCGGCCCGCCCTCGGCCCCGGCCTCGGTGCCGCTCGGAACCATGGACTGGGCCGCCTGTTTCGCCGCCTCGGCCTGGGCCTCGCGTCGGTCGACATCGGCCTGCAGTGCCGCGCGCACGGCTGCCGCCAGACCCGTAGCCCCGGGCCCCTCCTCGATCAGCACCACCTCATTGACGGGTTCAGATGATTTGATCAGCAGCGGAATCCCGCCGCCCAGCACGGCGAACATCGGAAAGGCCAGCAACGACAGCCAGAAGCCGACGGTGCGGGCATAGGCGCCGTATTCACGGCGCGCGATCAACAGGATGCGTTTCATCGAACGGCCTCCGCGTGGGCGGCCTTGACCGACTGGTCCTGATCCGGATTGTCCCCGGTCAGATCGATGAAGGCGTCATGCAGACTGGGCTCACGCAGCTCAAAGCGGCGCACGTCCAGCCCGCCGAGGAAGGCCGCCTTCAGGGCGTCCTGACCCCGGCCACCCGGTGACAGCTGGGCCTTCAGCACCCGCACCCCGTCGACATCCGAAACCGTATCGACATGGACCACGCCCGGCAGGCCCGCGGCCTGTTCCGGCGCGATCGCCCCCTCCAGCTCCAGAAACCGGCGTGAGGTCGCCCGCGCCTCGGCCACCGTACCCTCGAACGCCTTCTGGCCCCGGGCCATCAGCACGACCTTGTCGCACAGGCGTTCGGCGTGCTGCATCACATGGGTCGAGAACAGGACCGTGGCCCCGTTGGCGGCCAGGTCGCGGATCACGCTCTCCAGCCCCTGCTGGTTGACCGGGTCCAGCCCCGAGAAGGGCTCATCCAGGATCACGAACTCGGGACGGTGCACCACCGCCGCGATCAGCTGCACCTTCTGGGACATGCCCTTGGACAGCTCTTTCATCTTCTTGCGCTTGGACTCACCCAGCCCCTGGGCGTCCAGCATCTCGCGGGCGCGCCTGCGGCCCTCGCCGGCCGGCAGCCCCTTCAGCGAACCGAAGAAGGCGATGGCCTCCACCGGCGTCATCTTCTTGTAGAGGCCGCGCTCCTCCGGCAGGAAGCCGATCCGGTCGCGCACCTTGCGCCCGTCGTTCGCTCCCAGAATATCGATACGACCGGCGCTGGCCGATTGCAGACCCAGGATCATGCGGATCGTCGAGGTCTTGCCGGCCCCGTTGGGGCCCAGAAAGCCGCAGATCGTGCCCTTCTCGACCTGGAAGCTGAGATCACGCACGGCCTGAAAGTCGCCGTATCGCTTGCCCAGTCCGTCGAGTGTCAGTGCCGCCGTCATATCGCCTCCCCGCAACGTGACCGCCAGCCTAGCAAGGCCCGTACTGGTATCGCTACCCGAAACGGATTCACAACGTCAGATTGACATGCCTGACGGATCCCGCGCGGCGGGACGGACGCCGACGGGGATCAGGCGTTGCCGGTCATGACCACGACATCGAATACCCGGCCCACGACCCGCGCCGGATCGACCACCCGGCCGTTGCGCTCGATCTGGAAATGCAGGTGCGGACCCGTCGAATAGCCGGTCGAACCGACCAGGCCGATGCGCTGTCCGGACTCCACCGTCATGCCCGAGGCCACGTCGACCCGGCTCAAATGACCGTACAGGCTGGTCATGCCGTTCGGATGACTGACCTCGATGAAATTGCCGAACCCCCCGGCGTCATAGCCGGTGCGCAGTACCCGGCCCTCGGCGGCGACCCAGACACCCGTTCCCTTGGGGGCGGCGATGTCGACGCCCTTGTGGGCCCGGGCCCGGGCCTCGCCGGCCAGCTTGCGCAGGCCGAACGGCGAGTTGACGCCATAGCCACGCACCGGGGCGCTGAACAGCAGCTTGCGGGTCACCGGCCCGGCGGGCTCGGCCACGGCCTGGACCGGGGCCAGTGCCGGGGTCTCGGCAACCGCGGCGTCGGCCACGGGCGCGCCCATCGGGGCGGCGGCCATGGCCAGCACGGCCATCCCGGCGAGGATGGCGGTCTGGCCGGTGTGGATCAGGATCGACCGTGCGGTCGGCAACAGGCTTCGCATGGAGGCGACGTCTCCGGCTTCGGCTCAGGGAGCGGGGTGGGACGTCGTCGGGTCCGCCTCAGGCGCACCGGGGCGAACGACGCCGGTAAGGCGGTCGTTCTAAGACTCCATGGGGCGACTTTTGGGCATCGCCAGCGTCAGGTCGTCGCAGGGGGGAACAGAAAAGAAGGCGCGCCACCCTGCGGTGACGCGCCCCCGGTCTTGCGAATTCCGTCTGGTCTAGAGCGGCAGGCTGAAGGTCACGGCCCCGCTGTGGCTGTCGGCCTTGTCGCCGAACCGTCCGCGATAGCCGGCCGAAACCCTGACCGGCCCCATATGGGTTTCCAGCCCGGCCGAGGCCAGGAAGGACCCACCGAACGGATCCTCGAAGTCGCGCTCCAGGATCTGGGCCGGATTGCCGGCAATGCCGACCCGGACCGGGTCGAAGCTGTCCGACAGGCCGTCGCGGTAGCCCCCCTCGACGTAGAAGGCCAGGCCCTCGCCGCCACCTTCGGCGCGCACCGAGATCTCGCCGCTGACGCCCTGAAGTTCCCGCTCCTGATAGGCGTATTCGGCCGCCGCGCCGGTCTCGTTATAGGCGTTGACCGTGGTCTTGACCCAGGTCACCGCCAGCCGCGGCGAGATGGCGATTCCGCCCATGTCGTACCAGATGCCGGTCTGGACGCGTGCGCCCAGGCTGCCGCCGTCGGTTTCGCCCGTATGGACGATCGGTGCCAGGAACGTGACCCGCTCGATGCCGTCGAACTTCTCGATGGCCCCCCCGGCCGCGGCGTTGGCGAACACATTGCCACCGCGCCAGCCGGCATAGACATCAAAGCCGTAGCTCTCCTGTTCGAAGGACATCGCCCCGGCCTCGACGTCGGCGGAGCGGAGCGAGCCGGCCAGGCCGACGCGCCAGTTGGGGCCGGCCACATGGTCGATCCCCAGACGAACGCCCCAGCCGTCCGCCTCGGTCTCGGCGACAGAACCGCGGGCATCGGTGGTGACGCTGTCGGTCAGGGCCCCGAACACCAGCCGGGTGCCGGCCTCCCACGGCGCGTGCCCCGACACGGCCTCGCTGGACAGGTCCAGCATGTCCTCACGCTGGCGGAAGGCGGTCTCGCCCTGCACCGTCGACTGGGCCCCGAGGTCGCCATAGTAGAGATAGTCGTTCGACAATGCGGCCAGCAGCCGATGTCCCGCCGCCGTCGGGTGGACCGTATCCCAGTAGAAATAGCTGTCCGGCGACGCACAGACGGTGACACCGTTGAAGCAGGTGTCGCGCACATTGGTCAGGCCGAAGGATCCCGGATCCGCCGTGATCACACTACCGACCTTGAACAGGTCCATCATGATGATGTTGGTGTTCGGATTGGCCGCGGCCGTGGTCATCAGGCCGGTCAGCAGCGCCCCGTTGAAGGTCGATGCGCCGTAGTCGGCCAGCGGTGCGGCCGGCAGGCCGGCTCCCTGGTTGAACTGCGGCGTCAGGCTCAGTCGCGGCAGGTTGGAGACCAGGATGGTCCCGGCCCCGCCCGTGGCCACGCTGTTGGTGATGAAGGTGATGTCGGCCGCCGCGCTGACCGCCATCGCACCCAGGGTGCCGGTCGGATTGACGGCGACCGCCGCCACGGGAACGCCCTGCAGCAGGTTGTTGGCCCCGCCCAGGATGCTGACCAGGTCATTGGACCCGAAGGTGCCGCCGCCGCCGGTATAGGCCAGCAGCTGGTTGCGCATGCCCAACGGCGAGGGCGAACTGTCCGAACGGGCCCCGCCGAAGGCGTAGTTGACGCTGCCGGTCACCGACGCCCCTGCGGTGTAGCGGCCTGCGTTGAAGCCCAGCAGTTCGGTGAAGACCGGGCCGTTCGAAAAGCGGCCGAGATAGTATGGGGGCGAGGTCGGCGTCGTATTGCCGGTGGCGGCATACAGGTTGCCGTTGTCGCTCAGGCTGTCGCCGAACACGACCAGTCGGCCATAGGTCTGGGCACTGGCCGCACCGGCCACCGCACAGGCGGCTGCGACTGTCAGGGCCGCAAGCGCAGCGCTACTCAGGAAACGAGACATCAGAATAACCTCCCTCAACCGTCAGTACGCGGTCGTTAGCCCCTACTCTGCGCCGCTTTCAGCGCCGTGCAAGATGCCGTGGGGGAAGCTTTCTAGTGCAACATGCGGAACTTCAGGGTTCCGACGACCTCTTTCACGGCCTCAAGCGCCCGGGGCTCATAGTCCCGGTCGACGTCAGTGATCACATAGCCGGTCCGCTCGTCGGTCTTCAGATGCTGGCCCAGAATGTTGAGTCCCGCCCCCGCCAGTGCCCGGTTGAGGTCGGCCAGAACCCCCGGCTGGTTCCGGTGTATATGGAGAATCCGGTGCGCGCCGGTCACCTCCGACAACTGCACATTGGGCAGGTTGACGCAGAAGGTCGTGTCGCCCCGATTGAGGTAACCCAGCAGCCGGTCGGCCGCGAATTCGGCGATCGCCTCCTGCGCCTCCTCGGTCGAACCGCCCACGTGTGGCGTCAGGATCACATTCGGCAATCCTCTGAGCGGACTGTCGAACGGCTCGGCATTGGTGGCCGGTTCCTCGGGGAAAACATCAACCGCCGCCCCGCCGATCCGACCCGATCCCAGCGCCTGGGCCAGGGCCCCGACATCCAGAACGTGTCCCCGCGACAGGTTCAGCAACAGGGCCCCGGGCTTCATCCGGCCCAGTTCCGCCGCCCCGATCAGGGCGCTGTTCTCGGTCCGGCCGTCGACATGCAGACTGACCACATCGGCTTCCGCCAGCAGGGCATCCAGCGACCGCATCCGCCGCGCATTGCCCAGCACCAGCCGCTCGGTCAGGTCGTGGAACACCACCCGCATGCCCAGGCCCTCGGCCAGCACCGACAGCTGCGAGCCGATCGCACCATAGCCGACAATGCCCAGGGTCTTGCCACGCAGCTCGCGCGAGCCGGTCGCCGACTTGTTCCATTCGCCGCGATGCATGGCCGCGCTCTTGTCGGCGACGTCGCGCATCAGCACGATCATCAGCCCGACGGCCAGTTCCACCACCGAGCGGGTATTCGAATAGGGTGCGTTGAACACGGCCACGCCCCGATCCGAGGCAGCCTCCAGATCGATCTGGTTGGTGCCGATGCAGAAGGCCGCGACGGCCATCAGCCGGTCCGCCGCCGCCAGCACCCGGGCGCTGACCTGGGTCTTGGACCGCACCCCCAGCACATGAACACCCTTCAACCGGGCAATCAGCGCATCCTCGTCCAGCGCCCCCTTCAGGCTCTCGACCGAATAGCCCGCCTCTTCCAGACGCGACACGGCCGCCGGATGGATGTTCTCCAGCAGCAGCATGCGGATCCGGTTGCGCGGATAGGACCAGCGCCCGGCGATACCCTCGGCGTGCAGGATTTCATCCAGGGACGCCGCCTCCCCGTCCGCCGCGGCGACGACCTTGTCGCGGCGCACCACCTCGGTAAAGGCATAGAACCGGTCGGCCGCGCCCCCGGCGCGAACCTCGGCGTCGGTCCAGCCGTCCCCGATCATGACCACGGGACCGTCCAGTCCCAGGCCGGTCAGCGCCTCGACCTTGCCCCCGGCCCCGGACAGGGGATTGGTCGGGTCCACGCCGGTGACCCGCCCCCCGGCGTCATAGACCAGGTCATTGGCCAGGATCCGGTCCGCCGGCACTCCCAGGGCCTCGGCGACCGGGGCGATGATCTCGCGGAAACCGCCGGAGACGATGACGATCCGGCCCGCCTGGTTACGGAAAAAGCCGATATTCCGGGTGATCGAAGGGGTCATCGCCTCCGTGGCCTTCGCCGCCAGGGTGGCAATATGTTCACGGGTCAGCGGCAGCAGGGCCAGCCTTTGCCGCAAGGCCTCACCGAACGGGACATCCCCGGTCATGGCCCGGTCCGTCAGTGCGGCGATCTCCGCGCTGATCCGCTCGCGGTCCGGGTGTCCGGCCAACGCCAGATCGGCGAGCAGATCGAGGGACTCAAACGCAACGAGCGTCGAATCGAAATCAAACACGAAGGTCGGTCGGTGGGTCATGGAACCAGCCTGACCCACCTTCGCACTTGCAGCAATGCCTATGCGCTCAGTAGTCCTTCGAACTGCGCGTCGGCGCATTGGCGCGACGGGATTCCAGGGCCACAGCCCCGATGGCGGCCGCGATCGTGGCGATGGCCAGCAGGGCCCCGCCCTCCCGGGCATGGCTGCGGGCATAGCCGCCGGCCTTGCCGGCGTATTGACGTGCGGTCTTGCCGGTCCGTTTGAGCGATTTGCGCGAACTGCGTCGCGCATCGCGATACCAGCGGCCGGCCTTGTCCCGGGTGTGATCGCCCAGGTCGCCGGCCCGCTCGCCTGCCTCGTCCAGCGCCTCGCGCAGATTGCGGGCCATCTCGTCGAACTGTTGGCGCAGACTTGCGGTGTCGACCCATCCACGCGGATCAATCCGGCCGCGCAGGACTTCGAACCGGGTCGGGCCGGAACGCTGGTTCAGCAGCACAGCCGCCAGTCCGACCCCTGCCAGCACTGCCACCACGGCACCGGTAATGCCGGGATGTTTACGAACCTCGGCCAGAGCACTGAATTGTCGAACCATGGGATAGTGAACCTCTTCCTGGAAGCCGTCAGCGGCGGACCCGACGGGTCCGTCCCGATACGGCGGATAGGCGGAACCGCGGTCCCGCATGAGACTGGGAGCGAACCGGGCGAACAGAGGTTCCGCCAGGCCGGGCACTGTAACCCTGGCACCGCCCCCTTACCATCGGCCAGACGGGTGCCTATCTTGCATCGCTCCCCCTACCCCGCCCGCAAGGACCCTTCGTGACCGATCACGCGCCCGATTCCGCCGCCGTCGACGATATCGCCGCCGCCTTCCAGATCGAGGGCTGGCCGGTGCGCGGACGGCTGGTCCGTCTCGGCGAGACCGTCGACACCATCCTGTCCGCCCACACCTATCCCGAGCCGGTCGCGGCCCTGCTGGGCGAGGCCTGCGCCCTGGCCGCCCTCGTCGGCTCCAGCCTGAAATTCGAGGGCCGGCTGATCGTCCAGGCCCAGGGCGACGGCCCGGTGCGCTTCGTCGTCGCCGACTATGACACCGACGGCACCATGCGTGGCTTTTGCCGCTTCGACCCCGACGCGGTCGCCGCGGCCTCCTCCGGTTTCTCCCGTCCCGGCGCCCAGACCCTGCTCGGCAAGGGGCTGTTCGTGATGACGCTGGATCGCGGCCCCGATTTCGAACGCACCCAGGGCATCACCCCGATCGAGGGCGAGAGCCTGTCGCTGTGCGCCGAACACTATTTCCAGCAGTCCGAACAGGTCCCGACCCGGGTCAGGCTGGCCGTCGGTGCCGTCACAGACGCTACCGGCACCCACTGGCGCGCTGGCGGGTCCATGATCCAGATCATCGCCGCCGACGACGCCCGCGGCTCGACCGAGGAGGTCTGGGACCGCTCGCGCGCCCTGTTCCAGACCCTCGCCGACGACGAACTGCTGGACCCGACGATCACGCCGGAAATCCTGCTGTTCCGCCTGTTCCACGAGGATGGCGTCCGGCTCGAGGACGCCCGTCCGATACGCGCTGTCTGCCGCTGTTCGAAGGACCGCATCGACTCGGTCCTGGCCTCGTTCGACCCGACCGAACTGGCCGACATGGTCGAGGACGACGGCAAGATCCGGGTCACCTGCGAATACTGCTCAACCGTCTATGAAATGGAGCCGGAAGAGATCGGCGCGGCATAGCCGCTCAGTCGCTGTCCGGGCAGATCAGGTCAAGGCCGGGGAAGTAGGTGCGATAGCGCCGCGCATCGCGGGTCAGCAGGGTATAGCGCCGTACCGCCGCATGGGCCCCGATGAAGAAGTCCGGCAGGGGTGAACGGCGCTCGCCGCC
>CAXBHG010000076.1:0-10055 GCA_963975385.1 uncultured Brevundimonas sp.
ATCGTGGCGGGGGTCCGGAATGCTACCGGGATGATCATCGACAGCCAGGCCCAGGTCGGCGCCTGGCCCGACCTCGCCCCCGGCACCCCGTGGATCGACAGCGACGGTGACGGCCTGCCCGACGACTGGGAAACCGCCCGCGGCCTCGATCCGCATGACGCCACCGATGCCGGGAACGACCCCGACGGCGACGGCTTCACCCGGCTCGACGACTGGCTCGACAGTCTCGCCGCGCCGGCGGACGGCGACACCGGCTAGCGGGCCAGCCAGCCCCCGTCGACCGGCAGGACGGTGCCGTGCACATAGGCGGCAGCGTCCGACGCCAGAAAGACCGCCGCCCCGGCCAGGTCCCCGGGATCGCCCCAGCGTCCGGCCGGGATCCGGGCCAGGATGTCGCGGTTGCGGGTCTCGTCGGCGCGCAGGGCCTCGGTATTGTTGGTGGCGAAATAGCCCGGTGCGATGCCGTTGACGTTGATGCCCTTGCCCGCCCATTCGCAGGCCAGCAGTTTCGTCAGCCCGGCCAGACCCGATTTGGACGCCGTATAGGACGGCACCCGGATCCCGCCCTGGAAACTCAGCATCGAACAGATGTTGATGATCTTGCCGCCCCGCCCGGCCGCCACCCAGGTCCGGGCCACGGCCTGACTGAGGAAGAAGGCCGACTTCAGATTGGTGTCCATCACCGCGTCCCAGTCGTCCTCGCTGAAATCCAGGCTGTCATTGCGGCGGATGATGCCGGCGTTGTTGACCAGGATATCGACCGGTCCGGCCTGTTCGACGATGGCGGGGATCGGGGCCGTCGACCCCAGGTCGGCCGATACGGCGGTGAACCGACGCCCCAGGGCGGTCACGGCCTCACCTGTCTCGGTCGGGGCCGAGCGTCCGACGGCGACAATATCCGCCCCCGCCGCGGCCAGGCCGACGGCGATCGCCTGGCCCAGACCGGTGTTGGCCCCGGTAACCAGGGCGACGCGTCCGCCGAGATCGAAGGAAGGTGTCATGTCAGCGGGCCTCGCGATTGGCGTCAATTACGGAAAAGGAAGGTCAGTGCGATTGTGCGTAATGGTAACCGGTGTCATATCTCCATGCAAACCGGTGGATGGCCTGTTGCAGAGCGACGTTGTCCTGTGCCTGTCTGCCATCCCTGCCCCTGAAGCTGCCCTGCTAGGAACGCCATGAAAATCGCCCTGATCATCGAGAACAGCCAGGCCGCCAAGAGCGGGATCGTGCACACGGCCCTGACCGCCGTGGCCGAGCCGCTGGGCCATCAGGTGTTCCACTATGGAATGTACGCCGCCGAGGACAAGGCGTCGCTGACCTATGTGATGAACGGCCTGCTGGCGGGGATCCTGCTCAATTCGGGCGCGGCGGACTTCGTCGTCACCGGCTGCGGCACCGGCATGGGCTCCATGCTGGCCTGCAACGCCATGCCGGGCGTCTTCTGCGGCCTCGTGATCGATCCGACCGATGCCTTCCTGTTCGGCCAGATCAACGACGGCAACGCCATCTCCATGCCCTATGCCAAGGGCTTCGGCTGGGCGGCCGAACTGAACCTGCAGGACTGCTACCGCAAACTGTTCGAGGGTGACCGCGGCCTGGGTTATCCGAAGGAGCGCGCCGAGATCATGGCCAGGAACCGCGGCATCCTGAAAGACCTGAAGGCCGCGACCAGCAAGGACATTCTGACCGCGCTGAAGGCCGTCGACCGTGACCTGCTGAAGGCCGCCGTCGCCGGCGAGCGGTTCTCGGAATATTTCTTCGCCAACGCCACGGACGACGGCATCCGCGACTACATCCGCAGCGTTATCGAGACGGGCTGAGGGTCACCGCCTACCGCCCCGGCTTCGCCGTCGACTCCCGCACGACCAGAGACGGCCGCACCACGGGCTGGACCAGGGTGGTCGGGTCCAGACCCCGGCTGCGCGCGGTCAGCTTCTCGGCCGCCATCCGCCCCATGTCGCGGATCGGCAGGCGGACGGTGGTCAGGTTGGGCCAGACCCGCGAAGCCATCGGCAGGTCGTCGAAGCCGACGATCGACAGGTCACGGGGCACGTCCAGTCCGGCGTCGCGCGCCGCCTTCATCACCCCGATCGCCATCTCGTCGTTACCGGCAAAGATCGCCGTCGGTGGCACGGCCATGGCCAGCAGGTCGCGCGCCGCCTCGACACCGGATTCAAACGTATAGGCCCCCTGCCGCACATAGGCCGGGTCCAGCGTCAGCCCGTGTTCGGCCAGCCCCTCGCGAAACCCCCGCCCCCGTTCGTGTGACGAGCGGAACAGTTCGGGGCCGGAGATGAAGGCGACCCGGCTGTGGCCCAGCTCGGCCAGGTGCTGCGCCGCCTCGGCCGCGCCGCGGCTGTCATTGGTCACCACCATACAGCCGGGCTCGTCCAGCGACACCGAGGCGATCCGCACATAGGGGCAGTCCGCCTCCTTCAGGATGGCGACCACCCGGTCGTCCTCGGACACCGACGGCGGCATCACCACGCCGAACAATTTCTGCCGCACGATGAAGCGCCGCACATCGTCCAGAAAGCTGTCGGCGTTGCGGTTGCAGGGGTGGACGACCAGTTCCAGCCCGGACCCCCGCACCCCGTCCAGCACCCCCTGCTGCATGTTGACGACATAGTTCGGGCTGGGGTTGTCGTAGATCATCCCGACCAGGAATGACCGCCGGAAGGCCAGGCCCCGGGCCTGCGGATCGGGGGTGAACCCATGTTCGGCGATCACCGCCGCCACCCGGGCCCGGGTCTCGTCCTTGACGAAGGGCGAGTTGTTGATGACCCGCGAGACGGTCTTCTTCGAGACCTCGGCCAGCCGGGCGATATCGTTGATGGTCACGGGCTTGCCCGATCGTCGCTTCGGCTCGTTCACGCTTCGCCTCTCGTTCATCGAACGCCGTGTCTAGGCTGGTTCGCCCCCCGTGTCAGTGCCCTCAGGTCTGTCGCCGCCGCGCCGGTGTATCCAGCACCTCGTCGCGCAACGGGGTCATGAACCGCAGGTCCCAGTCGTCAGGGTTGAACGGCTTGCGCGTCGCGGGCGTCACCTCGGGATAGCCACCGACCTGGCGCTCGTGGTCGATGATCTCGCCCCGCCCCTCGGCCACCTCGGCGATCAGCAGTACGTCGCGCATGTCGCGATCCCACGGCCGGGCCCCGACATTGGCCAGCACACGGACCTGGACCTCGGCCGCCGGGATCGGGGCCAGCCCCTCCCACCAGACCGGCGGACGCCGCGTTTCGATGATGCGCGCCGCGGTGGTCGTATAGCGGCCGAACATCCGCAGCGGCTCGCCCACCTGGTCGACCGCGACATTGTCCCGGCCATAGTATTCCAGGTCCCCCGCCCCGCCGATCATCAGAAAGGCCAGCCGGTCGACCGGCGTCGACGGACCCGCGCGCAGCACATTGCCGATGGCCGTCATCTTGCCGACCTCGAACGGCTGGCTGCCCCACTCCTCGGGGGCCAGGTTGTAGTGGATCGCCCGCGGCCCCGGATTATAGATCAGGTTGTTGACCAGCACCCCGTGCACCCCGCCCTTGAACAGCGGGCTGCGCTCATAGTTGTGGGCATACAGATTGCCGACGATCAGCAGGCCGGTGACATTGTCGTGGATCAGCGACCCCTTCGAATGCTCGCCCTTGGAATGGGTCGAATAGGCCAGGCTCTCGCCGACCAGATTGTTCGAGAAGGTGATGTTGTGGCTGGTCCCGGCACGCCATTCCGCCGGCGTCGTCCCGGTGAAGCGCGGGCCCGAGGCCGACAGGTTCTCGTCCGTCGCCCAGGTCAGGCTGCAGTGGTCGATGATGACGTTCCAGGCCGCGGCGGTCGAGATGCCGTCCTCGTCCCAGCCGCTCATCCAGGTCTGTTCGGCGCTGCCCGGCCGGATCCGCAGATGCTGGATGATCACATCATGCGAGGCCACATCCATACCGCCGCGAATCAGGGTGATGCCCGGCGACGGCGCGGTCTGGCCGGCGATGGTGATGAACGGGTTCTGCAGCTTCAGCGTCTTGCGCTCCAGATCGATGACCCCGCCGACCTCGAACACCACGATGCGCGGTCCCTCGGCCTCGATCGCCGCCCGCAGCGAGCCCGGCCCCTCACTGTCCAGATTGGTGACGCGAATGATCTGCCCGCCGCGACCGCCCGGCGTTTCCGACGCCCAGCCCAGCGCGCCGGGGAAGGCCGGCAGCCGGGCCTCGGCCACCGCCGGTGGCGGGGCAGGATCCTGGGCCGTGGCGGCCCCGGCGGCGAGAACGGGCAGGACAAGCGCCGCACCGAACAGTGCGGCCAATCGGGAAAGGGTCATGGTTTCCATCCTATAGCGGTGCCGCCCCTGTTTGCGACCTTGGCGTCAAGGGCGAGGTCAGGGGTCGTTCCGGATTCAAATTGACACCGGTTTCCGTCCCGCGCAATGTCTGATCGAAATCGGGAGGCGGCGTGACCCACGCACATATTCAAATCGTCGATCTGCAGGCCGTGGCCGCGGGGGATTCGCTGTGACACTCGCTGAGTCCGCCCCCTCAGACATCGCCGCAATCGCCCGCGCCTTCACCGAGGCCCGGCGCACGGCACGGGCCCTGTCGACCTATCCGGGCACCGCCCCCGAGTCGCTCGGGATCGCCTACCGGATCCAGGATGAGGCCATCGCCCTGTGGCCCGACCGGATCGCCGGCTGGAAGCTGGGCCGCATCGGTCCGCCCGACGATCAACGCTTCGGGGCCGGCCGTCTGGCCGGGCCGATCTTCTCGCGCGCCATCTGGCCGGCCGGCACGCAAGCGGTCCGCTTCGGCGTGATCGACAACGGTTTCGCGGCGGTCGAGGCGGAATACATCCTCGAACTGGGCCAGACCGCGCCCTCGCGCGACGACTGGACCGCCGACGCCGTCATCCCCCTCGTCTCCCGGGTCTTCATCGGGGTCGAGATCGCCGGCAGCCCCTTCGCCGGGATCAACAGCCACGGCCCCGCCGTCACCGCCTCGGACTTCGGCAACAATACCGGCCTTATCCTCGGGGGTGAGGTCGCCGACTGGCGCACCCGTCTGCCGGACCTGACCTGCGAAATGCGGATCGACGACGTCCTGATCGGCACCGGCGGTGCCCGCGCCATCCCCAACGGCCCCTTCGATTCCCTGGCCTTCCTGTTGAACACCCTGCACCATCGCGGCCGCCGACTCGAGGCGGGGCAGTTGATCTCGACCGGGGCCGCCACCGGGGTCCATGCGATCCGTGCCGGTCAGAAGGCGGTGGCGGACTTCGGTCCGGACGGACAGATTGCCTGCCTGGCCGTAGCGGCGGAGAGGATCCAGTCATGACGCCGACGCGACGCACCCTGACCCTCGGCGGACTCGCCGGCCTCGGCCTGGTCTCCGGCTGCGCGCCGCGCGCCGTCCCCGGCTCCGGCACCACCTTCAAGGCCGTCGATGTCCACCCGGTCGACTTCCCGACCGTCACCGCCGTCAAATGGATCAGCGACGAACTGGGCCGCCTGACCGATGGTCGCCTGACCATCAACCAGTATCCGTCCGGCCAGCTGGGGTCCGAGGATGACTCCATCGGCCTGACCCGGTTCGGGGCCGTCGACATCTGCCGCGTCGCCGTCGCCGCCCTGAACAACGCCTTCCCCGAGACCCGCCTGCTGGCCCTGCCCTATGTCTTCCAGTCGGTCGCCCATGTGCGGGCCGTCGTCGACGGCGCGATCGGCACCGAGCTGCTCAATGTGTTCGAGGGCCGCGGCCTCGTCGGCCTGGCCTATTACGACGCCGCCCCGCGCTGTTTCTACAACGTCCGCCATCCGGTGACCGAGCCGGGCCACCTGCGCGGGCTCAAGATGCGCGCGCCCCAGTCCGACATCTTCCTCGATTCGGTCCGGGCCATGGGGGCCAACCCCACCCCGCTCAGCTTCGGCGCGGTCTTCTCCTCGCTGCAGACCCATCTGATCGACGGGGCCGAGAACAACTGGCCCAGCTACCAGTCCAGCCGCCAGTACGAGATCGCCCGCTACTGGTCACAGACCGAACACTCCTTTTCGCCCGACGCCCTGCTGATGTCGCGCGCCGCCCTCGACACCCTCAGCCCCGCCGACCGCGACCTGGTGCGTGACGTCGCCCGCCGCTCGGTCGCGGTCCAGCGCGCCGCCTGGGACCGCCGCGAGACCGAGGCGCGCAGCGCCGTCATCGCCGCCGGGGTCCAGGTCAGCCAGGTCGACAAGGCCGCCTTCGCCGCCACGGTCCGCCCGGTGCTCGACAAATATCTTTCCGACGCGCGGCTTCGCGCCCTCTACGAAAAAATCGCAGCGGTCGCCTGAACGGCCGCGCTCACCATCGGCCACAGGGAGGCCCCATGCCCGCAGTCCGTCCCCTCGGGACCCGTGTGCTCGACGCACTGGCGTTCGCCGCGCTGACGCTCGCCGGCGTCGCCCTGGTCATCATGGCCCTGGTCCAGGCCTGGCAGGTCTTCGCCCGCTATGTCCTCAATGACTCACCCGGCTGGACCGAGCCGGTCGCCCTGCTGCTGATGAGCTTCGCCGTCATGTTCGGGGCCGCCGTCGCCGTGCGCCGCGAAACCCATTTCGCCTTCGAATCCCTGCGCAACGCCCTGCCGCCGGCCGGGCGGTTCCTGCTCAAGTCGCTGGCCCGCCTGATCTCGGCTGCCGCCGGTCTCGGCCTGATGCTGTTCGGCGGCGCGCTGATGATCGATGCCTGGTCGGTCAACCTGGCCGGTGCCCCCCTGCCCGCCGGCCTGCGTTTTTCCGCCCTCTGCGTCGGCGGGGCCCTGATCCTGCTGTTCTCGATCGAGCGGCTGGTAACCGGCGATTTCAAAGCCGCCGAGAGCGAGGCCTGACCATGGAATATCTGATCCTGTTCGGCCTGCTCGGCCTGCTGCTGGCGCTGGGGGTGCCGGTCGCCTTCTCCCTGCTGGCGGCCACCGTCGCCACCGTCATCTATCTCGCCCTGCCGCCGGTCGTGGTGTTCCAGCAGATGGGGTCGGACATCACCTCGGTCGCCCTGCTGGCCATTCCACTGTTCATTTTCACCGGCGAACTGATGATGAAGGGCGGCCTGTCCGACCGGATGATCAGCCTCGCCGCCTCCATGGTCGGCCACGTCCGCGGCGGCCTGGGTCAGGTGACCGTGGTCGGCTCGACCCTGTTCGGCGGCGTCTCGGGCAGCGCCATCGCCGACGTCTCGGCCATCGGCGGCACCATGATCCCGCAGATGAAAAAGCACGGCTATGACGCGGATTATGCGGTCAATGTCACCATCTCGGCTGCCCTGGTCGCCCTGCTGGTGCCGCCGTCACACAACATGATCCTCTATTCGGCCTCGGCCGGCGGCAGTGTCTCGATCTCGGACCTGTTCGCCGCCGGTATCATCCCCGCCCTGATGCTGGCCGCCGGCCTCATGATCACCGCCTATGCCGTCGCCCGCCGCCGCGGCTACCCGGCCCAGACCTTCCCCGGCGTCCGCGCCGTCGCGACCCGTCTGGTCGCCGCCATCCCCGGCCTGCTGCTGGTGGGCATCATCTTCGGCGGCATCCGCGCCGGCATCTTCACCGCCGTCGAGAGCGCCTCGATCGCCGTGGTCTATGCCACCGTCATCACCGGCCTGGTCTATCGCCACATGAGCTGGACCGCCTTCAAGGCCGCCTGCACCGGCGCAGCCCGCACCTCGGGGGCCGTGCTGTTCATCATCGGCTGCGCCGGGGCCTTCGGCTGGCTGATGGCCTATATGCAGGTGCCGACCACCATGGTCGAACTGCTGCGTTCGGTGACCGACAACCCGGTCCTGATCCTGCTGATGATCATCGCCACCCTGCTGTTCCTCGGCACCTTCATGGACATGGCCCCGCTGATCATCATCTGCACCCCGATCTTCCTGCCGGTGGCCAAGGCCTTCGGTGTCGATCCGGTCCAGTTCGGCGTCATCCTGCTGCTCAGCTGCGGCATCGGCCTGATCACCCCGCCGGTCGGCTCGGTCCTGTTCGTCGGCAGTGCCATTGCGAAGATCCCGATGACCCATTCGCTGAAATCGATCTGGCCCTTCTACTTCGCTTGCACCGCGGTCCTGATGCTGGTCACCTTCATCCCCGCCCTGTCGCTGTGGCTGCCCAGTCTGATGAAATGACCAAACCGCTCCTGTCCCTGCGTCCGGCCTCGGCCTGTCGCTACGACGGCGTCGCCCTGGGCGAGGTCATGCTGCGGTTCGATCCCGGCGAGGGCCGTATCCGCAGCGCCCGCAGCTTCCGGGTCTGGGAGGGCGGTGGCGAGTACAATGTCGCCCGCGGCCTGCGCAGGACCTTCGGCCTGCGCACCGCCGTGGTCACCGCCCTGCCCCGCAACGAGGCCGGAGCCCTGGCCGAGGACCTGATCCTCGAGGGTGGGGTCGACACCCGCCACATCCTGTGGCGCGAGGCCGACGGCATCGGGGCCAATACCCGGATGGGGCTGAATTTCACCGAGCGCGGCTTCGGCGTCCGCCCGGCCCTGGGCTGTTCCGACCGCGCCAATTCCGCGGCCTCACAGATGCGGCCCGACGAGTTCGACTGGGACCGGCTGTTCGGCGAGGACGGGGTGCGCTGGCTGCACACCGGCGGCATCTTCGCCGCCCTGTCGACCACGACGGCCGAGACCACCCTGGCCGCCGTCCGCGCCGCGCGCCGCCACGGCGTCGTGGTCTCCTATGACCTCAACTATCGCGCCAGCCTGTGGGACAGCCATCCCGATCCCGACGCCGCCCGAAAGGTCAACCGCGAGATCGCCGGCCTCGTCGATGTGCTGATCGGCGACGAATACGCCGTCGCCTCCTGCCTCGGCCTGACGGCGGACACCCCCGACCCGCGCACCAGCCCGGTCGACAGCGGCCCGTTCGACCGGCTGGTGCCGCGCCTGACGGAACAGTTCCCCAACCTGGCGGTCCTCGCCGCCACCCTGCGCGACGCCAAATCCGCCTCGCGCAACGACTGGGGCGCGGTGCTCTGGGCCGGCGGCCAGCGCCATGAAGCCCCCCTGCGTCGCGACCTCGACATTCTCGACCGCGTCGGCGGCGGTGACGGCTTCGTCGCGGGCATGGCCTGGGCCCTGCTCAATGACCTCGGCCCCCAGGCCGCCGTCGACCATGGCGCGGCCCACGGGGCCCTGGCCATGACCACCCCCGGCGACAATGCCATGACCAGTCTGGCCGAGGTCCAGGCCCTGGTCGCGGGCGGCACCGGCGCCGCCCGACGCTAACCGCCCCGCGGCAGCGCTTGGCACCGCCGCCGCCTGTGCTATTGGCCGCTGCGATCAACCGCGGACCCTGACTCCCTTGCGCACCGGCACGACCGACGGCCTCCATTACGAGATCCATGACGGCCCCGCCGATGCGGAGACGGTGATCCTGTCCGCCGGGTTCGACGGCACCGGCGCGGTCTGGGAGCCCCAGATGGCCGCCCTGACCGCCCGTTTCCGCGTGCTGCGCTATGATCAGCGCGGCACGGGTCGCAGCACGCCGGTCCTGACCGACCCCCATTCGGTCGAGGCCATGGGCCGCGACATCCTCGCCATCATGGACGCCACCGACACCCTCCAGGCCCATCTGGTCGGCCAGGCCGCCGGCGGCATGGCCGCCCTGGCCCTGGCCCTCGACCGGCCCGAACGGCTGCTGCGGCTGGTGGTCGTCAGCGGCTGGTCACATGCCGACCCGCACCTGACCCGCGTCCTCGCCGCCCGGACCCGGCTGCTGGAAGCCTTCGGCCCGGCCGCCTGGGTCGAGGCCGCCCCCCTGTTCCACTATCCGCCCGACTGGATCTCCCGTAACGACGCCCGGCTGCGGGCCGAGGCCGCGCGCGACCTCATCGCCCTGCCGCCCACCGACGTGATCCTGGCCCGGCTCGACGCCCTGATCCGCTTCGACATCGATGACCGGCTGGACGAGATCGACCTGCCCGTCCTCGTCTGCGCCGCCGCCGACGACCTGCTGGTCCCGCCGCGCTGCTCGCGCTGGCTGGCCACCGCCCTGCCCAACGCCACCCTCGACGTCACCCCCCGCGGCGGCCACGCCTTCCCCCAACTC
>CAXBHG010000077.1:0-10052 GCA_963975385.1 uncultured Brevundimonas sp.
AGAACTTGACCTGCAGCATGGCCGAAACGGTCCGCGGCGGGCCGTAGTAGCCGATCACCGAGTCGTTGAAGACCGCCGCGCCGGGGAAGTTGTAGCCGCCGATACGGTATTCCTCGTCGGTCAGGTTCTTGCCGTACACACCGACCGTCAGCTTGTCGTTCGGGGCGGTCCAGACCACCGACAGGTCGACCAGCGAATAGGCCTCCTGGTCGAGGATCGGGTTCGGGAACTCGAACTGGCTGTAGTCGTCGCGGTAGCTGATCGACGGGGTGACCGCCAGATCGCCCCCGGCCATCCGGCCACGCCAGGTCAGGCCGAAATAGCCCGTGTATTTCGGCGCGTTCTGCAGAACCACCAGATCGGCGATGTTCTCGTACAGGCCGGTACCCAGGTTGTAGCGCTGGAACTCGTCAAACTCGGCGTTCAGATAGCCGACGGCGAAGTTTGCCGTCAGGGAGTCGACGATCCGCAGCGACCCTTCAAACTCGGCACCCGAGATGGTCGAGGAGCCGACGTTGTCGACGAAGCTGGCGATGCCGGCACCGGCGGGCACCTGGGTGGTGACCTGCTGGTCCTGGTACTCGTTGTAGAAGAGGGCCGAGCTGAACGACAGACGGCGGTTGAAGGCCGAACCTTTCAGGCCGATCTCATAGGCGTCGACGGTCTCGGGGTTGTAGCCGTTGACGGTGTTCGGGGTCAGGATGGCGTCGCCGCGCATGTCGAAGCCGCCCGACTTGAAGCCGGTCGAGAACGAGGCATAGCCGGTGATCCGGTCGCTGAAGTCATACGACAGGGCGAAACGCGGCGAGATGTCCGTGAAGTCCCGGCTGTTGGTGTAGTCGGTGCGCAGCAGGGTCGGGGCCCGCGCCGTGCCGCCCAGCAGCGGACTGCGGGTCGCGGTGGCATAGTTGGCGCGGAACACGTCACCGGTCTTGCTGTCCTGCGTATAACGCAGGCCGATCGACAGGTGCAGGCGATCGGTCAGGTCAGCGTTGACGTCCGAGAACAGCGAGAAACTCTCGGTCTCGACGAAGCCACCGGTGCCGATGACGAAGCCGAGATTGCCGAGGATGGTGTCGAAAGCCCCCGAGGCCTTGGCATTCAGATAGTAGGCACCGACCACGCCCTGGATCCGCTCACCCTCGAACTGGAGCTGGAACTCCTGGGTGAACTGGTGGTCGCCGTAGATCGCCGGGATATCCAGCGTCGGGGCCGGGGTGTTGTCGAAATCGATGACCGTGTCGGTCTCGCCGCTGCGATAGGCGCTGATCGATTTGAAGGTCAGGCTGTCGCTGAGGTAGAATTCCCCGGTCAGGGACACGCCCTCGGTGATGACCGAGTTGTCGTCGCCGATGCCGGCATAGGTGTCATAGACATTGGGGGTGACGCCCGCGCCGACCCCGGTACCGGCCACTTCACGGTGACCGTGACGCGGGTTGGAGGTGTCCTCGGTCCGGTCATAGGCCAGGCGGAAGAAGGTGTTGTCGCTCGGCTGGAACTCGATGCTGAGCCGGCCCGCGAGGACGTCCTTGTTGTAGGATTCGGCCCCGGTGTTGAGGTTTTCGCCGTAGCCGTCGCGGTTATAGCTGGCGATCGCGCCGCCGATGCGCAGGTTATCGCCGACCGGAAGGCTGCCGCTGGCCAGAATATCCATCTGGTTATAGCTGCCGTAGGTGCCGCGAAGGGTCAGTTCCGGCTCATCCGACAGGCGCGAGGTCACATATTTGATCGCGCCGCCGATGGTGTTGCGGCCGTACAGCGACCCCTGGGGACCCCTCAGGACCTCGATGCGCTGGATGTCGAAGATGTCCAGAACCGCACCCTGGGGGCGGGCCACATAGACGTCGTCGATATAGAGGCCCACACCGGGCTCGAAGCCCCAGAGCGGATCCTGCTGGCCGACGCCGCGGACGAAGGAGATCAGGGTCGAGTTGGAACCGCGTGCGGCCTGGACCGTGGCGTTCGGGGTCTGCTGCTGCAGGGTGGTGATGTCGGACGCACCGGTTTCCTCGAGGCGCTCGGCTCCCAGGGCGGTGACGGCAACCGGGACGTCCTTCAGCTGTTCGTCGCGACGACGGGCGGTGATGACGACATCATCGATCGTGGACGCCTGCGGACCGGTCGCCATCGCGCCCGTATCCTGAGCCATGGCCGCCGTGGACATGGCGCCCAGGGCGGCACCCGCCAGCAAGGCGGTCTTTACGTGTCTGTTCATTTGGTACCCCAATGGTTTGTGTTCCTGCCCGTCGACGCTTTTATTCAGCGTTCAATGATTTTCACGGAACCTATCCGGTTTCCCGGGCCTGTCAAACGACGTGACCGGTCCGTCCCGCCAAATCCGCAGCCTGTGGCGCCGTTGCACTGGACCCGTCCGACGGCCTAGCCTGTCACCATGACCAGGCCCGCCGCCCCAGACCCCGCTTCCGAAGCCGCGCCCAGGGCCACGGCGGACCGCGCCGTCGCCGGCCCCGCGCGGCGCGGCCGGCCGTCCAAGGCCCGCTCCGCCGGGGCCGGTGTGGCGCGCGACGCCATCCTGGATGCCGCCGAGGACCTGTTCTCCAAACACGGCTTCTATGGCGTCACCATCCGCGAGGTCGCGCGCGAGGCGGGCGTCGACACCGCCCTGGTCCACTATTATTTCGGGGCCAAACGGGCCCTGTTCGACTCCGTCTTCCTGCGCCGGGCCGAGATCTGGAACAATGAACGGGCCGACGCCATCAACCGCTATGCCCGCGAGGCCGGTGACGCCATGACCCTTGAGGGTCTGCTGGAAGCCTTCCTGCGCCCGCCGTTCCAGTGGTCCCTGAAGGGCGGGCCGGGCTGGAAACACTATTCCGCCCTGGTGGCCCAGACCAATGCCAATCCGACCTTCGGCGGCGAGACCATGGCCCGCTATTTCGACCCCTCCATCCGCCGTCTGCTGGAACTGGTGAAGGTCGTCCTGCCTGACGCCCGCGACGTCGACGTCTACTGGGCCTGGCACAATCTCTCGGGGGCCCTGACCCTGACCCTGGGCGAGACCGGTCGCCTCGACCGGCTGTCCGACGGCATGTGCCGCTCGGGCGATCTCGAGAGTGCCTGCGCCTATATGGTGCGCTTCGCCTCGGCCGGATTCCGCGCCGTCTGCGCGCCCCGCCCGGACCCGGCGGCCGGCTAGCCGGCCGGGTGCCCGACCCTGGCCGGATCGCGCCCCGCCTTCACCCTGAGAAAACTGCTCCGGAAGAACAGATGAGCCGGTCCACCCCCCCTCCTGAACGGCCGCCCATGGTCCGGGCGCTGGTGATCGCCGTGATCGCCGGCGGCTTCCTGGCCTTCAGCGGGGCCTTCGTCCAGGGGCCGGCCACCCTGGTTCACCGCCTCGCCTACTGGGTGCCGATGATGATCGCCGGCAGTGTCTGGGGTCATGTGTGCGCGGCGGTGATCCGCCGCTGGCTGGACCCGGACCGGCGACCCTGGCTGACCGCCGCCGTGCTGACCGTCACCATATCGGGACCGCTGACGGTGGTGGTCTGGGCCCTGACCGGCCCGGCCTTCGGCGAGGGTGTCTATCGCCTGGCCCTGCTGCCCGGCTTCCTGCTGCCGGTGACCGTGATCACCGGTACCCTGACCGTGATCAGCACATTCGTCGACCGGGAACGGCCCGTCGCCACCCATGTCGCCGCACCGGGGGCCCCGCCGGCGCGGTTTCCGGCCCGGCTGCCGCCGCGGCTGCGCGGCGCGACCCTGATCGCCGTCCAGGCCGAGGACCACTATCTGCGCATCCACACCGACCGCGGCTCGGATCTGATCCTGATGCGGCTGTCGGACGCCCTGGCCGAGCTGGAGGGGCTGGAGGGGGCCCGGACCCATCGCAGCTGGTGGGTGGCGCGCGACGCGGTGCGCGACGTCAGCCGGGGCGACGGCCGGGCCCTGCTGACCCTGGACGGGGGCCTGACCGCCCCGGTCAGCCGCCGCTACGCCCCCGCACTGCGCCAGGCCGGCTGGTACTAGACTCACCCCGCCCAGATGCCGTGGAAGCCGGCCGGCAGGGCCACGTCCGCCCGCCAGCTGGCGATCGGACCGTCCGCTACCCGGCCTGCGTCGAAGGCGTGCAGTTCGGTGACCCCCTCGACCAGATTGATCGACGGCGCGATCAGCCAGGCCTCGGCCTCGCCCGATCGCCCGGGCCTGGGCACATAGACCGCCTCCTCGGTGATGACCCGGTCGCCGAAGTCGAAGGCGTCGGAACGGCCGGTCTCCCAGTCATGAACCGCCAGGCCGGTGGGCAGGGGCCGGTCGCCGGTCTCCCCGGAGACATGGACCGTCAGCCGGCGTGCCTGACCCGCCCGCCGCGGATCGCTGCGCGGGAATTCGGCGGTGACGCCCGAGGACACCATGTCGGCACGACCGTCCGTATACAGGGTGATGAGGTTCAGCACCGCGGGCTCGCCCGGCACCGTTCCACGCTGTTCGACCATGACCCGGGCCCCGTCGACGGCGAAGGCCACGTCCTTGCCGGCGGCGACGTCGAACCGGATCGTCCCCGCGCCGTCTTCCCAGGCGTCGCCGAGATGGAAATAGCTGAAGGTCGGCAACTCATGGACCCGCCGCCGTGACAGGTCGGCCTTGTCGATCACCAGGACCTGGGTGCCCAGTTCGGGCCTCCAGGCGAACTGCGAGGCATAGGGCATGCCGCTGTGGTCGAAGACCCAGGGCTGCAGCACAAAAATCAGGTGCCGGGCCGTGGCGGTGAAATCATGCATATAGCTGGCGCGCGGCAGGGTGATGACCTCCGCCGTGTGCAGGCTGCGGTCGGCATTCAGCCGCCAGATGATCGCCTTGTCGCCGTTCAGGCCGACATTCCAGATCGTGCCGTCGGGATCGTAGCGGGGGTGGGCCTGGAACGGCATGCCCTTGAGGTCGTCGCGCAGGGTGACGAAGCCGCGCGTCGACAGGTCCGGGCCCGCCATGGCCAGGGGCGCGCCGCCCTCCCACAGGGCCCAGACCTCGTCACCGGCCACCATGACGGCGGTATTGGCCGCATTGGCGTCCTCGATCGAGCCGACCCGCGCCCGGTCGTCACCCGGTGTGCCGAAGCCGGCGGTGACTACTGCTCCGATCTCGCTCTCCCAGCGGCGCTTGGGCGTGTCGGCGAACCGGGCGTCCAGGGTCACCTGGCCCTCATCGATCCGGAAGGCGCGCATCAGGCCGTCCCCGTCGAACCAGTGGGTGGCCGAGCCGCCCGGACGGCGGAATTTGCCCGGACCGTTGCGGAACAGGGTGCCGGTCAGGTCCGCCGGGGCGCGCCCATGCACCAGCCGCATCGCCCGGGGCGTAACGTCGGCCTCGAGGTCGGCGGTGGCCAGGGCCCAGTCGGCCACCGCCTCCCGGGCCGCCATCGCCCGGACGGTCTCCGGCGTGATGACGGCGGCGGACAGGGCGGCGGCCCCCATGAGGAAGTTTCGGCGGGAAGCGAGCATGGAAGGTCTCCGTGAGAGCGTTGTTTCGGCGCGGCCTCAAGCAGCGAGCCGCAGCGCGGTGAGCGTTAGGCCGCTTCAGGAACAACGCGCGGCCTCAAGCAGCGAGCCGCCGCGCGGTGAGCGCTAGGCCGCTTCAGGAACAACGCGCGGCCTCAAGCAGCGAGCCGCCGCGCGGTGAGCGCCAGGCCCCTTCGAAAACGAAGATCGGGCCTCAAGTCGCGAGCCTCGTCACCCCTGCGAAGGCAGGGGCGCGCGGCGAGCGTAGGCCCCCCTAATGAATCCGGATGGTCTGGCTGATCGTGCCCGTGACCGTGACCCGGGCCTGGCCCCAGCGCGCCGGGCCCATATTGCCGACGGCATTGTTGGAGAAGGCATAGGGCTCGACCGGCATGCCGAACGGATTGGTGTTCATCGTGCCGTCGCCGTTGACGTCGTGAAACGCCTTCATGCCGTAGTCGCCGGCGGGCAGGTCATCAAAGGTCGCGGTCCGCTGTCCGGCCGCCACATCAATGCGGGCGGTGCGAACGGGCGCACCGTCCGACCAGTCGGCCTCACTGTCATACAGGGCGACCATGACCGCCCCGGTCGCGGCCCCGGTGTCGAAGGTCAGGGTCAGGCTGGCCGGATCGGCGGCGAGCGCCGGGGCGGTGGTGGCCAGGGTCAGGGCCGCGAGGGCGGCGGTAAAGGTCTTCATGGCGGGCATCCTGTTGCGGGAGGACCCGGTCGCCGGGCCCCGATGTCCGGACCCTCGCGCCGCCCCGCCGCCGCCGCCACCGCGCTTGCGGCGATGCACGGCCCGGTTTCGCGAACGGACAGCCGGTGTCGACCGGCGATGCGTGAACGCCCGCGAGGTCAGTCGGCGCTGTCCTCGATGTGATGGATCTCGTCGTCGTCGAGGCCGAAATGGTGGCCGATCTCGTGCACCAGCACATGGCTGACGATCTCGTACAGGCCGACATCGCCGCGTTCGCACCATTCGTCGAGGATCGGCCGGCGATAGAGAAAGATGCGCGAGGCCTCCGGGGCCGGGCCCAGCCCCTCGCGGCGGCCGATATCGACGCCGTGATACAGGCCGCTCAGCTCAAAGGGGTCCTCGATATCCAGCGCCGCCAGGGTCTCGTCATCGGCGAAATCGTCGATGCGCAACACCACATCCCCGGCCAGGGAGCGGAACGGCTCGGGCAGGGCCTCCAGCGCCGCCCGGGCCAGGCGGGCGAAGTCCTCGAGGTCGGGGGCGGTCTGATCGGTCCAGGTCGGGGTCATACCCTCCATATCGGCGTGACCGGCCCCGGCGGCAATCGCGTTCGACGGGCGTGGCTTTTTCGCAGCTTGCGCTATGGTACCCCGGCGAGTCAGCACGAACCGGCGGATAGATCTGCGAAATGGCCGAGGCCGATATTGCCTATGTAGCGACCGCGGGAGCGGCGGGCCTGGCCCTGGCGGTCAGCGCCTGGGCGTGGCGGCTGCGCGCGCGCCTGACGGCGCGGGACCGTCTCGGCAGCCAGGAACTGATCGCCACCCGCACCGCCCTGGCCGACTGCCAGGGGGTCCTGGCGGCCTTTGACGACGCCCGCCTGTCGCTCGACGCGGGCGGCGTGACCGGTGTGATCGGCGCGCCCGAGGTCTGGAGCGCCATGGCCCGGGACCTGCCCGGGGCCGACACCGGACCGATCGACGCGGTGCTCGGAATTGTCCGGGAGACGGCCGGCCCCCGGCTGGACGCCCTGATCGCCACCGGTGAGCCGTTCGAACAGGTGCTGGACCTGCCGTCCGGGGCCTGGCGCATCGACGGCCGGCCGGCCGCCGGCACCGCCTGGGTGCGGCTGTCGCGTCTGGACGGTGTCACCCAGGTGGCCGAGAGCGGCCTCGGCCTGCTGGCCGATTCCTCGCCCGCCCCGACCTGGATCGTCGATCCCGTCGGCAAGCTGGCCTGGGCCAACCGGGCCTGGCTGGCCGAGATGAAGGCCGACAGCCTCGAGGACGCCATCGAACGCGCGCTCAGCTTCGACCGCGGGGCCGACGCCATCGTCGCCGAGGCCGGGCGGATGCACACCCGCCAGGAAGGCTTCCGCTGGACCACCGGCGGTGGCCGCCGGCGCGCCTGGCGGGTCATCGCCGAGCCGGCTCCCGGCGGCGGCGGGGCCGTGGTCGCCTTCGCCATAGACATGACCGAGGCCGAGGAGACACGCGATACCCTGCGTCGCCATGTCGAGGCCCATGACGAGACCCTGAACCACCTGGCCGACGCGGTCGCCATCTTCGGCCCGTCCAAACGGCTGGCCTTCCACAACACCGCCTTCCAGGCCCTGTTCAACATCGATCCGGCCTGGCTGGACGAGCGTCCGACCCATGCCGAGCTGCTGGACCGGCTGCGACAGCGCCGCCTGCTGCCCGAGGTCATCGACTATGCGGGCTGGAAGGCCCGCGAACTGGAATTCTACGGCGCGTCCGAGGTCACGCCCGACGACAGCTGGTCCCTGCCCGACGGCCGCACCCTGCGCGTGGTGCGCCAGCCGCACCCGCTGGGCGGCATATTGCTGCTGTTCTCGGACATCACCGACGAGCTGCAGCTGCGCAGCCGGTTCAACGCCCAGATCCAGGTCCAGACCGCGACCCTCGACAAGCTCAACGACGCCGTCGCCGTGTTCGGCTCGGACGGCCGTATCCGCCTGCACAATGAGGCCTTCGAGAGCTTCTGGAACCTGAGCCACGACCAGCTGACCGAGGCTTCGGACTTCGACGCCATCGCCGAGCTGTGCAAGGCCGCCCTGCCCGATCCGGCCCTGTGGCTGGGGCTGAAGGCACGGGTCGCCGATCCCGATCCCGAGAGCCGCGTCGCCATCTCCGGCGAGGGCCGCACCGCCGACGGTCGCATCGCCTCGTGGCAGACCCGCCCCCTGCCGGACGGCGCGACCCTGGTGGCCTTCTCGGACGTCACCGCCCAGCGCGAACTGGAACAGGCCCTGGCCGCCAAGGCCGCGGCGCTCGAGGAAAGCCAGGCGCTGAAGCGCGAGTTCGTCGGCAGCGTCTCCTATGAACTGCGCACGCCCCTGACCACCATCGTCGGCTATTCGGAACTGCTGGAGACCCTGGGCGGCCTGCCCGAGCGCAGCCGCCAGCAGGCCGGGGCCATCCGCGTCGCCGCCAGCCAGCTGGCCCGGTCGATCGATGACGTGCTGGACATGGCCCAGATCGACGCCGGCGAGATGGAGCTGAGCCTGGGCGACCTGCATGTGCGCGACATGTTCGCCGGCATCGTCTCCCGCTACCGGCCCCGGGTCGAGGGGCGCGGGGCGACGCTGAAGGCCAAATGCCCGGCCCGGCTGCCGGTCGTCCGCGCCGACGAACGCCGCATCACCCAGGCGCTCGACCACCTGCTGGAGAATGCCGTCCGGGCTGTGTCCGAAGGCGGCGAGGTCACCCTGTCGGCCGAGGCCAATGCCTCCGAACTGCGCATCCGGGTCGAGGATACCGGGCGCGGCATCCCCTATCATCTGCAGGCCCATGTCTTTGATCGCTTCGTGCGCCGCGACCGCGGCGGTCCGGGCGTCGGCCTGGCCCTGGTCAAGGCCATGGTCGAGATGCACGGCGGCTGGGCCGAGGTCGAGAGCGAACCCGGCAAGGGCGCGGCCTTCATCCTGCATCTGCCGCTGCGGGCCACCGGCGCGTCGGTTCCGCCCGAACTGGGTCTGGTCAGCGCCGCCGGCGCGGAGTGACCCTCGCGCCGCACGGGTTTTGACCCGCAGACCACCAGGCCCTAACTAGCCGCCACCCCTCCCCCGCCCCTGGACATCCGATGGCTATCAAGCCCCTGAAGACCGCCCTGATCTATGATTTCGACGGCACCCTCGCGCGCGGCAACATGCAGGAGGTCAGCTTCATCCCGTCGATCGGCATGACGCCGACCCAGTTCTGGAACGACACGGTCCGGCCCCAGACCATCGCCGCCGATGGCGACGGCATCCTGATGTATATGCAGATGATGCTGCAGGTGGCCCGCGAGCAGGGCCAGCCGGTGACCCGCAAGGCGCTGCGCGACCACGGCCAGGACGTGGCCCTGTTCGAGGGGCTGCGCGACCTCAGCTGGTTCGACCGGATGAACGCCTTCGGGGCCCAGTACGGGCTTGAGATCGAGCACTATATCATTTCGGCCGGCCTGACCGAGATGATCGAGGGCTGCCCGATCCACCCCGCCTTCGAACATGTGTTCGCGTCGAAATACGTCTATGACGCCGAGGACGTGGCCGTCTGGCCCGCGGTCGGCGTCAACTACACGACCAAGACCCAGTACCTGTTCCGCATCAACAAGGGCGTCCACAACCACTGGGACGACGAGCGCATCAACCGCTTCATCCCCGACGACGAGCGCCCGGTGCCGTTCGAGCGGATGATCTTCCTCGGCGACGGCGACACCGATGTGCCGACCATGAAGATGATGCACACCAAGGGCGGTTTCTCGATCGCCGTCTATGATCCCGACAGCACCCCGCGCGACCGCGACAAGGTGCACCGGCTGATCAGCGAGGACCGGGTCAATTTCGTCGCCGCCGCCGACTATCGCGAAGGCTCGGCCGTCGACCTGATCGTCAAGGG
>CAXBHG010000078.1:0-9964 GCA_963975385.1 uncultured Brevundimonas sp.
GTCGTACAGGCCGGCCTTGCGGATCTCGTCCAGATAGATGGCGTCGGCCTGCTGCAGGGTGGCCACGGCCTCGGGGGTGATCTCGCCGGGGATGCGGATGGCCAGACCCGGTCCCGGGAAGGGGTGGCGGCCGACGAAGGCGTCGGTCAGGCCCAGTTCGCGGCCCAGGGCCCGCACCTCGTCCTTGAACAGTTCGCGCAGCGGCTCGACCAGCTTCAGCTTCATGAAGTCCGGCAGGCCGCCGACATTGTGGTGGCTCTTGATCACATGGGCCTTGCCGCTGGACGACGACACGCTCTCGATCACGTCGGGATAGAGGGTGCCCTGGGCGAGGAATTCGGCCCCGTCGATCTTGCCGGCCTCGCGGTCGAAGATCTCGATGAAGACCCGGCCGATGATCTTGCGCTTGGTCTCGGGGTCCGAAACCCCGGCCAGTTCGCCGAGGAATTCCTTCGACGCATCAACGTGGACCAGCGGAATGTTGTAGTGCTCACGGAACAGGGTGGTGACCTGGGTCGCCTCATCCTTGCGCAGCAGGCCGGTGTCGACGAAGACGCAGGTCAACTGGTCGCCGATCGCCTCATGGATCAGGACCGCGGCCACCGAGGAATCGACCCCGCCCGACAGGCCGCAGACGACCTTCGCCTCCCCGACCTGTTCGCGGATCTGGGCGATCTTCTCGTCGCGATAGGCGGCCATGGTCCAGTCACCGGACAGGCCGGCGATGCCATGGGTGAAATTCTTCAGCATCGTCGCGCCGCGCGGGGTGTGCATCACCTCGGGGTGGAACTGGACGCCGTAGAAGCGGCGCGTCTCGTCGGCGATCACCGCATAGGGCGAGCCGGTCGAGGTGGCGACGGCATGGAAACCCTCGGGGATGGCGACGATCTTGTCGCCGTGGCTCATCCAGACGGTCTCGTCCTCGCCGACGGCGGCGAGGCCGGCCAGCAGGGGGGACTCGGTCTGCACGGTGATCTCGGCCCGACCGAATTCGCGGTGGTGGCCGCCCTCGACCTTGCCGCCCAGCTGTTCGCACATGGTCATCTCGCCGTAGCAGATGCCCAGCACCGGCACGCCCGCCTCGAACACGGCCTGCGGGGCGCGGGGGCTGCCTTCCTCATGCACGCTCTCGGGACCGCCCGACAGGATGATGGCCGCCGGCTTCATGGCCGCCAGCGCCGCCTCGGCCTTGGCGTAGGGATGGATCTCGCAATAGACGCTGGCCTCGCGCAGGCGCCGCGCGATCAGCTGGGTCACCTGGCTGCCGAAGTCGACGATCAGGACCTTCTGGTGGTTTTGCGGGGTCATGCGGGCTCCGTCTGCAGGATCGGCGGGGTCGTGAAATGGGCGGGCAGCAGGTCGAGGGCCTCGGCCAGTCGCTGGTCGATCTCGGCCAGGGCGTCGGTCCAGTGTTCGAGGGCGGACAGGTCGGTGCGGCCGTCGCTGACGCCGCGCAGGCCGATCACCGGCAGGCCGAACCGGGCCGCGGCGCGGACGACCGCGAAGGTCTCCATATCGACCATGTCGGCGTCGATACCGTCATAGGCGGCCCCGGAGACCACACTGCCGCCGCTGGCCAGTCGGGCCGCGGGCAGGCCGGCGGGGCCGTCCGCCAGCGACAGCACGGCCGGCAGGCGGGGATACGGCGTCTCGCCCTTCGGAAAGCCCAGAACACTGGCGTCCATGTCACGATAGCTGACCCGGGTGACGCGATAGACCCGGGCATGGTCCAGGGTACGCGACCCGGCCGAGCCCAGCGAGACGATCAGGTCCGGCAGGCCGGTCGTCGCCGCCAGTCCGGCCAGGGCATGGGCGGTGGCCGCCGCGGCCTCGACCGGGCCGACGCCGGTGATCAGGGGCCGGATGCGGGCCTGCAGCGCCGGGCCGTATTCGGGCGCGGCGGCCATGACACACAGGGCCGTCAGCGGACCGAAGCGGGCGAGGCTCCAGTCCGGGGTCACCTCTGGCGCTCGAACAGGGCGAAGAAGAAGCCGTCGGTCCCGGTCGAGGCCGGCGACAGGCGCAGGCGGTTGCCGCCGTCGGCCAGCTCGGCCAGGCGGGTGCGGGCGGCCGGGGTCAGGCCGGGCACGTCCAGCAGACCGGCGATCGGCACCGGACGGAAGCCGGGGTGGTCTTCCTCGAAGCCGTCCATCGTGGCCTCGTTCTCGCCGCGCAGCATCGAACAGGTGACATAGGCCAGACGGCCGCCGGGCCGCACCAGACGCACGGCCTGGGCCAGGATACGGGTCTGGAGGGCGTTCATGCGCTCGACCTCCTCGACCTTCATCCGCCAGGCGTCCTCGGGGCGGCGACGCCAGGTGCCATTGCCGCTGCAGGGGGCGTCGACGAAGACCAGATTGGCCTTGCCGTTCAGGTCCTCGACCCCGCCGCCGTTCTGGCCCAGCAGGCGCAGGTCGGCCTCGACCCCGGCGCGGGCCAGGCGCGGGCGGATATTGTCCAGTCGCTTCTGCACGACGTCACAGCCGATCAGATTGCCCTGCCCGCCCATGGCCTGGGCCAGACCCACGGTCTTGCCGCCGCCGCCGGCGCAATAGTCGACCACGGTCAGTCCGGGCGCGGCCCCGGCCAGCCAGCAGACCAGCTGGCTGCCCTCGTCCTGAATCTCGACCCGGCCCGACTGGAAGGCGTCCAGGGCCAGGACATTGGGGGCGGGGTCGGACGACAGGCGCAGGCCCCAGGTCGACCAGGGGGTGCGGGTCGGCTGCAGGCCGGCGTCGCGCAGCTCGGCCATCACCGCCTCGACCGTGGTCAGGGCCCCGTTGACGCGCAGGTCGACGGGGGCCCGATCCATCAGGGCATTCGCCTCCTCGAACCAGCGATCCCCAAAGGTGGCCTTGAAGTCCTCGACCACGAATTCGGGCACACCGGCGGCGACGCCCTCGGGCATGTCGCCGGGCACGGCCGCCAGACGGGCGCGTTCCTGTTTCGACAGCGGGCGCGGGCCGTAGCCGTCGCCGCTGTGCAGGGCCTCGATCTCTTCCAGGGTCAGGCCGTCCAGCACCGACAGGGAGGCGATCACCAGCGCCCGGCCGTCCTCGCGCCCGCCCATGGTCCAGACCATCCGCGCGCGGCTGCGCAGCACGTCATAGACCCGCTCGGCCACGGCCCGGCGGTCACCCGACCCGGCATAGCGGTTGGCCTGCCCCCAGGCCTTGAGCACCACCTCGGCGGGCGAGCGGCCCTGGGCGATGCTGTCGAGAACGGAGGCGGCGGCAGTGAGGCGTGCGGCGGGGGTCAAATCAGGCTTTCAAACAAAGAGGGCGGCGATGAGCATCACCAGACCGACCAGGGAAACGCCCCAGGCCAGGCTGCGGATATAGGCGACGCCGAAGGCGTAGAGCGGCAGATAGAGGACACGGCCCAGCAGATAGAGGTGGCTGCCCAGCAGGGTCAGGCCGGTGCCGTCCCTGGCCGTCATCTGCGCCATAAGGATGGCGGCGATGAAGATCGGCAGGGTCTCGAACAGATTGGCCTGGGCCCGCAGCAGACGTCCGGCCAGCTTGCCCGGTGCCGGGGTCTCGCCGTCGCGGGCACCGGCGTTCCATTTCAGACCCAGCTCGGCCGTGCGGGCCGTGGCGGCCAGCAGGATCTGCACCAGGGCCAGGATCAGCACCCCGGCCAGGGCCATGAATTCGGGCGTCATCTGCATGGTCATGCTCCTATCCCTGCCGGTAGTTCGGCGCTTCGCGGGTGATCATCACATCGTGGACATGGCTCTCGCGCAGGCCGGCCCCGGTGATCCGGACGAATTTCGCCCGTTCCTGGAAGTCGGCGATGGTGGCCGCCCCGACATAGCCCATGGCGGCGCGCAGCCCCCCGACCATCTGGTGCAGCACCGGACCGATCGGCCCCTTGTAGGGGGTCTGGCCCTCGATGCCCTCGGGCACCAGCTTCTGGGTGTCGGCCACGTCCTTCTGGAAATAGCGGTCGGCCGAGCCGGCCCCCATGGCCCCGACCGAACCCATGCCGCGATAGGTCTTGTAGGTCCGGCCCTGGTACAGGAAGACCTCGCCCGGCGCTTCGTCGGTGCCGGCGAACATCGAGCCCATCATGGCCACGCTGGCCCCGGCGGCGATGGCCTTGGCCAGGTCACCGGAATATTTGATGCCGCCGTCGGCGATGACCGGCACGCCCGATTCGCGGGCGGCGCGGGCCGCTTCCATGATGGCCGTCAGCTGGGGCACACCGACACCGGCGACGATGCGGGTGGTGCAGATACTGCCCGGGCCGATCCCGACCTTGATGGCGTCGGCCCCGGCGTCGATCAGGGCGCGGGCGGCCTCATAGGTGGCGACATTGCCGGCCACGACCTGGATACGGTTGGACTCGCGCTTGACCCGTTCGACGGCGCGCGAGACCTGGATCGAATGGCCATGGGCGGTATCGATGACGACCACGTCGACCCCGGCCTCGGCCAGGGCCATCGAGCGTTCGAACCCGGCGTCACCGACGGTCGAGGCGGCCCCGACCAGCAGGCGACCCTCGTCATCCTTGGCGGCGTGGGGATGGGCCTGGGCCTTCTCGATGTCCTTCATCGTGATCAGGCCGGTGGCGCGATAGTCGGCGTCGACGACGATGACCCGCTCGATCTTGCGATCGCGCAGCAGGGCCAGGGCCTCGTCGCGGCCGGCCCCTTCACGCACGGTGATCAGATCGCCGGACGTCATCATCTCGACGGCCTTGCGGTTCGGATCGGTGTCGAACCGGGTGTCGCGGTTGGTCAATATGCCGACCAGACGGCCCGTTTCGGGATCGACCACGGGGAAGCCCGAGATCTTGCGGCGGGCCACGATCTCGCGGACCTCGCCCAGCGTCGTCTGCGGCGTGATGGTCACCGGATTGATGACCATGCCGCTTTCGTAGCGTTTGACCTCGCGGACCTGGTCGGCCTGTTCCTCGACCGTCAGGTTCCGGTGCAGCACGCCGAGGCCGCCGCTCTGGGCCATGGCGATCGCCAGCCGGCTCTCGGTCACAGTGTCCATCGCCGACGACGTCAGCGGGATGTTCAGACTGATGTTGCGAGTCAGGCGGGTGCGGACGTCAGCCTCTGCAGGCATGACCTCCGACGGGCCGGGTTCAAGCAAAACATCGTCGAAGGTAAGCCCTTCGCGTATCTCCATGAGGAGTCTCCGTTTTGCGGGCCGCGTATAGCGGTCTCCCCCCCGGAACCGCAAGGGGCCAGACGCTCTATCCTTACGATAGGGTCAAATGGCTGGCGTTTTGCGGCCACGCCCCCACATCCAGTTAAGAATGGTTCGCATAATCGTCACCGCCGCCCGCCGCCTCGCGCTGAAGATCGCGAGCTATGGCGTGATGCACCTGGTGGTCGCCGTGCTGGTGGCCCTGGCCATCACCCGTGACTGGCGGCTGGCCCTGGCGGTCGGGATGGTCGAGCCGTTCTTCCAGACCCTCGCCTATTCGGTCCATGACCGGGTCTGGCACCGGATCGAACGGCGGCGGCGGCTGTCCCGGCTGGAAGAGGCGTCGGAAGCCTTCACCGCCCGTCTGCAGATCATGGCCCCCGAGGAACAGAGCCGCGCGCACGGCCAGTGTGGCCACAGCCACGCCCTGCCCCGCTCGTTCAGACAGATCGCCCTCAAATCCGTCAGCTATGGCCTGATGCATTTCGTGGTGGCCGTGGCCGTGGCCTTCGCCCTGACCCGCGACTGGCGCATCGCCCTGGCCATCGGCACGATCGAGCCGCTGGTGCAGACGGTGTTCTTCACTGCCCACGACCGGATCTGGTCGCGGATCGAGGCGAGGAAGGCCTGGCGCGGGGACACCCCGCCAGACCCCTCCCCGTTCGGTCAGGGGCGAGGCCTGGACACGCCTCGCCCGTAGTCGCGGCGCTACTGCGCCGAACGCACCTCCAGCGGCAGGCCGAGGGTCTCCAGCTGCGGGCGGACGACGGCGGCATCACCGACCACGACCCAGACGAACTGGTCCGGATGAATGACCTGGCGGGCCTCTGCGTCCATCTGGGCCGCCGTCAGGGCGCGGGTGCGGCTGGCGATGGTGGACTGATAGTCGTCCGGGCGTCCGTACAGGGCGTTGGAGCGCAGCGCCCCGAGGATCTGCGCCGAGGTTTCATAGCCCCCGGCCAGTTGGCGGGTGTTGCCGTTGATGGTCCGCTCCAGCTCCTGCGGCGTGACGCCGTCGACCTCGAGAAAGCGATCGTACTGGCCGATCAGGGCCGCCACCGATTCCCCCGTGCGGTTGGCCTGCACCGGCGCGTTGACGATATAGGGCACGCGGTGCTCCAGCGCGGTGACATTGCCGCGCACGCCGTAGGACCAGCCCTTGGTCTCGCGCAGATCGGCGTTGATGCGCGACAGGAAGTCGGAACCCAGAATCGAATTGGCCGAATTCAGGGTCAGCAGGTCGTCGGTGCCCGACACCGGCAGCACAGCCCCGCCATAGATCAGCGATTGCGGCGACTGCGGACGGTCGATCAGAACGATCCGGTTGGCGGGGGCCGGCACGGTGCCGCTGAACGCCTTGGTTCCCCCGGGGGTGGCGGGTGCCCGCCAGTCGCCGAAGGCGGCCTCCAGCTGGGCCGTGACCTCCGACAGCGGCAGGTTGGACACGACGAAGACCGTCGCATTGTCCGGACGCACCCAGGCGTCATGCTCCTGGACCAGATCCGCCCGCGTCAGGGCATTGACCGTGGCCGCGTCGCCCGTACCGGTGAACGACCGGCCATAGGGGCTGTCGGCACCGTACAGCAACGGCGGCAGGGCGCGGGCGGCGATCGCGCCCGGCTGGGTCGCCTCATTGGCCAGGGCGGCCAGACGCTGGGCCCGCAGACGCTCGACTTCCGACGGCGCGAAGGCCGGATGGCGCAGCACGTCCGCCATCAGGGTCAGGGACGGGGCGAGGTTGGCGGTCACGACCGACAGGTTGGCCGCGCTGCGGTCCATCGAGGCCCCGACGTTGAGCGAGGCCCCCAGACGCTCCTGTTCCTCGGCCAGCTGGTTGGCGTCGCGGGTGGTGGTGCCCTCGTCCAGCAGGTCCAGCATCAGGCTGTGCGCGCCCAGCCGGTCCGCCCGGTCGGCCGCATAGCCGGCGTTGAACTCGACCGCGACACGGGTCACCGGCACGGTGTCGACGTGGGCGTAGACCACCGGCATGCCGTTCGACAGGGTCGCGCGTTCGACGGCGGGAAACTGCAGATCCTGAACCTCGCCGATCGGCGGCATGGGATCGCGGGCCACGCGCTGGATCTCGGCCGCGGGGACCGGCTCGGCGCGTACCGGTGCGGCCTCTTCATAGGCTTCCCGCTCGCCGGGGCTGATGGTCATGTCGAACACCGGCCGGGTCAGCCAGCGCTGCATGGCGGCGGTGACCTGGGCCGGGGTGACCGAGGCGTAGGCGGCCAGCTCCTTCTTGTAGTGGTCCGGATCGCCCGCATACAGCTGGCCCTCGGCCAGCACATTGGCCTTGCCGTTGACCTGTTCCAGGCTCTGGATACGGCGCGACACATACTGGGTGGCGACACGGGCGACCTCTTCCGCGGTCGGGCCGCGGGCGATGAAGTCGGCGACGATAGCGTCCAGTCGAGCCCCCACCGCGGCGGCGTCCTCGCCCGGCTTCACATTCACCGAGATGTCGAAGATGCCGACCCGATGGAATTCCGACAGGTACGACGACACCTGAACGGCCGTCTGTTCGCCGCGCACCAGCTGGTTGTCGAGGCGTGACGAGGCCAGACCGCCCAGCACCGAGGCGGCGACCGACAACGGCACCGCATCGTCACTCAGCAGGCCGGGCACGGCCCAGCTGCGGGTCAGGCGGGTGGCGGCCACCCGGTCCTGCATCACGGCCACGACGGGCGCGGCCAGGGTCGGGACCTCGGCCTCGGCCGGCGTGTTCACCGGGCCCCGCGCGATGGCCCCGAAATAGCGCTCCATCAGCGGCCGGGCGGTCGCCGCATCGATATCGCCCGACAGCACGACAACGGCGTTGTTCGGACCATAGTTGTCGCGGAACCAGTTACGCACCGTCTCCAGACTGGCGGCGTCCAGGTCGGCCATCGAACCTATGGTCGAGTGGCGATAGGGGTGGCCTTCGGGAAACAGCGCCTCGAGCTGGGCGTATTCGAACAGGCCGTACGGCTCGTTGTCGCCCTGACGCTTCTCGTTCTGGACCACGCCGCGCTGCAGATCCAGCACCTCCTGGCCGACCTCGCCGAGCAGATAGCCCATCCGGTCGCTTTCCAGGAACAGCGCCTGTTCCAGCGCCGGCGTCGGCACGGTCTGGAAATAGTTGGTGCGGTCGAACCAGGTCGTGCCGTTCAGATTGCTCGGTCCCAGATTCCGCATCCGGCCCAGATAGCTGCCGGTCGCATTCTCCGATCCGCCGAACATCAGATGTTCGAACAGGTGGGCGAAGCCGGTCGACCCGGCCGGCTCATCCTTGGAGCCGACATTGTACCAGACCGAAACCGCCACCACCGGGGCCTTGCGGTCCTCGTGCACGACCACCGTCAGGCCGTTGTCGAGGGTGAACCGCTGCCACGGAATATTGACCTCCGACACCAGTTCGGCGACCGGCGCGGCGCGCAGCTCCGTGGCCCGGGGCGAGGTGGCGGCATCGGGTGCGGCGGACGCCTGGGCCAGAACCGGTGCGGCCGGAGCCATGGCGGCCAGAAGGGCGGCGAGCGAGATGGAGCGAAGGCGCATGGGGAACAGTCCTTATCCTGAGGCGGATGGACATTACCCGACATGTTCCGCCACGCAATCAGCAGGATGCGCGGATCGTACCTAGCGCTTGTTCATCGCCACCAGGAAGACCTCGGCGCTGTCCTTGCGGCTGGCCTCCGGCTTGACGAATTTGACCGTCTCGAACTCGGCCCGCAGCCGGGCCAGGACGCCGCCGGCGTCGCCGCCCTGGAAATTCTTGGTCACGAAATGGCCGCCGGGCCTCAGGGTGCGGATGGCGAAATCGGCGGCGATCTCGATCAGGGCGATGATCTTGAGGTGATCGGTCTGACGGTGGCCGACCGTATTGTGGGCCATGTCGGACAGCACCAGATCGGGGGCTCCGCCCAGAAGATCGATCATCTGCTGATCCACGCCGGGCTCGGTGAAGTCGGCCTGGATCAGCGTCGCCCCGGGGATCGGCTCGATCATCAGCAGATCGACGCCGACCACGGCGGCCGCCCCCCGCGCCAGGGCCACCTGGACCCAGCCGCCCGGGGCCGCGCCCAGGTCGATGACCCGGCTGCCCTTGCGGATCAGTTTGAAGCGGTCATCGATCCCGATCAGCTTGAAGGCCGCGCGACTGCGATAGCCCTCGGCCCGGGCACGCACCGACCATTTGTCCGACAGCTGACGCTTGATCCATTGCTGGCTCGACATCGACTTGTCGTCGGCCGTCTTCATTTTTGTGCCCATGCTGCGGCCCGCAGCGGTCCCGCCCGTGGGCAATTTGACCATGCGGCGGCGTTCGGGCGGCTTGTCGGCGGGCTTTTCGTCTTCACTCATCGTTCCCACATAGCCCCCACGACGTTTGCGGGCTATGTCCCGCGCATAATCAAATGGAGCGTGCCGATGGCCGATCAAACCCTGACACTAACTCTCGACACCGGCGACGTGGTCATCAAGCTGCGCCCCGACCTGGCTCCCGGCCACGTCGCGCGCATCTCGGAACTGGCGAGCGAAGGCTTCTATGACGGCGTGGTCTTCCACCGTGTCATCCCCGGCTTCATGGCCCAGGGTGGCGATCCGACCGGCACCGGCACCTCGGGTTCCAGCAAGCCCAACCTGAAGGCCGAGTTCTCGAAGGAGCCGCACAAGCGCGGCATCTGCTCGATGGCCCGCACCTCGGATCCCAACAGCGCCAACAGCCAGTTCTTCATCTGCCTGGACGACGCCACCTTCCTCGACAACCAGTACACCGTCTGGGGTGAGGTCACCGAAGGCATGGATCACGTCGACGCCCT
>CAXBHG010000079.1:0-9936 GCA_963975385.1 uncultured Brevundimonas sp.
CGCCTTCGGCGACGACCGGGTCTTCATCGAGAAATTCATCGTCAATCCGCGCCACATCGAGATCCAGGTGCTGGGCGACAAGCATGGCAATATCGTCCACCTGTTCGAACGTGAGTGCTCGATCCAGCGCCGCAACCAGAAGGTCATCGAGGAAGCTCCCTCTCCCCTGCTGGACGACAAGACCCGCGCCGCCATGGGCGAACAGGCGATCGCCCTGGCCCGGGCGGTCAACTACGACAGCGCCGGGACCGTCGAATTCGTCGCTGGTCATGATAAGTCCTTCTTCTTCCTTGAGATGAACACACGTCTTCAAGTGGAACATCCGGTCACGGAGCTGATCACCGGCGTCGATCTGGTCGAACAGATGATCCGCTCGGCCGCCGGCGAAAAGCTCGCCTTCGGTCAGGACGACCTGAAGATCGACGGCTGGGCGATAGAGAGCCGCATCTATGCCGAGGACCCCTATCGCGGCTTCCTGCCCTCGATCGGCCGCCTGATCCGCTATGACCAGCCTGAGGAAGGCGAACAGACCGGCCCCGGCGGCCCCTATGTCGTGCGCAACGATTCGGGCGTCCGCGAGGGCGACGAGATCTCGATGTTCTACGACCCGATGATCGCCAAGCTGTGCGCCTGGGCCCCGACCCGGGCCGGGGCCGTGGCCGGCATGTCGCGCGCGCTGGAAGACACCCATCTGGCCGGCGTCGGCCACAATGTCCCCTTCCTCGCCGCGGTGATGGATCAGGACCGCTTCCGTTCGGGCGAGCTGTCGACCGCCTATATCACCGACGAATTCCCCGACGGCTTTCACGGCATCCCGGCCGGACCGCTGCAGCGCGACATCCTGGTCGCCACCGGCATGGCCATGCACGAGATCGTCTCGGAACAGTCCGGCGACCCGTCCGACCGCATCGACTGGATTGTCCAGCTGGACCGCGAGCCCGTCCCCGTCAGCCTCGGCTATGACGACGACGAGGCCCTGATCCTCGAGGTCGACAACGGCGACCGCCTGCTGCGCCTCAGCGAAATCGACTGGCGGCCCGGCCTGGCCCAGTTCCGCGCCGTGCTGGACGACGCCCCCTTCACCGCCGAGATCAAACGCGTCGCCGACGGCTGGGACATCCGCACCCGCGCCACCCGGGCCCGGGTCCGGGTCATGACCCCGCGCATCGCCGACCTGTATGCCCGCCTGCCGGAAAAGGTCGCCGCCGATACCTCGAAACTGGTGCTGTCGCCGATGCCCGGCCTGGTCGTCTCCATCGCCGTCGTGCCCGGCCAGGAGGTCAAGACCGGCGAGACCGTCGCCATCATCGAGGCCATGAAGATGCAGAACATCCTCAAGGCCGAGCACGACGGGGTCGTGAAGACGGTGTCGGCCAGGGCCGGGGATCCGGTGGCCGCGGACGATGTGCTGGTGGAGTTCGAATAGGCCCAACACCACATATGAGAGAAACTTAACCTGACCTGCCGGTTGAAATCTGTGAGACTGCTCCTCTAAGCGGAGGATTTTCATGCGTTTCATCATTCTGGCGGCGGTTGCAGCATCCCTTGTCGGTTGCGTCACGGCTCCCCGGACGATCAACGCCGACACAGACCTCGTCCCTTGCGCCGATGCCGGCAGCCACCCGGCCCTGACCAGGTCCCTGTGTGCCCTGACCCCTGCCCCGCTTACCTATGACGGCGCGGACCCAGACACCGCCGGAGTCGAGCTGTTCGTGCGCAAGTTCCCGGCCGAGGGCCGTCGCCTCGGGCAGGTCTGGCTGGTCGCTGGCGGCCCGGGCGAATCCGGGGCCGGCTTCTATGCCCAGCTCAAGCGGCTGCGCGCCGCCTTCCCCGGCTATGATCTGATGATGCCCGACCATCGCGGCACAGGCCGGTCCAGCCGCGTCTGTCCGGAGGACGAGGCCGAGGCCTCTCCCGGCGGGCGCGAGCTGGCGGGGACCGAATGGGGCAGCTGTTTCGGCCTGCTGGAATCGCGCGCCGCCTGGCCCCAGGCCTTCACCATCAGCAACGCCGCCCATGATCTCAGCGGGCTGATGGCCCGTCATGACGGTGGCGGCAAAACCTTCCTCTACGGCGTCTCCTACGGCACCCAGCTGGTGTTGCGGACCATGGTCGTGGCCCCGCCCGCACGGCTGGACGGCATCATTCTCGACTCCCTGATCCCGCCCGAGGGTGACGATCAATGGGATCTCAGCCACCGATCCCAGGTCGTCGACGCCGTCGGCCGCCAGATTCTGGCCCGCTGCGACGCTGACACTGCCTGCCGTGCCCGTCTGGAGGGTTCGGCCGAGACGGCGATGCGGGCGGTCGTCGACGATCCCGCCCTGGCTGGCCTGTTTCCGGGCGAACAGCCCAAACTCTTCTTCGGCAGCCTGCTCGACGATCCCGCCGCCCGCGCCCTGATTCCCGCCGTCATCGCCGGTGTCCGCGCCGGGGATACCGCCCCGATTGAGGCAGCCAAGGCTCGGCTGGAGGCGCAGATGGCCCCGTTCGCCGCGGTCGGGACCTCATCCTCCGTCCCGCTGGTCGCGGTCATCTCGGCCTCCGAGAACAACGCCCGCCCCGACCTGACCCGCGCCGACATCGCCGCCGAGGCCGCCGACCTGCTGTTCACCAGCAGCCTGCCGGGCCAGTTGGCCGGTTCGGCCGCCTTCGCCTATCCGCGCGACGCCGCCTACGGCACCTCACCGTCGCGCCTGCCCCCGGTGCTGATCCTGCAGGGCGACCATGACCCGAAGACGCCACTGGCCGGTGCGCGCGCTCATGCGGACCGCTTCCGCGCCGCCGGCCCGGTCCGCTTCGTCACCGTCGCCGACGCGCCCCATTTCATCCTGCTGACCGCCCCCGGCTGCGCCGAAGCCGAGATACGGGCCTTCACGCGAGAGGCGCGGGCGGGCGAAGAGGTTTGCGGGGTAAACAGTCAGGGCCTCTAGCCCGTCCACCCGCGTTTCCCGATGTTGGCCAGCAGCCATGCGACCATCTTCTTGAATTCGCTGATCGCAGCGCCCACGCCGCCCGGCACCGCCTACAGGTTGCCCGGAATGACGTCCGCAGCCACCAGATAGCGTCACTGACTTCGCGGTCACAAGCGTCTCGACCGGCACCAATATCCGCAACACGGGGGCCCTCATTCAGGCCCTGGATAGTACGTCCCCTCCCTGACGCCCCCCTTTCCGTCCCGCTCCCGCCGGGGCATGACTGACGGATGTCCAGCCGTCCGCCGATCCGTCCCCGTTCGCCCACGTCACCGCCGCCGGCCGTACGGGGCGAGCCGGTCGGCTTTCCCGGGGTGCGGCTGACCGAGTCCCAGGCGCATGACGCGCTGGCTGCCGCAGCCGACCGTATCGCGCCGCCGCGGATGCCGTGGGCGCGTGATCCCGTCAACATTCTGGCGATTTCCGGCGGTGCCGCGGGTGGGGCCTTCGGGGCCGGCCTGCTGGTGGGCCTCACCCGGGTCGGACGGCGACCGGCCTTCGCCGTGGTCACCGGCATCAGCACCGGGGCCCTGATCGCCCCCTTCGCCTTCCTGGGCCCCGAATGGGACGACCGGCTGACCAGCGCCTTTACCGGGGGTCTGGCCCAGCGCCGGCTGGGCCTGCTGGGACTGATGCCGGGGCGACGTGCAGGCCTGTATCCGGTTGGGGCCCTCGACGGGCTGATCGAACCCTTCATCGACGCAGCGGTGCTGAAGGCGGTGGCGATGGCCCATGCCGAAGGGCGGCGACTGTTTGTCGGCACCACCGATCTGGATCGACAGCAGGCCAGTATCTGGGACCTCGGCGCGATCGCCGCCCAGGGCCAGGTCGAAGGCAGGGGCGAGGCGGCGCTCAGCCTGTTCCGTTCCGTGCTGGCCGCCTCGGCCAGCCTGCCCGGTCTGTTTCCACCGCGGCTGATCGCCTGCGAGGCCGACGGTGAAATCTACCACGAGATGCACGTCGACGGCGGCGTGGCCACGCCCCTGTTCGTGCTGCCCGACGCCCTGCTGCGCTGGAAACAGCTCGGGCGACGGCTGCGTGGCGGCCGGGTCCATATCATCGTCAACATGGTGCTGCAGCCCGGGGCCCAGTCGACGCCCGACAACGCCGCCGCCGTGGCCATCCGCAGCTTCGACACGATGCTGCGCTTCTCCTACCGCCAGGCCATCAGTATCGCCGCCACCTTCTGCGCCGGGGCCGGCCTGCCGCTGGACGTGGCCTCGGTGCCGCCAACCTCAACCATCGGCAACGGGCTGAGCTTTGACACCGCCGCCATGCGCACCACCTTCAACGCCGCGGTAGAGAGCGCGGTCGATCCCGACGTCTGGGTGGCCGCCACCCCGTCTCCCCTCACCCTGGCGGATCTGCTGACCTGGCCGTTTGGCGGAGCGGATGACGAGCACACCGGTGGTGACGCCCCGAACTGACGGTCCGGGGCCGGACGAGTGGCTCAGCCGACCTCCAGCGCCGGCTCCGCCGCGGCGGCCAGGGCGGCGTCGATACCCTCCAGCAGACCAAGCGCGGTTATCGGCTTGGGCAGATGCATATCGGCCCCCGCGGCCAGCGAGTCCTGCTGATGTCGGCTCATGGCATTGGCGCTCAGCATGATCAGCGGGGTGCGGGCCAAGCCGGGACCGGCCTGTTCGAGCGCGCGGATCGCCCGCGTCGCCGCCAGCCCGTCCATGACCGGCATCTGCATGTCCATCAACACCACATCGAACGGCTCGCGCTGGAAGGCAGCGACCGCCTCGGCCCCGTTGTCCACTGTAACCAGGGTGGCGACCCGACCGGCGAGGATCAGTTGCACGACCCGCTGATTGACCGGGTGGTCCTCGGCCAGCAGGACCCGCGGCCCATCTGCGCAGACCGGCAGGGCCTCCACCGTCACCGGGTTGTCCCTGGCCAGCCCCTGACGGGCATCGTGCTCTTCCAGCGTGCGGATACGCGACATCGGCAGGGTGACGCGAAACGTGCTGCCCAGGCCCGGTTCCGAGTGCGCCTCTATGTCCCCGCCCATCAGCTCGACCAGCGAGCGGCAGATCGACAGGCCCAGGCCGGTCCCTCCGAAACGTCGGGTAATGGTGCCGTCGGCCTGGCTGAACCGTTTGAACATATTGTCAGCAAACTCGGGTCCGAAGCCGACGCCGGAATCCTCGACCTCCAGCGTCAGCAGCGCCGTCCCCTCCCAGGGATGGTTGTCCTGAATGTCCATGGCGACACGGACGCGGCCGGTCTCGGTGAATTTCACGGCGTTGGACAGCAGATTGCCCAGAACCTGTTTGATCCGGGTGCTGTCACCGAGGAAGTCGCCGCGCGCCGTTGCGCCGCGTTCGACCACGAATTCCAGCCCCTTGGCCTCGGCCCGCCCCTGCATCAGATCGATGACCACATCGAGCTCGGCGGCCAGATCCATCTCGTGAATCTCGATATCGAGCTGGCCGGCCTCGACCTTGGACACATCCAGAATGTCGGACACCAGCCGCTCCAGCGTAACGCCCGACTGTTCGATCAATCCGACCATCTCGCGCTGACCGTCGGTCAGACCGGTGCGCTCCAGCGCTGCGGCAATGCCGATGATGCCGTTCAGCGGCGTGCGGATTTCATGGCTCATATTGGCCAGGAATTCACTCTTGGCGAGACTGGCGGCCTCGGCGGCCTCCCGCGCCGTCGCCATCTCCCGCTCGGCCGCCAGACGTTCGGTCACATCGCGCGCCACCGCGAAGATCCGCTCGCCCGAACGCCGGGCGCGCCACTCCAGCTGGCGATAACTGCCGTCGGCGTGCCGGTAGCGATTGACGAACCCGACGACCTCGCCATCGGGCTCCTGATTGTCCAGCCGCGACATATGGGCCACCGTCGCCTCGACGTCCCCGGGATGGATCAACGGCAACAGGGGCTGCCCCTCCAGCTCGTTCAGCGGATAGCCCAGCACCGACTCCCAGGCCCGGTTCAGCTTGACGAAACAGCCCGAGAGATCGCGGATGCACAGCATGTCCAGCGACACATCGAAAAAGCTGGCCATGTCCTGGGACAGCCCGTCGCGATACTGCGGCGGGACCGGCGTTCCGCAAACGGCCGACGCGTCGGCCACGGCATCAATCGACGGGGTCCTGTCAGGCAAGGGAACTACTCCGGCGAGGTCGGCTGCAGACGTGGCATCCTGCAACAGTGACGGTTAACCCCACCCTTCCGGCTGGGGGATTTTCCGTATTTGTCCCCATCCACGTCAGATCGGTGGGGGCTCCGGAACCAGAGCGCCGAAGATTTTCTGACCCGATGCCTTCAGCGCCGCATCGGCCTCGTCCATCGTCGCCAGTACGCCCAGATCGACCAGGCTGGTGACACCGTGCTCGGCAATGCCACACGGGACAATGCCGCCGAAATGGGCCAGGTCGGGTTCGACATTCAGGCTGACGCCGTGAAAACTGACCCATTTGCGGACCTTGACCCCGATGGCAGCGATCTTGTCCTCGCGGCTCCATCCGGCACCCCGCCGTTCGACCCAGACACCGACCCGGCCGTCGCGCACGCCGGCCTCAACCCCGAACGCCGCCAGCCCCCCGATCAGCCATTGCTCCAGTCCGCGCACGAGGGCCCGCACGTCCCGCCCGCGCTGGTTCAGATCCAGCATCACATAGGCCACCCGCTGACCGGGTCCGTGATAGGTGAACTGCCCGCCCCGCCCGGTCCGGTGCACCGGGAACCGGCCCGCATCCAGAAGGTCCGCGTCCTTGCTCGAAACCCCGGCCGTATAGAGAGGCGGATGCTCCAGCAGCCAGATCAGCTCCGTGGCCTCGCCGGCCGCGATGGCCGCCACGCGGGCCTCCATGGCCTGCACGGCCTCGGGATAGCCGACCGGCTCCGTCGAGACCGCCCAGCCGACCGGCTGGCCGTTGGAACGAATCAGGCCGGAACCCTCGGGATTTAACGTGTGGGAAAGCATGGCCCTTCAATGTGGCTCCTGAGGGCCCCATGCAAGATGAACCGTCCGCGCAGACCCCAGTATCAGAGTGCGTTGTGAGCCAGATCGAAGCCGTCGATGTCGAGATTTCCGTCGTTCTGGGCCGTTCGGTCCTGCCGATGAGCCAGCTGCTGCGCATGGGCCGCGGGGCCGTGATCCCGCTGGATGCGTCGGAACATGACGAGGTCTGGATCCTGGCCAACAACCATCCGGTCGCCCGGGGCGAGATCGAGATCCGCGAGGATCGCATCGCCATCACCGTGACCCGCACTGCCGACGTCTATGATTTCATGGCCGGTGCCGCCTGATTCACGGCCGGTATCCCGAAGCCGCCGCTTTCGGCCTGATGTGAACGACACCCGGGAATTCCGGGGTGTGGGCCGTCCGGTGGATTGACCTCTTCCCTTTCGCTGATCTCTCCGCTATTGCCCCCGCTCCGATGCGAGCGGTCGTGGCGGAATTGGTAGACGCGCAGCGTTGAGGTCGCTGTGGGGCAACCCGTGGAAGTTCGAGTCTTCTCGACCGCACCATCTGGCTAGACAGGACGAGTTACCGGCTGGATCAGGCTGTACCAATCAGGGAGGCAGACACGTGAAAAACACGGACTCCGCCACCCTGAGCCGGATCAAGGGCAGTGACACCCCCGTCGAGGACCATGCGGCTCTCGACGAGGACTACGTCCTGACGGCCACCTTCGTCGAAAAGGTCGTCGACGCCGCTGACGACGGCGACGGCCTGCGACTGCGCTCCCTGCTTGAAGACCTGCATCCGGCCGACGTGGCCGATCTGATGGGTTTCCTGACGTCCGAACACCGCGGCGTCGTGGTGCTGTGGCTGCCACCCGAGCTGCTGGCCGAGACCCTGCCCGAGCTCGACGACGGCATCCGCGAGGAGGTGCTGGAGCGCGTCCCGCACCTGATCCTGGCCGAGGCCCTGCAGGAGCTCGACTCCGACGATGCCGCGGCCGTGGTCGAGGACCTTGAGGACGACCAGCGCGAGCGCGTCCTGGCCGCCATGCCCGAGACCGATCGCGCGGCGATCGAATCCTCACTGGGCTATGCCGAGGATTCCGCCGGTCGCCTGATGCAGCGCGAGGTCATGGCCGCGCCCCAGTTCTGGACCGTGGGCGACACCATCGACCACGTGCGCGGCCAGACCGACGACCTGCCCGAACTGTTTTTCGACATCTATGTGGTCGACCCGCTGAACCGTCCGGTGGGCGGCGTGCCGATCAGCTGGCTGCTTCGCGCCCGTCGTGACGTGAAACTCTCCGACCTGATGGAGCCGATCAACGAGATTTCCGTCGGCACCGATCAGGAAGAAGTCGCCTACATCTTCGAGAAATATCACCTGATCTCGGCCCCGGTCATCGACGATGCCGGACGGCTGGTCGGCCAGATCACCGTCGATGACATCGTCAACATCATCCAGGAGGAGAACCGCGAGGATATCCTGCGCCTGGCCGGTGTCAGCGACGAAGGCCGTGACGGCAGTGTGGTCGACATCGTCCGGTCGCGAATTCCCTGGTTGATCATCAATCTGGGCACCGCGGTCGTCGCCTCCTCGGTGATCGGCCTGTTCCAGCGGCAGATCGAAACCCTGGTGGCCCTGGCCGTGCTGATGCCGATCGTCGCCTCCATCGGGGGCAATGCCGGCACCCAGGCGCTGACCGTCGCCGTGCGTTCACTGGCGGCCCGCGAACTCACCGCCGCCAACGCCCTTCGTATCGTGCGTCGCGAGGTGGTGGTCGGCCTGACCAACGGGGTCACGCTAGCGGTTCTGCTGGCCGGGATCGCCGCCATCTGGTTCGGCAAGCCCATGCTGTCGCTGGTCATCGGCCTGGCGGTCATCGTGAACCTGTTCGCGGCCTCGCTGGCCGGGACCCTGATCCCGCTGGCCCTCGACAAGCTGGACCGCGACCCGGCCGTTTCGTCCCCGGTTTTCGTCAGCTGGATTACCGATACTGTGGGCTTTTTCGTCTTCCTCGGCCTCGCGGCCCTGGTCCTGATCTAGAACGGACGACGCGCGGCCCGCCGCTTGCTGGTTCCCCGGTTGGGCGAATGCGTCCGTCTCGATTTGGGTCAGTCTGTTGTCCGAAGTGACCACGAAAAACATGAAAGTCTCCCGTGAGGGTGTCATCCTCATCAAGAGCTTCGCCGGCTTCCGCTCAAGGGCGGTCCGCGGCGAGGATGGCCGATGGGTGATCGGCTACGGCCATACAGCCTCGGCCCGGGACGGGCTGACGGTCGCCGAGCCTGATGCCGAGCTGCTGCTGCAGTACGATCTTCTGCCGGTGGTGAAGGCGCTCAACCGTGGCATCGCGCACCCCGTTAACCAGCACCAGTTCGACGCGCTCGCCAGCTTCGCCCTGTCCATCGGGGTCGGCCGTTTCCTCGGCTCGGATGTGCTGCAGCGCCTGAACGACGGCCGGACGACACAGGCCGCGGATGCTCTGATCGGCTGGCCGGCCCCCGTGCCGCTGGATGCCGCCTCGCGCCGCCGGGTCGCTGAACGGGCGCTGTTCAACACCGACCCGGACGAACCGGTTCATCTCGCCGATCTGCTGATCGCCCCCCTGTCCCCGCCGACCACGGCACCGGAACCGGCCGACGCCCCTGCGGCCGCCGTCGACGCCCGCGCCGCCGCGGTGGCCACCCTGCTGGGCGAACCGGCCGAACCCGACGCGCCGACGCCGGCCCAGGAGACACCGGCCACGCCCGCCGAACCTGCGCCGGATATGCCCGCAACTGCAGCTGCCCCTGTGCCGGCAGATGCCGAGCCGTCGGCAACGACGGTCCCGCCCACGCCCACGCCCACGCCCGCGCCGGTCCACTTCCAGCGCTATTCGCCCTATGCGGCGGGTATGGTCGGTCCCCTGCCGGGGATCACGACGGTGCCTGCGACCCCGGCTGCACCGCCGACTCCCGCCGCCCCGACCGTCGAGGCCGCACCGACAGCACCGGTTTCCGCCGTCGCCATGAGCATAAGGATGGCCGTCGT
>CAXBHG010000080.1:0-9914 GCA_963975385.1 uncultured Brevundimonas sp.
GCGCCGCCCGCGGCGATCGTGCAGCCTTCAGCGAATTGATGCGGCAGACCAAGGCCGCCCTGTTCCGGTTCATCCGCCGCTATGTCGGCGATGAGCAGGAGGCGTGGGATCTACTGCAGGACACCTATGCCGCCGCCTGGCTCAGCATTCGCCGCTACGATCCCACGCGGCCTTTCGAGGCCTGGCTGCGAACGATAGCCCTCAACAAATGCCGCGACTGGAGCCGCCGCCGCTTCGTCCGGCGACTGATCCGCAGCGGCCTCGACCTGTCGTCTCCCGAAGCCCTAGCGGTGCCGGACGGGGCCGAGGCAGCGGATGACCGGATGGAGGTCAGCGGCCGGCTGGCCCGACTGAACGAAGAGATGAGCCGCCTGCCGCCGCACCTCAAGGCTCCGCTTCTGCTCACCGCGATTGAGGGGCGCAGTCAGGCGGAAACGGCGGGGATTCTCGGGATTTCCGTCAAGACCGTGGAGACCCGCGTGGCCCGCGCGCGACGCAAGCTGTCCGACGCCCTGCGCGACACGACGGCCGGCCCGCACGTTCCCAAGGGATCGCTCTGACGTGCACGGGGCCCGTCGCCGGTACCCATCGTCGCGACGGAACCCGGAAGTGAGGACGATCGCCTTCACCAGGCGAGGGCTGCGGCGGGCATGCGCGTATTCCTGATATGAAGGTGCCGCTCGCTCCCGCGGGCGACGCCGGAAAGCCAAACCCGTTCGTCGTCGGCGTCGCCAGGAACAGAGCCTGATCTTCGCCCCCATTCTAGGAGCTATTCACATGAGAATCCTGGTCCTTTCCGCCATCGCGGCAGTCGGCCTGTCCGCCTGCCAGCCGGCCGCCGAGCCACAGCCGGTCGACGCCCAGGCGGTGCCGGACGCCTCGACGGCGGGCCCGATCGAGGCCGCCCCGGCGGTCATGCCGGAGCCGACACCGGCACCCCCGGTCGCAACGCCCGCGCCCGCCCCGACACCGAGGGCCGCGGTGCCCCGGCCGGCCCGCCCCACCCCGGCACCCGCGCCCGCCCCCACGCCTCCACCCGCTGATCCGATGGCCGGCCATGACATGTCCAGGATGGACGGCATGACCATGCCGCCCAAGCAATAGTTCGCGTAAACAGGAGTTCTCCCATGAACCGTTCATTCCTCGCCGCTCTGGCCATTCTCGTGGCGCTCGCCCCCGTCTCGCTCGCCCAGGCCCAGACCAATCCCCACGCGGGCATGTCGATGCAGGATCACGCCACCATGCCGGCCGCGCCGTCGTCCAACAGCGTCACCACGACACCGGCGGACAACGCCATGCTGGCCGCCGCGCCGACCGCGTTTTCCGTGACGTTTCCGCACGCCATGACCCTGACGTCACTCAAACTGACAGGCCCCGCCGGTCTGGCCATGGATGTGGCGGTGCCCGGGGACGCGTCGCCCGCCACGACGGTCCGGGCGCCCTTGCCCGCCATGGCGGCCGGATCCTATTCCGCCGCCTGGGCCGCAGCCGGCACCGATGGCCACGAGATGAATGGCGTCGTGCGTTTCATGGTTCACTGAGGGGCCGGCCTCCCCCCTCCCGAAAGGCCGGAACCTGTTTGAAAGAAGCGCCGCGCGGTTCACTGCGCGGCGTTTTTCATCCCGTCCAGAGGATCATCGCGCCGATCCGACCGCATCCCGGTAACCGCCGGTAAGGAACAATGCTCCTCCGGAATCGCCACCCCCCTGCTCAGATCGCCTCCGGCTGTAGCCTCTGCGGGCCGGGGAGGTGAATGACGAGGCTCTCAAGGGTCCGCGCGACGATATCCGCTTCACCAAGATCGCCATCATCTCCGGGCGTCGCGTCAGGATCGTACAGAACCGTGCGGCAGCCCAAAGCCCTGGCGGGTCGAATGTCCCACTCGAGACTATCGCCGACCATACAGACGGCCGCCGGATCGATGATGTTTAGGGCCTCGAACACCTGGCTGAACGCAGCGGAATCCGGCTTGCCGACACCGACCTCGCCTTCGATCTGGATATGGTGGAAGCGCGACGTGAGATCGAAGCGTTCGATCTTGGCGCGCTGCAGCGGGCCGGTGCCATTGGTGAGAAGCGCCAGCCGGTATCCTGCCTTGCGCAGGTGAACCAACACCGCGTCCGCGCCCGGCTCAAGCCGCATATCCCGGTGGCGTTGAAGGCTAAAGGCGTCGGCCATCCGCTCGGCTACCACCCGAGACGGTGGTCGTCGGCCGCTCCCCTGCAAGGCCTCGAACGCATCGCCGACGATGATGCGCCGTGCCTGCGGGGGATCGAGGCGGCCCAGGGCATGCCGTTTTGGATCGCCCCAGAACGCTTGTCCGGCCCTCGTAAGGGCGCGCGCCGCCTCGTCCGGCTCAAGAACGCCCAGCTCGGATTGAAACCTCTGACAGACCATCCGCCAAACTAGGTCCGGGTGCCGGTAGGCCGAGATCAGGGTGTCGTCGAGATCCATCACGACGACCCGGACGTCCGCGAGGACACTCATCCCGCATGATGCTCCGCGACCCGCCGCCGATCGCCCGTCCGCCGCTAGAACCAGGCCCGGATGCCTACGACCAGCCGGGTGTCTTCCGAGCTCCGTCCGTCGGCCTCCAGAAAGTCCGCCGTATTGCCGAAACTCCTCGTCCATTCGACGCCGACATAGGGCGCGAACTCCTTGCGGATCTCATAGCGCAGGCGCGCCCCGATTTGCAGCGAGGTCAGGCCTGAGCCGATCGAAAGCTCGGGAATGTCCTCGGCGGAGAGGTTGATCTCAGCCCGCGGCTGCAGAATCCAGCGGTTGGTGATCCGCTGATCGTATTCCACCTCGCCGCGGGCGGTCAGTTCGCCCTTGTTGGACAGAAAGGCGGCGGCATCGACCTCGAACCAGTACGGGGCAAGACCCTGGACGCCGACCACGAGGTCTGTCCGGTCACCTTCGGGCTGGTAGGTCTGGCGCAGACCCGTCTGAACGTCCCAGAAAGGCCGGAAGGCCCGGCTGTACAGGGCCTGGACCTCAGCGTCCTCAACACCGTCGCCGAATAGACCTTCGCCTTCCGTCTTCCACCAGAAGCGATTGATGTCGCCGCCGGTCCACCCCTGGGCGTTCCAGGTGTAGCCTTCCTCGCCGTCCGAGAAATTGGCTTCCAGCCGGTCGATGATGACGGCCGTAGTGCGGATGTCTCCGTTTTCGACGCGCAGGTGTTCGCGGGCCGCCGCCATTTCCGCCGGATCGAACAACAGGTCTGCGGCGTGGGTCGGCCCGCTCGATGCCGCAGCAGGAGGGGGCGTTTCAGGAGGGCGTCCCGGGTTGTTCGCGCTGGTCTGTATGTCTGGCGGCATGGCCATGCCGGACATGTCGTGACCCGCATGCGGATCCGCCGGAGTCTGACTCTGGCCCATCGTCGACATGTCGTGACCCGCAGGCATCGCCGGCGCGGGTGACGTCTGGCCCGTGGGGGTCATATCGTGGCCAGCGTGCGGATCGGCGGCCTGTGGCTCGGTCGGCATGTCATGTCCGGCGTGGGGGTCGACCGTCGCCGGAGCCTCGACCGGCGGCATGGCGTGGCCGGCATGGGGGTCCTGGGCCGGGGCGGCAGGCGGGGCCGCTGGGCGGGGTCGGGGCGTGGGCCGGGGGGCCGGTCGCGGCGTTGGCGCAGGCACCGGGCGGGCGGCGGGCGGGCGGCCATGGCCGGCGTGCTGGGCCGCCGCCGGCGTGGCGGCAAGGATCAGGGGCGCAATGGCCATGACGAGGCGGTTCATGACGCGGCTCCGTCCATGGGCCGCACCGTCACCACGTTGAACATCCCCGAATGCATATGCATCAGCAGATGGCAGTGGAAGGCCCAGTCGCCGGGCGCATCGGCCGTCAGGTCGAAGGTGACCTTGCCACCCGGCGCGACATTGACGGTGTGTTTCAATGGCTGGTGCCCGGCCGGACCGCCGGTGACCAGTTCGAAGAAATGACCGTGCAGATGGATCGGGTGGGCCATCATCGTGTCGTTGACCAGCGTCACCCGCACCCGCTCGTTACGCTCGAAGCGGATGGGCTCGACCAGCTCGCTGAACTTCCTGCCGTCGAAGCCCCACATGAACCGCTCCATATTGCCGGTCAGGTGGATCTCCATGGTGCGCGAGGGTGGGCGCGGATCCTTGTTCGGCTGCAGCGACACCAGATCGGTATAGACCAGCACCCGGTGATCAACGTCGGCCAGACCGGTTGGGCGTTCGCCGAGCCGGTTCTTCGGCGACATATTGACCATGTCGACGCCGACGCCGACGGCCATGTCGGGCGGGGCGTTGTCGGGGTCGCGCATGGTCATGCCGCTCATCGACATACCGCCCGTGGCGTCGCCGCCGCCGTGATCCATGCCCGCCATGGCCCCGTGGTCCATCCCGCCCATGCCCATGTCGGCCATCGACAGGTTGGGCACCGCGCGCAGCGGCGGCACCTCGGCCGTCATCCCCATCCGGGGGGCCAGGGTGGCGCGGCCCATGCCGGAGCGGTCGATCGCTTCAGAGACGATCGTATAGGCGCGGTCCTCGGTCGGCCGCACGATGACGTCATAGGTCTCGGCGACCGAGATCTGGAACTCGTCGGTCTCGACCGGCCGCACATTCTCGCCGTCGGCCTGAACCACGGTCATGGCCAGGCCGGGAATCCGGACATTGAAGATCGACATGGCCGAGGCGTTGATGATGCGCAGCCGCACCCGCTCGCCGGGCCGGAACAGGCCGGTCCAGTTCTCCTGCGGGCCGTGGCCGTTGATCAGATAGGTGTAGGTGGTGCCGTTGACGTCGAGGATGTCCCGCGGGTCCATGCGCATCCCGCCCCACATCCGGCGTTCCTCCAGACTCATCCGGTCGCTGCCGTCCAGCAGCCCGGCCAGGGTGGTGCGCTGGCGGTTGAAATAGCCGGGGCTCTTCTTCAGCTTTTCCAGAATCTCGTGCGGATGCAGGAAGCTCCAGTCCGACAGGACCAGAACATGTTCGCGGTCATAGGCGACGGGATCCGCCCCCGCCGGATCGATAACGATCGGGCCGTAGTGGCCGACGGCTTCCTGCAGGCCCGAATGGCTGTGGTACCAGAAGGTGCCCGACTGCCGGATCGGGAACTCATAGACGAAGGTCTCGCTTGGCTTGATGCCGGGGAAGCTGATGCCCGGCACCCCGTCCATCTGGAACGGCAGCAGGATGCCGTGCCAGTGGATCGAGGTGTCCTCCTCGAGCTGGTTGTGCACCGCCAGCCGGAGGTTCTGGCCCTCACGCAGGCGCAGCAAAGGAGCGGGGAGCGTGCCATTGATCGTTGTCGCGGTCGCGGACCGTCCGTTCACGGTGAAGGGCGACTGACCGATGGTCAGGTCGATGTTCGGACCGCTCAGGGTGGGCAGGTCAGCGCGCAGCCCCGGCGAACCGGTCTGGGCCCATGCAGGCATCAGTCCCTGAAGGCCCAGAAGGCCGCCCCCGGCGACCGCGCCGCGCAGCAATCCTCGACGATCGAGCTTCATGGGGTACTCCTGAATTTCATGCGGCCGGCTCACTGGATCGAGCGACGGCCTCTAGGTGTTTACGCAGCCGGCGGGCCCTGCCCTCGCGACAGGCTGACGCATGGCACGGACTTGAACGGACGTGGGGTCAGTCGCGGACGGCCGTTAACCGGCGCGCCCGAAGAGCGGTGCCACGCTTAATCCAGGCCAGCGGCCACGGTTCCAACCTGGACGGCAACACGGATGCAAGCGCCCGGCGGCCGAAGACCGGCTCGCCCGGTGTCTGTCGGCGGTGCCTGTCATTGATCGCGGACCGTCTCGAGCCGGCCTTTCAGAGTCTGACGACTCGCAGCCGCAGGGCATTGCCGATCACGCTGACCGACGACAGCGACATGGCCAGCGCCGCAAGGGCCGGCGACAGCAACAGGCCGAAGGTCGGATACAGCAGGCCGGCGGCGATCGGGATGCCCAGCGTATTGTAGCCGAAGGCAAACAGCAGGTTCTGGCGAATATTGGCCATGACCGCCTTCGACAGGTGCCGGGCCCGCACGATGCCCTGCAGGTCGCCGCTCAACAGGGTGACGGCCGCGCTCTCGATGGCCACATCGGACCCCGCGCCCATGGCCACGCCGACATCGGCGGCGGCCAGGGCCGGGGCGTCGTTGACCCCGTCACCGGCCATGGCCACGATCCGGCCCTCGGCGCGCAGCTGTTCGACCACATCGGCCTTGTCCTGCGGCAGGACCTCGGCCCGGACGTCGTCGATCCTCAGACTTCGGGCCACGGCCTCGGCGGTGGTGCGGTTGTCCCCGGTCATCATCACCAGCCGCAGACCGGCGGCCTTCAGGGCGATGATGGCTTCGGCGGTGGTCGCCTTGACCGGATCGGCGATGCCCAGCACCCCGGCAGCCTGGCCGTCGACGGCAACGAAGATGGCCGTGGCCCCGTCGTGGCGCAGGGCCTCGGCCCCGGCCTCCAGCGCCGTGACGTCGATCTTCAGTTCACCCAGATAGCGGCCGTTGCCCAGCACCACGCGACGGCCGTCGACCCGGCCGGTGACACCACGTCCGACCGGGCTGTCGAACTCACCGGCCTCGGACAGGGTCAGGGAGCGGTCCTTCGCCGCCTGGACGATGGCGTCGGCCAGCGGGTGTTCGCTGCTCCGCTCCAGACTGGCCGACAGCCGCAACAGTTCGGCCTCGTCGAAACCGGCCACGGGCTGGACCGCCGTCACGGAGGGTCGCCCCTCGGTCAGGGTGCCGGTCTTGTCGATCACCAGGGTGTCGACCTTCTCCAGCCGCTCCAGCGCCTCGGCATTGCGGATCAGCACGCCGGCCCGGGCCCCGCGCCCGACCCCGACCATGATCGAGATCGGCGTGGCCAGACCCAGGGCACAGGGACAGGCGATGATCAGCACCGAGACGGCGGCGATCAGGGCGTAGGTCAGCCGCGGCTCGGGCCCGACCAGGCCCCAGATGACGGCGGCCAGGACGGCGGCGGCGATCACCGTCGGCACGAACCAGCCCGAGACGACGTCGGCCAGCCGCTGGATCGGCGCGCGACTGCGCTGGGCCTGGGCCACCATCTGCACGATCCGCGACAGCAGGGTGTCGGCCCCGACCTTGTCGGCCCGCATCACGAAAGACCCGGTCCGGTTCAGTGAGCCACCGACGACCGCGCCGCCCGGTTCCCGCGTCACCGGCATGGACTCGCCGGTCACCATCGACTCGTCGATGGACACCCGGCCCTCGAGGATTTCACCATCGACCGGGACCTGTTCACCGGGCCGGACACGCAGGCGATCGCCGACCCCCACCTGCTCCAGCGAGACGTCCTCGTCAGTGCCGTCGTCCCGGACCCGCCGCGCGGTCTTCGGTGTCAGGTCCAGCAGGGCCCGGATCGCGCCCGAGGTCTGTTCGCGCGCCCGCAACTCCAGAATCTGGCCGATCAGCACCAGCACGGTGATGACCGCCGCTGCCTCGAAATAGACCGGCACACTGCCGTCCATGCCGCGCACCGCCGCCGGAAACAGGCCGGGGGCCAGCACCGCCACGACGCTGTAGATCCAGGCCGCGCCGATGCCGATCGAGATCAGGGTGAACATGTTGAGGTTGCGGCTGCGCAGCGACGCCCCGCCGCGCTGGAAGAAGGGCCAGCCCGCCCACAGCACGACCGGCGTCGCCAGTACGAACTGGATCCAGTTCGAGGTCTGGCCGGGAATCCACCGGTGCAGGTCGAACAGATGGCTGCCCATCTCGAGGGCGAAAACCGGCAGGGTCAGGACCAGGCCGACCCAAAACCGGCGCGTGAAGTCGATCAGCTCATGATTGACCGGGGCCTCGGCGGTGACCGTCTCGGGCTCCAGCGCCATGCCGCAGATCGGGCAGGCTCCAGGCCCTTCCTGACGGATCTGCGGGTGCATCGGACAGGTGTAGATGGCACCCGGGATGGCCGTCTCAGGCCCCGGCCGGTCGCCCAGATAGCGGTCCGGGTCGGCGATGAATTTCGTCCGGCACCCGGCCGAGCAGAAGAAATGGTCTTCGCCGTCATGGGCCGCGTGGTGCGTCGCGGTCGCCGGATCGACCGACATGCCGCACACGGGATCAACGACCGTGGCTGCGGCCTTGTCGGTCTTGCCGGCACAGCAGCTTTGGCCAGTCGAGGGGGGATTGGAGGGCGTGGACATGGAAGGGGATCCTTGTTCTCGACCGTGCCGCATATACCCCGTGGGGGTATAGTGCAAGATACCGGCTTGGGGTATATCAAACGCTCAAACCGGGGAATGGGATGCAGACCGAAACGAAACCCAGGCTGATCAACCGCCTGAACCGGATCGAGGGGCAGGTGCGCGGCATCGCCCGCATGGTCGACGAGGACCGTTATTGCGTGGACGTGCTGACCCAGCTCCAGGCCGTGCGGGCAGCCCTGTTGCGTGTCGAGAACGAGGTATTGAAGGACCATCTCGACCACTGCGTCATGGGGGCGATGACCGGCGACGATCCGGCCGACCGCAAGGCCAAGGCGGATGAGTTGATCACCCTGCTGGCCCGTGCATCACGGTAAGGGCCACCGGAGCGCGCGCGGGCAAGCCCGGGCAGGATTTGATGAAGCCTGATCTTGATCTCACGGCACCCGCATCGACACGGCACGCGGGCTCGACCCTGACCCTATCGCCGCTCTGCAGCGGCCCCGCTGGACACCGTCTTGACCAGCCCGAGTCGGCAGTCCGGAAAGGCGGAGCCGCTTCCCTCAGAAACGAGGGATGTCCGCGATCGATGCGTAAACCAGTTAGGCGGACACTCCGGCTCCGCCCGACCTTGGGGCCCATCGCGCATGACGTCCGTTTCGCCCACCCGCGAGGGCTACCCCACTGACCTGCGAGCCCTGACCAGTCTGAGGGCCTTCCTGGCGGTGGGCGTGGTGTTGTTCCACTACCAGCTCCAGTGGGATCCCGCCCTGGGCTTCAGCCCGATCATCGAGCGGTCCCGGCTGGCGGTGGATGCCTTCTTCATGCTGTCCGGGTTCATCCTGGCTCATGTCTACGGCCCGTCCTTCCCGGCGGGCACCTTCAGCTACCGGCGCTTCATCGTCGCCCGCATCGCCCGGCTTTACCCCCTGCACCTCGCGGTGTTGGCCGGCGTCCTGGTCATGGTGATCGTCGCCCGGGCCGCCGGGGTCCAGTATGATCCGGCCACCTACACAGCCGAGGGCTTCCTCAAGACCCTGCTGCTCGTCCAGGCCTGGTTTCCGAGTCTTGTCGGCTACAACTGGAGCGGCCCGTCCTGGTCGCTTTCGGCCGAATGGTTCGCCTATCTGCTCTTCCCTGCCTATGCGCTGATCGCGATGAAGTTGAAGACCCGCCCCTGGGTCTTGCTCTTTCTGGGCGTGCTCGGCTTCGCCGTGATCGACGCCGTCTATGGCCAGATGTTCGGCAAGGTGCTGCCGCGTGCCGAGGACGACATGGGCATCCTGCGCATTCTTCCGGAATTCCTGATCGGCATGGCCCTCTATGGACTGGGCCGTCGATGGGAGTGGTCGCGCGGCTCCGCCATCGGCGCCAGCGCAGTCGCGACCTTCTGCCTGTTGCTGGCCATGCAGTTCAGTCTGGACGATCGATTGGTGGTGGCCCTCGCCGCCCCGCTCATACTGACCTGGTCCATGCTGGCGAGAACCGCCAAAGCCGGCCCCCTGTCCACGCCCCTCGCGGTCTTCTCGGGCGAGGCCTCCTTCGCGCTCTACCTGGTCCATATACCGCTGCTGGTGGCCTACAAGGGCATCGCCTCGGAGCTTCGTGGGATCGACAGCGGCTTCTACATGTCGCCCCTGGAATTGGCGGGCCTGTTCGTGGTCACCGTCGCCGCGGCCGCCGCGCTGCATCTGGGTGTGGAAAAGCCTGGACGCCGCTGGATCCGGCGACGCTTCGAAGGCCGGACACCTCCCCCGTGCG
>CAXBHG010000081.1:0-9815 GCA_963975385.1 uncultured Brevundimonas sp.
CTCATCCAGGGCCGCACCGGGGCCTGGGAAATCGTCATGGGGCTGGAGATCCACGCCCAGGTGGCCTCGAAGGCCAAGCTGTTCTCCGGCGCGGCCGTCGGCTTCGGCGCGGGGCCGAACGAGCAGGTGTCGCTGGTCGACGCCGGCTTCCCCGGCATGTTGCCTGTGCTCAACAAATTCTGCGTTGAACAGGCGGTGCGCACCGGCCTGGGCCTGAAGGCGCAGATCAACAGACGCAGCCAGTTCGACCGCAAGAACTATTTCTACCCCGACCTGCCGCAGGGCTATCAGATCAGCCAGCTGTATTTCCCCATCGTCGGGGAGGGCGAGGTCGAGGTCGAGGCCGAGGACGGCACCTTCTTCACCGTCGGCGTCGAACGCCTGCATCTGGAACAGGACGCGGGCAAGCTGATCCACGACCTGTCGCCGACCGAATCCTATGTCGACCTGAACCGCGCAGGCACGGCCCTGATGGAGATCGTCTCCAAGCCGCACATGCGCAGCCCGGAAGAGGCCGTCGCCTACGTCAAGAAGATCCGCACCATCCTGATCTATCTGGGCACCTGCGACGGCGATATGGAGAAGGGCAACCTGCGCGCCGACGTCAATGTCTCGGTCTGCCGCGTGGGCGGCTACGAGAAATTCCGCGCCACCGGTGATTTCAGCCATCTGGGCACGCGCTGCGAGATCAAGAACGTCAACTCGTTCCGCTTCATCTCCCAGGCCATCAACTATGAGGCCCGCCGCCAGATCGAGATCCTCGAGGACGGCGGCAAGGTCGATCAGGAGACCCGCCTCTACGATCCGACCGCCGGCGAGACCCGCTCGATGCGCTCCAAGGAAGAGGCCAACGACTATCGCTACTTCCCCGACCCCGACCTGCTGCCGCTGGAGCTTGAGCAGGCCTGGATCGACGACATCAAGGCGTCGCTGCCTGAGCTGCCCGACGAGAAGCGCAAGCGGCTGATGAGCCAGTATGGCCTGTCGCAGTACGACGCCGTCGTCCTGATCTCGGAACAGGCCAAGGCCGACTATTTCGAGCAAGCCGCCAAAGGCCGGGATGCCAAGCTGGTGTCCAACTGGGTCACCAACGAACTGTCGGCCCGTCTGGCCGCCGACAATCTCGACTTCTCGCAGAGCCCGCTGCCGGCCGCCCATGTCGCCGAACTGGTGGCCCTGCTCGAGGAAGGGGTCATCTCCTCCAAGATCGCCAAGGAGGTGTTCGATCACGTCTGGGCCGGCGAGGGCTCGCCGCGTCAGGTGGTCGAGGCCCGCGGCCTGGTCCAGGTCAATGACACCGGCGCCATCGAAAAGGCCGTCGACGAGATCATCGCCGCCAACCCCGACAAGGCCGCCGCCGTCGCCGACAAACCCCAGGCCATCGGCTGGTTCGTCGGCCAGGTGATGAAGGCCACCGGCGGCAAGGCCAATCCGGCCGCGGTCAACGACATCCTGAAGGCGAAGCTGGGCATTTCCTGACGCGCGCTACCGCTCGACGCGCGAATGTCTTGGGCGCTATCGCTCGATGCGCGGCATCTCGCTGGTTGAGCGCATCTCTTGGGCGCTATCGCTCGACGCGCGGCGTCTCGCTGCATCAGCGCCATGAAAAAGGCCCCGCGGTTCGCGCCGCGGGGCCTTCGTTCATTTCGCCGCGGCTACCAGCGCCAGGCGTCGTAGATGACGTCGATGATGAAGCCGTCGTACTGGTCGATCAGATAGATGTGGTTGTCGACCACGACCCAGCGCGTCCCGGCCGGCGGAAAGCCGAGGCCGAAGGTGCGCCAGTCATCCAGCTGGTAGCGCCAGAAGATCGACGGCAGATAGTCCCCGACATACCAGCGCTGGCCCCAGTACGAGCGCGGGACGCTGTAGTAGCCGTAGCCCGGCGCGAAATAGAAGCCCATCCGGAAGCCGGTATAACTCCGGAACCGCCGGTCGCTGCGCCACCAGTCGGAGCGGTGGCTGCGGTTCCAGTCGCGGTGCCACTGGCCGCTGTTGAAGCGGTTGCGGTACTCTTGGTACTCGCGGCGATCCTGACGGCGCTGATAGCGATTGTCGTCGCGCCGGTCATCGCGCCGGTCGTAGCGATTGTCGCCACGCCGGTCCTGGCGATCGTCGCGCCGATCATCGCGCCGGTCATCCCGGCGATCGTCGCGCCGGTCGTAGCGGTTGTCTCCGCGCCGGTCCTGGCGGTCATCGCGCCGGTCGTCCCGACGGTCATCGCGTCGGTCGTAACGGTTGTCGCCGCGCCGGTCCTGGCGGGTATCGCGGTCAGGCGAGGGCGGGCGGTTCGGCGCGTCGGGCTGGGCCGGACGTCCGGGGCGTTCCGGACGCTGCGGCTCGGACGGGCGCTGCGGACGATCCGGACGCTCCCGGCGATCTTCCCGGCGATCCTCGCGCCGGTCCTGCCGGCGCTGGGGCGGCGGGGCGGGGGTCGTCGTTTCGCGTTCGGCCTGGGCCTGGGCGGCGCGGCGTTCGACAAAGGAGGAATTGCGCTGCGGGCGACCTTCACCCTCTTGCTGGGCCGGACGACCGCGTCCGCCGCGGTCCTGGGCCTGGACGGCGATCGGGGCCGCCAGCGGCAGGAGGAGGGCGGTGATCGCGGTGAACACCATCAGATTGCGTTTCATGGTCTCTTTCCCCGCACGCCCGGAACGGGCGGCTCGATGACAGGATCGCGCCGCGCGCATGAACCTTAACTGAACGATAATGCCGGGTCACGGCGGGGGCCGGGCAAGAAAAAGCCCCTGCGGACGCCGGGTCCGCAGGGGCTGTTCCGTTGTGGCGCGAGGTCTAGTAGGCCCCGGCCAGCACGCTGATGATCAGGCCGGTGGCGACCGCCATCAACACAATGTCATTGCCGGCATGGACGTAGCGATAGCCGCGCGGGGCCTGGCGCAGGCCGTAGACATAGGGGTCCCGCACATAATAGCCGCGGTAGGCCGCCGGCAGATAGCTGCCCCGCCGCCAGCGCTGATGGCTGTAGCGGGGATCGACCCGGTAGTAGCCGTAGCTGGGCGCGTACCAGTAGCCGTTGCGGGTGCCCCGATAGTCCCGGAAATCACTGCGGCCGCGATACCAGTCGCGATTGTTGCGGTCCCAGCGCTGGTTCGCACGATAGTCGCGGCGGTCGTCGCGGCGATCCCAGCGGTGATCCTGACGATGGTCCCGACGGTCGGACCGGTAATCCCGGCGGTCATCGCGCCGGTCATGACGCCGGTCCTGCCGGTCATCGCGCCGGTCATAGCGCCGTTCATGGCGATCGCCGCGGCTCTGGGCCTCGGCAGCGAGCGGGGCGGCCGTGGTCGCCAGGGCGACGGCAATGACGGCGGCCCGGGTCAGGCGGTTCATGAGGGTTCTCCTGCAGCGGGCCGGTAACTGGACGGGGGGTGGCCCTGGATGCACCGCAGGCTGGCGGGGCGCGTATGAACTCGCGCTGAACAGGCCGGTCAGGTTCGGCGTCCGGGCGGTTGCGCCGCGTCGGTGCGCGCCCCAGATCAGGGAGCCGCTTCAGGACCCTCGCATGACCCAACCGATCGAACTCTGGTACTGGCCCACGCCCAACGGCTGGAAGGTCTCCATCGCCCTCGAGGAAATGGGAATCCCCTATGTGGTCCGGCCGGTGAACATCGGGGCCGGCGAACAGTTCGAGCCGGCCTTCCAGGCGATCAGCCCCAATGGCCGGATGCCGGCCATCGTCGATCCCGACGGTCCGGACGGAAAGCCGCTGTCGATCTTCGAGTCGGGGGCGATCCTGCAATATCTCGGCAACAAGTCCGGCCGGTTCTATCCGGCCGATGTGCGCACCCGGGTCGAGATCGACCAGTGGCTGTTCTGGCAGGTCGGCGGCCTGGGCCCCATGGCCGGCCAGACCCATCATTTCCGCCAGTACGCCCCGGCCATCATCCGCGACCAGCGCCAGATCGCCTATGGCGTCCGCCGCTACACCGACGAGACCCACCGTCTTTATGGCGTGATGGACCGCCGCCTGGCCGACCGCGACTATCTGGCGGGCGACTATTCCATCGCCGACATGGCCGCCTGGCCGTGGATCCTGCCGTCCTACCAGGGCCAGTCGCTGGAGGAGTTTCCCAATCTCGCGGCCTGGATGGACCGGGTCGGATCGCGACCGGCGGTGATCGCGGGTCGGGCCGTCGGGGAGGCGATGCGGCGCAACCTGGCCGCCTCGGGCCAGTCCGCCGAGGCTGCCCGCAAGATCCTGTTCGGCCAGCGCGGACGTTAACCTTCCGGGAAGGTGTAACCGCAAGATTTCCAATAGATTTCCGAGGTGTGAACCGCCCGCGCAGTATTCATTATTGCTTTACTGAAAAGATCGAATCGGCCCGCTGCTGTTAACTTTAACTTCAAACCGCGGGTATTTGATCAGGCCTCAGAAGACGGGGCCAGAACGGCCTCCGTTCGGAGGATACGGTAATGAACGCGCAAGAACTGGCGCCGGAAATCGGGATCGAAGCCGAGGCTGCCCTGCCTCTGCCGACCGCGGACATGGACGGCGATGCCCTGTTTCGTCTGGGCATGATGTACTCGACCGGCCAGGCCGGCTGCCCGATGGACCGGGTCTCGGCCCATATGATCTTCAACCTGGCGGCCATGAAGGGGTCGGTCGAGGCCCGGGTCTATCGCCGCGAGATGTCGCAGGAAATGGAACAGGACGAGATCGCCGACGCCCAGCGCGCCGCCCGTCGCTGGATCGACGCCGGCGTCGTCACCCTGGCCGCCTGACGCGAACGTGGACCGGACGCGCCTGCGTCCCGTCCCGGTCAGCCGGTCGACCTAGAACGACTGGTACTGGCCGTTGATCGCATAGGTGAAGCCGACGGGCAGGGCGTTGCGGATCTGGGTGACGAAATTGGCCACCTCGCCCAGGGTCGTGCGCGGCACGAACAGGATGTCGCCGCGGCGCAGGGCAATCACCTCGCCGCGACGCGGTCTCAGGTCGGCGGCGCGCAGCATGCGGACCCCGCCGGGCCCGCGCCGGATCAGCGCCACCTCCTGCTGGCGCGCCGTGGGCAGGAAGCCGCCCGCCATGATCACCGCCTGATAGGCGTCGATATCGCCCGGCATGTCATAGACCCCCGGCGTCCGGACCTCGCCGTCCACCCAGATTTTCAGCGGTCCGGCCTGTTTGAGCGTGATCTCGACCACGGGCCGCAGCAGCTGTGAGGCATAGGCCCCGGCAATATCCGATTCCAGCTCGGCGATCGTTCGATCCGCCGCCATGACCTGGCCGATCAGGGGCAGGGCGATGCGCCCGTCGGGACCCACCTTCTGGGTCCGGGTCAGTTCGGCTGCCGTCGGCGTGGCCACCTCGATCTCGTCACCCGGATACAGCAGATATTCCGGCTCGGCCTCGCTCCAGTCGGCAAAGGCGATCTCGGGGAAACCCGCTTCGCCGACCGGCTGCACCCGTCCACCGGCCGCACCGGCCGCGGGCAGGGGCATGCGGCCACCGTTCTCACTGGCACAGCCGCTCAGGGCGGCGGCACCGAGGGACAGCAGGAGCAGGCGACGGTCGATGGGCATGGGGCAGGAATCCGTGACGGACAGGCGCGTTCGACACAGGGTCGCCGCTTATGGGTAACTGATGGTTAACGCCGCTCGGTCAAGTCTGGCGCAACAGTCAACACGACCAGATGGAATCATCCGCCGCCCATGCGCACGACGGCCTATGCCACAGCCCGCCCGCGCTACGGACTCCTCGATATCGTGGGGCTGCTGTTTCGCGAACTGGTGCCGATGATCCTGGTCTTCCTGCTGATCTTCGCGCTCGGTACGGCGGCGGTGCTGACGCTGAAGAAGACCTATACGGCCACGGGCAAGCTCTATGCCGGTGTCGGCCAGGAATATGTCTACCAGCCACGCGTCGGCACAGCCGAACGCGGCCAGGCCCCGGATGCCGACGCCGTGGCCGGGTCCGAGGCGGCCATCCTCAACAGTCTCGAGGTCAAGCAGCGCACCGTCGCGGCCCTCGGCGTCGAGAGCTTCCTCGGTGACAAGCCGTCCAGCGAAACCGCGGCCAAACGCCAGACCGACGCCCTGAAGGTTCTGGACGCCGGCCTCGGCGTCGGCACCACCCCCGGCAGCGCCATCATCGGGATCAGCTATGAGAGCGACAATCCCGAGACCTCGGCCCGGGTCCTGAACGCGGTCATCGCCCAGTATCTGACCTATCGCCGCGAGGTGTTCCGGGACAACAAGACCCCGGCCATCGAACAGCAGCGTCAGGTGTTTGAGGACGAACTGGCTACAGCCGATTCGGCCTATGAGGCCTTTCTTGCCTCCAACGACATCGGCGATTTCGCCACGCTGAAGGCGACGCTGGCGGCCACCTATCAGACGGTCTTCACCGAGCGTCTCTCGGTCCAGGCCCAGCTGGACCAGGCGCGGCAGCGGCTGTCGACCCTGGTGGCCCAGCAGGCGGCGATCCCCGCCCAGGTCACCCTGCAGCAGGATCTGAACATCTCCGCCCAGGACCAGGTCCTGCAGCTGCGCACCCAGCGCGAACAACTGCTGTCGCGCTACCAGCCCGACGCCCAGCCGGTGAAGGATATCGAGGAACAGATCGCCCAGTTGCAGGCCTATGTCGGCACGGGTACCGCCGTCGGGGCCAAGGAGGTTCGCACCGGCCCCAACCCCGTCTGGGTCCAGACCGAGAGCGACCGCATCGCCGCCGCCGCCGAAGCCGCCTCCCTGGCGGCCCGTCTGGCGGTTCTCGATCGTCAGGTCGGTGAACTGCGTTCGCGCCAGGCGATGCTGACCCAGATTGAATCCACCAACGCCACCCTGGCCGGCGACCGCGAGGTTCTGGCCGCCAATATCCGCGACTTCCAGGAGCGCGCCACCCAGAGCCGGGCCGACAGCGCCCTGGTGATGGCCGGGGCCGACAATGTCACCGTCATCGAACGGGCCCAGGCCCCGACCCGGGGCAAGAGTCTGAAGGCCCCGCTGCTGATCGTCGTCTTCCTGTTCGCCGGCTTCACCGCCCTGTGCGTCGGCCTGTTGCGGATCTTCACCCGGCGCAGTTTCGCCACCGCCGGCTCGGTCGGGCGGACGCTGGAAATGCCCGTGCTGGCCGTCGCGCCGATGAAGGCACCATGAGCCCGCATGCTAGTCTGTGGCCGGGCGAGTTAGGCGCGTAACCGATTCGATGGTCGATCTCACATCCGAAATGGCCGGCCTCTGGGCGGCGCTGGGTCCGGCCCCGTCGCATCGCGGACGGGTGATTCAGGTCGTCGCCGCCAATTCGGGCGAGGGGGCTTCGACGGTCGCCCGCGAATACGCGCGCCTCGCGGCGGTGCGGGCCCGCCGCCCGGTCTGGCTGATCGACGGCGACCTGGCCCAGCAGGGCCAGCTTGAGGCCATCTCCGGCGAACCGGACCGGTTCGGCCGCATCGGTCGCCCGGCCCAGGCCTCGCCCGACGGTTCGTGCTTCTTTGCGGTCACCCCGCGTGTGACCGGTCCGGACGGTCGCCCGATCTCTCCGGCGCGACTGCTGACGGCGCGGCCCTGTCTGGGCGGACGGCTGTGGGTGTCGCGCGTCAACACAACCCGCCTTCGGTCCGGACAGCGGGCCTCGGCCGTGGCCGATCCCCGCTACTGGGACGCGCTGCGCAAACATGCCGACACCATCGTCATCGACGCCCCATCGACCGATCGCAGCGACATGGCCCTGACCCTGGCCCCGTTCGTCGATGCCACGGTCCTGGTGGTGTCGGAATCGACCCGGGCCGCCGATCCAATGATCCTGCGCGACGAGATCGAGGCCGTGGGCGGCAGGATCGCCGGGGTGGTCGTCAATCGCTCGACCTATCGCGCGCCCGGCTTCCTGGCCCGCCTGACCGGCTGAACCGGCTGAACCGGCTGATCAGCGCGCGGCCGCGTCCAGCCGCGCCAGTTCGCGTGTCCCATAAAAATGGGGCTCCAGCCCCTTCATCCAGAATAGCTTTCCAAGTCCACGCGCCATCCGGTCCAGCGCCCAGGCGCGGCGCGGGCTGCGGACGATCAGATAGGGGACGGCGGCACAGGTCCACAGCATCATCTGCACGGCCCCGATCAGCATCCAGCGCACCACGGCGACCCAGTCGCGCCGCGCCGCCGCCGTCTGGCTCGGCCCCTGGCCAAAGGCAAAGGCCCGGGACAGGGCATAGGTCAGGGTCGCCCGATGGGCCGGCGCGATCTCGTCGACCCAGGCCCCGGCGGCCCAGCCGAACCGGCCGCCCCGATCGGCCAGGGTCGCGAACAGGGCGTCGTCCTCGCCGCCCGCCTGATCGGCGGCGGTATCGAACGGCGCGGAGCCGGGCAGGGCGGTCCGGCGCACCATCAGCGAATTGCCGCAGCCATACGGACCGTCGATCAGCCGGGTCGTCGTCGGTCCCGCACGTCCGAAGAAGTCTTCCAGATACGGCTTCAGCCAGTCGGCGGCGGCCGGGGCCCGACCCCGGATCGGGCCGAACACCACATCGGCCCCGGTCTCGCCCTGCGCCGCCAGCAGTTGCGCAAGCCAGTCCGGCGCGGCCACCTCATCGTCGTCCAGAAAGGCGATCAGCGGCGCGTCGGTGGCCTGCAGCCCGACATTGCGCGCCGTGGCCACGCCGGGCACGGGCGCATGCCGATAGATCACCGGACAGGGCGAGCGCCCGTCCAGACCCGCGACCGTCGCGGCGGCGCTGCCGGCCGGATCATTGTCGACGACCACAATCTCCCCCAGCCGATCCGCAACCCCGGTCTGGGCAAACAGGGACTCCAGTGCCCGCGCCAGCCCCTCGGGCCGCCGCAGCGTCGGGATGATCACGGCGACGGGGTCGGCGGGCGTCATCGGTCCAGAACCTGACCGACCGTCTTCAGGTCACATCCCGCGTCCCGCGCATGGGCCGCCAGCCGGTCCAACGCCTCCGGCGTACAGCCCCAGGGCGAGGGTTTGTCGCTGATGTCATGGGTGAACAGAATCAGCCAGGTCCCGGTTTCAACTGCACGATCTATCCAGCGCCGGGCCACCGCCTCACCGTCGTCGCCCTCGATGCCGACGGCGGGCAGCTGGTTCAGGTCCGCGCCCTCGCGCACCAGTCCGGCATGGACCCCACGCAGGGATCCATAGCGATCGGCCAGCCGCGCCTTGGCCGCCGGCGACACCTCGCCATAGGGAAAGGCGAAATGCCGGGCACTGCCGCCCAGCGCCTTGAGGGCCGTCACATTGCGCCCGCTGTCGTCCAGCAGGGCGTCGCCTTCAGCGCGGTGGGCGTCGACATGGCCGAAGCTGTGGCACCCGATCTCATGCCCGCGCGCCGCCAGATCGGCGGCCTCGGCGGCATTGATGTAGCGCCCCATATGGCCGGTCTCGTCGAACAGGCCGGCGCACAGATAATAGGTCCCCCGCGCTTCGTAGCGTTCCAGGATGGCGGCCGCCGTCGCGGCGCTGGCCGGGGCGTCGTCGAAGGTGAAGCTGACCGTCGGCCGGCCCAGGCCCAGCCGCGCCGGGCGCCGGTGCACCAGCCGCGCATAGCGGCGGCGCAGCTTGGCTCCGAGGCCGGGATCGGCGCTGTAGGGCTCGGGCGTCACGCGATCGCCCCCGCATAGAGGGCCGCCCGGTACAGCCGCAGCGAAAAGGCCCGCGTCGCGGTCGGCAGAGCCTCGGTCTCGGCCGCCCGCCGCAGCAGGGGCCGCAGCTGGGCCAGCCCCGGCAACCGCTTCAGCAGTCGCGCCGCCCGATAGCTGGGATAGGTGCTGACGATGGCCGGATGACGGTCGACGACGCGCGCGAAATTGGGGGCCGACTGTTCGTATTTTCCGGCCAGGTC
>CAXBHG010000082.1:0-9747 GCA_963975385.1 uncultured Brevundimonas sp.
ACGGCGGCGATGGTCAGGGAGACCTTTTCGGAGCGGCTGACCGAGCCGGAGCCGTTGGCGTTCGACGAGCCGGACATGCCGACCATGTTGGCCGGATCGAATCCGCCCGGGAAGGCCCGGCCGATGCTGTTCTCGAGGCCGAACAGGCTGGAGACGCCACCGGCGATGTCGTTGGTGCGGGTGCGGGCGGTGGTGTTCTGGGTCTGGGCCTGGTCATCGATGTTGATCGTCACCGTCAGGATGTCACCGATGCGACGGGCCCGCTGGTCACCGAAGAAGGTCCGGGCTCCGGTCCGCCACAGGCTGTTGGCGCTGGCGGCCTGCCGCGGTTCGGGGGTCGGCAGATAGGTCTGCTGCGCCGGGATCAGGGCGGCGGGGTAGCCGATGGGGGCCAGTTCGGGCCCGCGCACCGCCTCCATGGCCGTGGAGCAGGCACCGAGGGCGAGGGCGGCGGCGGAGATGATCAGGATGGTACGCATGGCGGACGGTCTTTCGGCTGGCCCGAACGGGCAACGAACTCTCAGAGGGCGGCGCGGGCGGCACGGGCGGCGGGACCGGCGATGGCCTGCCCCGGACTGACGGCAAGGGCGTCGATGGTGCGGCCCGATTCAAGATTGAGGATGGAGACCGGCTCGCCGGCCGCGGCATTCGCCGTTGCCCGACCGCTGATGGTCAGACGGACGCTGCCGGAGACGTAGACGACCTGGACGATGTCGTTGCGGGCGATGACCCGTTCCGCGCGCGCCGTCCGTTCCGGTGCCGCGTACCCCGCCGGGGTCGCGGAGGCTGCGGCCGCCGTCGCACCGGCGGCCATGGACGGCGACAGGGACGCGCTGCGGATGACAACCCGCCGCAGACCGCGGGGGTTGTCCCACTCCAGTCCGGCCTGGCGCGCCATGCTCTGCAGCTGGCCGGCCTCCATGACCACCGATGGACCGCTGCGACGCGCGATGACCACCGACGCGGATGCGCCGGCACCGTCGAAGATGTCGCCGAAGGTCACCTGTCCGTCGGAGTCGACGGGGTTGGCCTTGAGGGTGACAGGCCCCGCCATTGCCGGTGTGGCGATCATCAGGGCGGCGACGGCGATCAGGGTGCGGGACATCAGCTGCATGATCCTAGCTCTTCACCTGGGCCGTCACCGACAGCATCTGGTCGGCTGTGGAGATCACCTTGGAATTCATTTCGTAGGCGCGCTGGGCGACGATCAGGGCACTGATCTCGGATACGGCGTCGACGTTCGAGGACTCGGTGAAGCCTTGCAGGATCTGGCCATAGCCGGCGTCGCCCGGCGCCCCTGTGGTGGCCGGACCCGAGGCCGCGGTCTCCAGCAGCAGGTTGTCACCGACGGCCTCGAGGCCCGCCTCGTTGAAGAAGGTGGCGAGCTCCAGCTGGCCGACAGTTTGGGGGTCGGGCGACCCCTGGGTGATGACCTGGACCAGGCCGGTCTTGGAGACGACGACGTCCACTGCATCCTGCGGAATGGAGATGGCCGGCTGGACCGCATAGCCGTCATCGGTGACCAGCTGGCCCTCGCCGTTGAGGGAGAAGTTGCCGGCCCGGGTGAAGGCGGTCTCGCCCGAGGGCAGGTTGATCTGGAAATAGCCGCGGCCGTTGATCGCCATGTCGAACCGGCCGCCGGTCTGGCTGGGACTGCCCTGCTCGATGATGCGGTAGACGCTGCCGGCCTTCACGCCGGCACCGATCTGGATGCCGGTGGGGACGACGGTGCCCTGCGACGAGGACTGGGCCCCCATGCGTTCGACGTTGTGGTAGAGCAGGTCCTGGAACTCGGCCCGCTGCCGCTTGAACCCGATCGTGTTCATGTTGGCGATGTTGTTGGAGATCACCTCCACGTTCAGGGCCTGTGCGGCCATGCCGGACGCCGCGGTTCTGAGAGCTTGCATGGTTCAGCGTTTCCCTAGTTTACCCGGCCGAGGCGCTCGACGGCGCGCTTGGACAGGTCAGTGGTCTGTTCGATCAGCCGGGTGATGGTCTCGTACGCGCGGCTGACCTCGATCAGGTTGGTGATCTCGAGAATGGAATTCACGTTGGAGGCCTCCAGCATGCCCTGCTGGATGCGGGCGTCGGTGGCGTCGATGGCGACAGCGTTGGAGCGGTTGCGGTACAGGCCGTCTCCGCCTTTTTCGATCGCGGCCAGGGTGTCGAAGCGGACGACGCTGAGCCGTCCGGCCAGCTGGCCGTTCTGGGTGATCGTGCCGTCAGCACCGACCGCCAGCTCGCCGAGCGCAGGGTTGAGAATGATTTCGCCGCCGTCCCCCAGGACCGGCGCGCCGCCCTGGGTCGTCAGCCGCCCTTCCGGGTCGAGGGTGAAGGCCCCGTCGCGGGTATAGGCCTCGCCGGCCCCGACCTGCAGTTTGAAAAAGACGCCTTCCCCCTCGATGGCGAAGTCCAGCGATCGCCCGGTTTGGGTCAGCGCGCCCTGGCTGAAGTCGCGACCGACGCCGTTGTCGAGCACAAAGCTGACGCCGGGACGGACATTGTCGTTGCGCGCCCGCGCCCCGAGCTCGGTTCCGATCAGCAGTTGCTCGACCTTGAAGCCGGTCGTGTTGGCATTGGCGATGTTGTTCGCCACGACGTCGAGCTCACGCCGCAGGGTCATTTGCCGGGACAGTCCGATGTAGGTGGCGTTTTCCAATGGGGCGAGCTCCTTTGTCCCGTCCCTCGCAATGGCCGTGCCAGAGTGGTTAATGCAGTGGTGGCGGGGATAAAGGCGGATTTGCCCCTCCGGGCGCCCGGCAGGTTTTGCCGGTTATCAACGTCCCGTTAACCAAAAGGCCCGCTACTGGGCGCAGGGATTCTCCGGGGCGTCGCGCATGCTAAAACTAGGCAAGAAGAAGGGCGACAAGGCCGCCGGTGCCGCGGACGGCGAGACTCCGCCCGCCGAGGGCGAAGACGCCGGTGCCGAAGGCGCTCCCGCCAAGAAGAAGCTTCCGCTGCTGTTCATCATCATCCCCGCTGCGCTGCTGGTTCTGGGTGGGGGCGGGGGCGCGGCCTTCTTCCTGATGAAGCCCAAACCGGCTGATGCCGAGGCCGCTGACGATGGCCACGGGGCACCGGCCAAGGGCGGGCATGAAAAGAAGGCGGACAAGAAGGCCGAGGGCGGGCACGGCGCGCCGGCCGGCGGCGAGGCGGATCCCTCGCTCGGCACGATCGCGGAAGGCCCTGACGGTGTGACCTTCTTCACGCTGCCCGACATGGTGGTGAACATCCAGTCCGCCGACGGCCGCCCCACCTTCCTGAAGCTGAAGCTGACGCTGGAGATGGCGGACCCCGCGCTGGCGCACCACCTGCAGGCCGAGGCTCCCCGGATGCAGGACATGTTCCAGAGCTTCCTGCGCGAACTGCGTCCGGAGGACCTGGCCGGGTCGGCCGGAACCTTCCAGCTGCGCGCCGAACTGCTGCGACGCGTTAATCTGATCGCGGCACCGGGCAAGGTCGACGCGGTTCTGATCGAAGAAATGCTGGTCCAGTAGATGACGGATACGCTCGCAGTCGATCCGGACGATCCCTTCGCCGGGGCCATGGGGGAAGACGAGGAATCGTCGGGTTCGGGCATGGCCGAACGCGTCCTGAACCAGGACGAGATCGACAATCTGCTGGGTTTCGATCTGGGCGATGATGACGGGTCGGAACGCTCGGGCATCCGCGCCATCATCAACTCGGCCCTGGTCAGCTACGAGCGGCTGCCGATGCTGGAGATCGTCTTCGACCGCCTGGTGCGGTTGATGACGACGTCGCTGCGCAATTTCACCAGCGACAATGTGGAAGTCAGCCTCGACAACATCTCCTCGATCCGTTTCGGCGACTATCTGAACTCGATCCCCTTGCCGGCCATTCTGGCGGTGTTCCGGGCCGAGGAGCTGGACAACTACGGCCTGCTGACGGTCGATTCCAACCTGATCTATTCGATCGTCGACGTGCTGCTGGGCGGGCGACGCGGCACGGCGGCGCTGCGGATCGAGGGGCGTCCCTACACCACGATCGAGCGCGTGCTGGTGCAGCGGATGGTCGAGGTGGTTCTGGCCGACGCCCAGGCGGCGTTCGAGCCCCTGACGCCGGTGCATTTCAACCTGGACCGGCTGGAGACCAATCCACGTTTCGCCGCCATCGCCCGCCCGGCCAATGCCGCCATCCTGGTCAAGCTGCGCATCGACATGGAAGACCGCGGCGGTCGCATCGAACTGCTGCTGCCCTATGCCACGCTGGAGCCGATCCGGAAGATGCTGCTGCAGCAGTTCATGGGCGAGAAATTCGGCCGCGACAACATCTGGGAAGGCCACCTCGCCACCGAGCTCTGGACTACCGATACGGAAGTCCGGGCCGTGCTGGACGAGCAGCAGGTGCCGCTGTCGAGCGTGCTGAATTTCAAGGTGGGCGACACCCTGATGCTGAACGCCACGCCGGATTCCGACATTTCGATCCGCTGCGGTTCGATTCCGGTGACTACCGGCAAGATGGGACGACGCGGCCAGAATATCGCGGTCCGGGTCGAGAATCCGATCAACGTCGAGGCCGCCTCGAGCCTCACCAGGGGGAAGCGCTGACATGACGGGTATCGTCCTCGATTCGATCCTGATGCTGATGCTGGTCGTGGCGATCGGCTACGGCATCCGTCTGGAGCGCAAACTGGTGGCCCTGCGCGTCGGCCAGCTGGCCTTTGCCGGCGCGGTAACCGAGCTGAACACAGCCGCCGGCCGGGCCGAGGCGGCCCTGGCCTCGCTGCGAGCCTCCGGTCAGGAAACCGACCTGCTGCACGACCGCATCATCAAGGCTCGCGCGGTGAAACAGGAGCTTGAGGCCCTGATTGCCCGCGGCCCAACGCGGGAGTCGCCGGCTGCTCCCATTGCCGCTGAGCCCGCGGCCGGGGAGCCCGTGGCACCGTCGCGCCCGGTTCTGGTCAGTGACTCGGACGAGAAGGCGCGCCGCATGGCCTCTCTGGTCGAGCGTATCGGGGGTGTCGCCGCCGGAGTGAAGGCGCGTCCGGAGGCGCTGAAGCAGTTTGAGCCGGTGTTCCAGGCCCTGGCTGCTAACCAGGCTGCTCAACAAAGCCTCAACCGCGCCCGTCGTAGTCTCGACGACGACCTGTTCGCCGCCTGACCCCCTGTCCGAGTAGAAATCGATGAGCAAGATTCCCCGCCTCCTGCCCCTGATCGCCATCGCCATCGGCGGTGTCGTGGCGGTGCGCGCCCTCGGCGTCGCCCCCGGAGTGTTTGACGGCGCCAAGGCCTGGGCCGAGGAGGCAGTGCCGGCGGAGGCACCGGGCACCACGCCGACGACGCCGGCCCCGGCCGTCTGCGCCCTGACCCCGGACCAGCTGGCCCAGCAGGCCGGCATTTCCCCGGCCGAACTGCGCATCATCCAGAGCCTGTCGGCGCGCCGCACCGAATTGGATGCCCGCGACGCCGACTTCGCCACCACCCTGCCGCTGATGGTGGCGGCGGAACAGAAGCTGGACGCCAAGGTGCAGGCCCTGGCTGCAATCCGCACCGAGGTCCAGGGGCTGCTGGGTCAGGTGGATGGCCGTGAGAAGGAGGAGGTCGACCGGCTGGTGGCCGTCTATTCGGCCATGCGTCCGCGTGAGGCGGCGGCCGTGTTCGTCGGTCTCGACGACGGAGTCCGCCTGCCGGTGGCAGCTGCCATGCGTCCGCGGTCCCTGGCCGCCGTGATGGCCCAGATGCCGCCCGCCGCTGCGCGCGAACTGACCGAGAAGCTGGCCCATCGTTTCCAGGCCCAGCAGCTGGCCGTGCGCGCTGCGGCGGCCGGTTTGAACCCGCCGGCTGTGGTGCCCACCGCCGCCCCGGCTGCAGAGCCTGCCCGGACGGCCGCGGCCTCATCGCCCGAGCCCGGCGCTGCGGCCCCGACTGCTGCGACGCCGCCGACGCCCCGGCCCGTGGCCAACAGGACGCCGGCCCGCTCGACGCCGCGGCGCGCTGCTGCCACCACGACGCCGCCCGCCACGACGGGACCCCGGCCCTATAATGCCGGTGGGGCGGCGGCCGGCGCGACCCCGGCCGCGGGCGGGCCTGCCGCGACGACTCCGGCCCCGCCGCGTCAGACCGTCCAGTAGCCTGCCCATTGGCAGGACCGGCGGCGACGGCTATCACCCCGCCTTCCTCCAACGCAGACCTGCTGGCCGCCATGTCCGACACGCTTCCTGACCGCCTTTCGGTGGACCCTTCCAGCCCGTTCCACGATGAGGCGCTGCTGGCGCGCGGTATCGGCATCCGCTTCAAGGGCGAGGAAAAGACCAACGTCGAGGAATACTGCATCTCGGAAGGCTGGGTCCGGCTGGCGCTGGGCAACCGGGTCGATCGCAAGGGCAAGGCCCTGACGGTCAAGCTGCAGGGACCGGTCGAGGCCTTCATCAAGGCCGAGTAGCCGGGTCCGGCCCCTGCGCCGGCCCTGAGTCCGCTCCCGTCTGAATCCGGATCGTTTTTGAAATCAGGGCGATTCGACCTGAAACAAAAATGGTCTAGGGTCCGCGCCTCAATCCTGAGTCTGGAGGCGCGTCCGTGTTCCTTTCCGTCCGTAAACTGGCTGTCAGCGCGCTCGCGCTCGCTCTCGTCGCCACCCCGGTTCTGGCCCAGGACGCGGGGACGATCCAGCGGGCGGAGACCCTCCGCGACGCGGCGCTGAGCCAGAACATCGCCCTGGACTACATCACCCAGCTGACCACCCGGTTCGGTGCGCGCCCGGCGGGGTCGAAGGCCGAGCAGGACGCCTCGGCCTGGGCGGCCGACTATATGCGGGCCCAGGGCTTCCAGAATGTGCGTATCGAGGAGTTCCCGCTGGTTGGCTGGGAGCGGGGCGAGGAGAGCGGCTCCATCGTCGGGGCCCGGCCGCAGCGGCTGGTGCTCGCCGCCCTCGGCCATTCGCCCGGAACCAACGGCGTCATCGAAGCCGAGGTGGTGCGGTTCGACAGTCTCGAGGCATTGAACGCCGCCCCGGCGGGATCGCTGACCGGCAAGATCGCCTATGTCGACGCCGGCCAGATGGTGCGGATGCAGACCGGGGCCGGCTATGGCCCGCTGTCGCGCATTCGCGGTGCAGGACCCGCGGCCGCGGCGGCCAAGGGGGCGGTGGCCTTCCTGATGCGTTCGGCCGGGTCGGACGAGCATCGCATGCCCCATACCGGCACCACCCGCTATGTCGACGGCGTCGTGCCCCTGCCGGGCTTCGCCCTGGCGGCTCCGGACGCCGATACCGTTTCGCGCCTGGTCGCCATGGGCGAGACGGTGCGCGTGCGCCTGTCCTCGACCGCCCACACCTATGAAACGGTCAGCCAGAATGTCATCGGCGACATCGTCGGCCGCACACGTCCGAATGAGGTGATCGTGCTGGGCTCGCACATGGACAGCTGGGACCTGGGGACCGGGGCCATCGACGACGGGGCCGGCGGGGCCATCACCCTGGCGGCGGCCAGGGCCATCGCCGAGAGCGGACGCCGCCCGGCCCGCACGATCCGCGTGGTCCTGTACGGGTCGGAAGAGGTCGCCCAGCCGACCGATACCGGCAACGGCGGCGGGGCCTATCTGCGCGGCATCGGTACCGCCGCGGACCAGCATATCATCGCCGGTGAGAGCGATTTCGGGGCCGACCGGGTCTATGCCCTGCAACTGCCGCCGGGGGCCCAGGATTCTGACTTCGCCCGGGCGGCGACACGGGTGCTGTATCCGATCGGCGTCCTGCCCTCGGCCACGCCCGAACTGTACGGCGGGGCCGATGTCGGTCCGCTGGCCGGGGTCGGGGTGCCGATGTTCCGCCTGAGCCAGGACGGCAGCCGCTATTTCGACCTGCACCACACCGCCGACGACACCCTGGACAAGATTGATCCGGCTCAGTTGAGCCAGAACGTCGCGGCCTGGACGGCGTTGGTGTGGCTGATCGCGGATTCCGACGTGGACTTCCGGGCCATGCGTGAGGCGACCGACGCGGCGCGCTGATCCTGACACTGCGAGCGTGGCGAAACTGGTAGACGCAAGGGACTTAAAATCCCTCGACTTCGGTCATGCGGGTTCGACCCCCGCCGCTCGCACCAACTGTTGAACCGCCGCCGGTCCGACGGGACCGGCGTGCGCGTCAGGCGGCGACTTCAAGCTGCTCGGGCAAGGCGTTGTCCAGATCGGCCAGAATGTCGGCCACATCTTCCAGACCCACCGACAGCCGCACCAGACCGTCCGAAATGCCGTGGGCCAGCCGTTCCTCGGGTGTGTAGGTCGCGTGGGTCATGCTGGCCGGGTGTTCGACCAGGCTTTCCGCGTCGCCCAGCGATACGGCGCGGCGGATCAGCTTGAGCCGGTTCATCATCGTCACCCCGGCCGTCATGCCGCCCTTCAGCTCGAAGGCGATCATGCCGCCGTAGCCGGCCATCTGCCGCCCCGCCAGCTCATGCTGGGGGAAGCTCTCCAGACCCGGATAGTGGACCACGGACACGGCCGGGTGGGCCTCCAGACGGCGGGCGACCTCCATGGCGCTGCGGCAGTGGCGCTCGACCCGGATCTGCAGGGTCTTGAGTCCCCGCAGGATCAGGAAGGCGTTGAACGGCGACATGGCCGCACCGGTCATGTCCTTGATGCCGACGACGCGGACCTGGGTCATGTCCGCGGTACTGCCGGCGACGAGACCGCCGATCAGGTCGCCGTGGCCACCCAGATATTTGGTCGCCGAATGGACGACGATGTCAGCGCCAAGGGCGATCGGCCGGGTCAGGAAGGGGGTGGCATAGGTGTTGTCGACCACGGTGCGCGCGCCGGCGGCGCGGGCGATGGCCGAGATCGCCTTGATGTCGACCAGCCGCATGTTCGGATTGGCCGGGGTCTCGAAATAGACGATCCGCGTCTTCGGGCCGATGGCGTCAACCAGGGCCCGGGGGTCGGTCAGGTCGACGTGGGTGACGGTGATGCCGAACCGGGCCAGACCGTCGCGCAGGAAGGAAAAGGTGCAGCCATACAGGGTCTTGTCGGTGATTACTTCGTCGCCGGGTGAGAGGAAGGTCCACATCACGGCGGTGATGGCCCCCATGCCCGAGGCCGCGGCCAGACCGGCCTCGGCCCCTTCCAGCGCGGCCAGCCGGCGCTCAAGCAGCTCGTTGGTCGGGTTGGAGACCCGGGTGTAGAAATGGCCCGGGCGGGTACCGGCGAACATCTCGCCACCGGCCTCGGCCGTCTCGAAGGCGAAGGTCGACGACAGGTGCAGCGGCGGGGTCAGGGCCCCGTGCTCGTCCTGGGGCTCGTAGCCGAAATGGATGGCGCGCGTGGCGAAACCGGCGGTGGCGTCGTTCATGGCAAACTCCTGCAGAGGCCCATGATGTGCCAAGTCTCACCGCAGTTTCGTGCTATCTATGCCGTCAATTGATCTGGGTGTGGCAGAATATGCCAATCAGGAGGCTGGATATGGACGACAAGGACCGGCAGATCATTCGCGCCCTTCAGGCCGACGGACGGTTGAGCAATCAGGACCTGGCCGAGCGGGTCAGCCTGTCGCCGTCGCCCTGCCTGCGGCGATTGCGCAATCTGGAGGCCGCGGGGGTGATCACCGGCTATACGGCCCTGGTCGACCAGAAGGCCTGTGGCCTGCCGATCACCGCCTTCATCCGCATCCGGCTGGAGCGGCATTCGGAGGCGGTGGTCAAGACCTTCGACGAGCATATCGCCCGCATCGACGAGGTGCTGGACTGCTATCTGCTGGCCGGGGGGGACGACTATCTGCTGCGCGTCGTCGTCG
>CAXBHG010000083.1:0-9445 GCA_963975385.1 uncultured Brevundimonas sp.
TGATCGGCTCGATATAGGTGGCGTCGGCCACCTCCGGGTCGGTCATGATGGTGGCCGGGTTGGAGTTGACCAGAATGACCCGGTACCCCTCCGCCTTCAGCGCCTTGCACGCCTGCACCCCCGAGTAATCGAACTCACACGCCTGCCCGATCACGATCGGCCCGGCCCCGATAATGAGTATGGATTTCAAGTCTGTACGTTTGGGCATGGGCCTGAGGCTCTTCTTCTTGGGTCTTCAGTTCGTCACGACCGCGCACTCCCAGCCGTCATAGTCCAGCTGGAAGGCCGCGGCCCAGGATTGCATCATGGAGGAAACAGGCGTGAACGAGGCCTCGTCCACCGCCATGGTGGTTTCGAGGATGGTGCAGTCGTCCTGGCCCCGGGTCAGGAAACCGGCGCGACGCGCCACCTCGTTCAGATCGTCGTGGTCGCCCTCGCCATAGAAATAGAACAGCGTATGCCGCGGCGTGACGCCCGAATCCCCATGCGACGCCAGCGAGGCGCGGATCATCGCGTCCCGGTCTTCATGGCTGATCAGGGCGTCGGACAGGGTCTCGGATCCTCGCGCGCGAACGAACAGGGACGCGCAATGCGGGCCCTTGGCGTTCTGGTTGTCGGTTAAGCGGTCCGTTTAGAGACGCGCCCGCCGCGCGACAAGCGTTTATCGGTCCGGCAGGTCGTCGATCCACGCCGGAAGGGCGGCGATGGTGTCCAGCAGGGCGAAGCGGGGATGGTTCTCCGGCGCATCGGCCAGCTCGTGCGCCCAGGTGACGTGATAGGGAATGTGAACGGCGAAGGCCCCGGCCTCCAGCGCCGGCAGGACGTCGGACTTCATCGAATTGCCGGCCATGACCGCCTGGTCCGCCCCGGTGCCGTGGCGGGTGAAGGCGCGGTCATAGGTGGCGCGGTCCTTTTCGGACACGATCTCGACGCCGCTGAACAGCTCCCCCAGGCCCGAGGCCGCCAGTTTGCGCTCCTGGTCCATCAGGTCGCCCTTGGTGATCAGCACCAGCCGGTAACGGTCGGCGAGGCGGGCCAGGGTCTCGGCCACCCCGGGCAGGGTCTCGACCGGATGGGCCAGCATCTCGCGGCCGGCGGCCAGGATTTCCCGCAACGCCCGCGGCGGCGGATCGCCGTCGCACAGCTCCATCGCCGTCTCGATCATCGACAGGGTGAACCCCTTCACCCCGTAGCCGTAGAGCCGCAGATTGCGGCGCTCGACCTCGGCCAGGCGCGCGGCGATGGCGTCATTGTCGTGGTCGGTCAGCAGGTCGAGAAACCGCGCCTGGGTCAGGCGGAAGATGGTCTCATTGTGCCAGAGGGTGTCGTCGGCATCGAGGCCGACCGCGGTGATGGTCATGGGCGCTCAATTACCCCGGACCCGCGGCCGCACAAGGGGGCCTGTGCCCGCGCCATTGTTCGTGAACCCGGGGGCATCCCCGACGCGAAATCCGCAAGACCGAAGGGCTCAAGCTTAACCATTACAACCTCCGGCATCCGGGTGCTGTTCGGTGCCTGACTGCGCCGGGGCCCGCCATTACGGGGTTTTTCGTATGGTAAAATCGCGTTGACGGTATCTGTTTGGGATCTCTTGGTAAATGGAGAGCACCATCCATAAGTAGTATTGCGTGGTCCTGAAACAGGAGGTCGATATGGCCTATGCCTCGGGGGCCGGACCGAGAAAACCGGCCAGGGTGACGTTTGACGAGTCCCAATCGGCCAGGGAGAGTCCTGACCGCCGTGCCTATGGCTCGGCCTGCGAAAGCCTGACGTTTCCCTTTGTCACCCGGGCACGGCGTGAGCTGTCCGTGACCCTTGCGGTCCAGCCGGTCTATGACCTGGACCGGTTCGAGCCGGTGGGCCGTCGATTGCGCCGGATCGTGCGTCATCGTGGCGGTGAGGCGGCACTGGTGGCCATGGGCAACCGGAGTCTGGAGCCGGTCGACCTGAAGCGGATTGACCTGCAGACCATGGCCCACGGGCTTGATCTGCTGCATCCCGCCCTCGACGAGACGGTTGTCCTGCCGGCCTTCTGGCGGACGGTGGCGACGACCCAGGGCCGGTTTGCCCTGGCCTATGCCGGGCTGCAGTTCGACGGACGACGCGGCACCTTGCTGGTCGAGGTGATGGGCGGCCCCGAGACGGCCCCACCGGAAATTCTGGCCGAGACCATCGCCCATTTCGAGAAGCAGAAGCTGGGCGTGGTCCTGCATATGGCCCCGGATATCGATCTGGCGCGACGGCTGGCCGAGGCGCGGGCAGGCTGTCTGGCGATCGATTTCGCCGGTGTCGACCACGACAGCAGCCGGTCCTGGGCGGCAGCGGAGACGCTGATCACCACGGCCCGGGAGTCCGCGCCGCGTCTGCTTCTGCTGAACCTCAGACCCGAATGGGCCCGGGCGGCGGTAGCGGTCGGGGCCACCCATGCCGTCTTCGCCCAGATGACCGCGCGCACGGTCTGACACGTTGACGCGGGCCGTTGTGGCGGGCCTTGTGGGGTATGCAGACAACCCTTCCAGCCCGCCTGTACGGCGATCCTGAGGCTTGGTCGCGCGAGCGTACGGCGGTGTTCGAACGCGCCTGGCTGTTCCTGGGTCATGAGGCTGAGGCGGCGAACGCCGGCGACTGGATCGCCACGGACATCGCCGGCCTGCGGCTGGTCATGGTGCGTGGGGCGGACGGCATTTTGCGGGCCTTCCACAATGTCTGTCGCCACCGCGCGGGGCCCCTGGTCACCGGGCAGCGCGGGCGATGCGCGGGCGAACTGGTCTGCGCCTATCATGGCTGGCGCTATACGCTGGACGGGCGGCTGCGGGCCGCGACCGGCTTCGGCGCGGCCGAGGGCTTTGACCCTCGGGAATTCGGCCTGTTCAGTCTGCGGCTGGAAGTCTGGCGTGGACTGGTCTTCGTCAATACCGACGGCGAGGCCGGACCGCTGGCCGGCCATGTGGCTCCGCTTCAGGCGCTGCTGGTCGAACGGGGACTGGACATGGCGGCCCCGGCCCTGAGACGCAGCCATGACCTGGCCTGCGACTGGAAGGTCTATGCCGAAAACTATCTGGAAGGCTATCATATCGGGGCCGTCCACCCGGTGCTGGCCGACGAGCTGGGACAGGCCGAATACCGCGTCCGAATCGACGGCGATCTGGTGATTCAGGAGGCGACCGGCGTGAACGACGGGCCCCAGGCCGGCGTGTGGGGCTGGCTGTGGCCCAATCTCGGCATCAACGTCTATCGCGACAGCGCCATGATCGAGCGCATCACCCCGACCGGCCCGGGCCTGACGCGGCTCGACTATCTGTTCCTGCACGCCGACGGCGCTGATGCCCTGGGCGAGGCGCTGATCGCCTCGGACCGGCTGACGGCCGAGGATGCGACGATCTGTGAGGCGGTGCAGTGCAATCTGTCGGCAGGCATCTATGATCGCGGGGTGCTGAGTCCGCGGCATGAGGCCGCCGTGGCCTGGTTCCAGGCCCGGCTTGAGAAGGTACATTCATGACGACCGCGACCCCGACCGTGTCCGTTCGCCAGCTGGGCTGGGGCCTGGCCGCCCTGGTGGTGGCCGGCAACATGATCGGCTCGGGCCTGTATCTGTTGCCCGCCACCCTGGCACCGACCGGCAGTTCCAGCGTCGTCGGCTGGGTCGTGGCGGCGGCGGGCGCGGTGGTGCTGGCCATGGTCTTCGCGGCCCTTGGTCGGCTGCAGCCGGACGCCGACGGCCTGTCGGGTTTCGCCGAGCGCGGTCTGGGCCGGTTCTTCGCCTTCCAGACGGCCCTGGCCTTCTGGACCGCCTGCCTGGTCGGCAATGTCGCCATCGCCGTCGCCGCGACCGGCTACCTCGGCTATTTCTTTCCGGCGCTGGCGACCCCGGTCGGGGCGGTGTTCTGCAACCTGGCCCTGATCTGGCTGACGACCGTGGCCTATATCATCGGCGCGCGCACCGCGGCACGCTTCGCCGCCCTGGCCCTGATCATCGGTCTGGCCCCCGTCGCGGTCGCGGTGGTGGCGGGCGCGATCGCCTTTGACCCGTCCGTTTTTGCGGAGTCCTGGAGCCCGTCAGGCGCGTCCCTGTCCAGCAGCGTTCCGGCCTCGCTCGCCATCATCTTCTGGGCCTTCATCGGGGTCGAGAGCGCCGCCGCCCTGTCGGCCCGGGTCAGGGACCCGGTGCGCGACGTCGGTCGGGCCACCATCGCCGGCGTGCTGCTGGCCGCGATGGTCTATATCGCCGCCTCCGTGGCGGTGTTCGGGGTCATTCCGGCCGGCGTTCTCGCCCAGTCGTCCAGCCCCTATGCCGACCTGATCGCCCGGGTGTTCGGGGCCTCGGTCGGGGGCGTCGCCGCCGCCGCCATGGTGATCAAGGCCACGGGTACCCTCAGTGGCTGGGTCATGCTGGGCGGCGAGACGGCACGGGCCGCCGCCAAACAGGGCTTCCTGCCCTCCGGCTTCGGCCAGGGGGAGCGGACGCCGATCGCCAATCCGCTGCTGGGCGGGGCGATCATGTCGGCCGTCGCCGTGATCTCGAACCAGCCGACCCTCGGCGGACAGTTCGGGGTCCTGGTCGGCCTGACCTCGGTGCTGAGTCTGGTCATCTACGGCTTCTGCGCCGTGGCCCTGTTCCGCCTGGCCGGCCGGCCGCGCGACCGGGTGGTGGCCATTCTCGGCCTCGTCTTCAGCGTCGCGGCGGTCGCGGCGGCCGCACCGGGTTACATCCTGCCGACCCTGGCCTTCTTCGCCCTGACCAGTCTGGCCTGGCTGCGGGTGCGGCGAAACCGGCGCGATATCGATTCCGGAACCGGCAGAACATCGAACGCCTGAAGTCGGACATTGACCGCGTTCGCAGGCATCTTTAGTCACGCCGCCGTTTGCCCGCCCGGATTCGGTGTAAGGAACGCGCCATGACCAAGCTTCTCACAGGCGCCACCGGCGTTCTCGCCCTGGCCGATGGCACCGTCCTGCAGGGGATCGGTGTCGGCGCGACCGGCTCCGCCCTGGGCGAGGTGGTCTTCAACACCGCCATGACCGGCTATCAGGAGATCCTGACCGACCCGTCCTATATGAGCCAGATCCTGGCCTTCACCTTCCCGCACGTCGGCAATACCGGCGTGACGCTCGAGGATCTGGAGCAGATCGGCGGCGGCGCGGAGACCTCGGCCCGGGGCGCGATCTTCCGCGACCTGCCGACTGACCCCGCCAACTGGCGCGCGGAACTGCCCGGCGGCGGCGATCTGGACGGCTGGATGAAGCGCCGGGGCGTCGTCGGTCTGTCGGGCATCGACACCCGCGCCCTGACCGCGCGCATCCGCGACGGCGGGGCGCCGCACGCGGTCATCGCCCATGATCCTGACGGCAATTTCGATCTCGAGGCCCTGGTGGCCCAGGCGAAAGCCTGGACCGGCCTGGTCGGTCTCGATCTGGCCAGGGACGCCTCGACCCTGCAATCGTTCGACTGGGACGAGGGCCTGTGGGACTGGCCCGAGGGTTATGCCCGCATCGACGCGACCGACAAGTCGGTCGTGGTCATTGACTACGGGGTCAAGCGCAACATCCTTCGGGCCCTGGCCTCCACAGGCGCGAAGATCACCGTCGTCCCCGCCACCACCCCGGCCGGGGACATCCTCGCCCGCAATCCCGATGGCATCGTCCTGTCCAACGGTCCCGGCGACCCCGCCGCGACCGGCGTCTACGCCGTGCCCGAAATCGTCAAACTGGTCGCCAGCGGCAAACCCCTCTTCGGCATCTGCCTCGGCCACCAGCTGTTGGCTCTCGCCCTCGGGGCGAAGACGGTCAAGATGGATCAGGGGCATCACGGGGCCAATCATCCGGTCAAGGACCTGACCACGGGCAAGGTCGAGATCGTATCGATGAACCACGGTTTCACGGTCGACCGTGACAGTCTGCCGGACGCGGTGATCGAGACTCACGTCAGCCTGTTCGACGGCACCAACTGCGGCATCGCCCTGAAGGACCGGCCGGTGTTCAGCGTCCAGCATCATCCTGAGGCCTCGCCCGGCCCGACCGACAGTCTGTATCTGTTCGACCGCTTCCGCGACCTGATGGGACCGCGCGGCTAGACGAACCGCGTTCCGGGGGCCACCCTCGCCGTCTGATCCGAAAGGAGTCGGGGGCATGGCCCGGGCGTTGATCCTGTTCTGTCTTCTGCTGGCCACGACCGGCTGCGTTAGTGGTGCGCGCTCCAGTTTCGGGCCCGAGGACCGACTGGGCGCGAATCCAATGGGAGTCCTCGCGCCGGGTGATCAGCCTTATCGCTTCTATCTCGACGATCCCGGTCAGGTCGCGGTGTTTGAGGCGCGGCTCCATGGCGGCATGCCGGTCGGTCCCGACGGGCACCGGGACCTGGTAGCCCTGTCCGGCGGTGGGTCCAACGGGGCCTTTGCTGCCGGGTTGATGGTCGGCTGGACCGCCTCGGGGACGCGGCCCGACATGGAGGTCGTCACCGGTGTTTCGACCGGGGCCCTGGCTGCCTCGTTCGTCTTTCTGGGTCCGGACTGGAACGACGAACTGACCGAAGCCTACGTCGGCGGCGCGGCCAGCCGGCTGCTGCAAAGCCAGGGACTCGGGGCCTTCTTCGGATCCGGTATCTATCGTGGTGAGCCGCTGCGCGACCTGGTCGACCACTATATCGACGACCGGGTGTTGCAGGCCGTCGCGGCCGAGGCTGCCAAGGGGCGCATGCTGCTTGTCGCCACCACCGATCTGGACTCCCAGCGCGGCGTGGTCTGGGACATGGGGCTCATCGCGCAACGGGGAGGCCCGGAGGCCCTGGCCCTGTTCCGTCTGGTGCTGACCGCCTCCGCCAGCGTACCGGGAGCCTTTCCGCCGGTGCTGATCCCGTCGGAAGGGGGCGGTCACCGGTTCGAGGAGATGCACGTCGACGGCGGAGTGGCCACCCCCTTTCTGGCCCTGCCGGAGACCTTCTGGTCCTACCGGGACGAGACCGGTGACCTGAAGGGCGGGCGCATCCATGTGATCGTCAACGGTCGTACCGGCCCGGGCTTCAAGATCACCCGCGACAGCCTGGGCGCGGTCCTGGGTCGCAGTCTCGACATAATGCTGCGGACGTCCATCGCCACTACACTGGCGGGTAACCGGGCCTTCGCCGAGGGCAACGCGCTCGAATTTCACTATGCGGCCCTGCCGGACGACAGCGCCGCCGATCCGCTGGATTTCAGCCTGGAGGCCATGCAGGGCGTCTATGATGTCGGCCGGACCGGGGCCCTGGACGGATCGATCTGGCGCTAGGTGTTGGTCGAAAACTCAGGGCAGGGGGGCGAAGCTGTGGTCTTCACGGCGCAGTTCGCCGGCCTTGCGTATCGCCATCGGGGCGGCGGCGAACCAGTAGCGGGCATCCTCTTCGCGATGGGCCGCCCGGCGTTCCTGGGCCCGCATCCGACGCGAGGCGGCGTTGTCGAGCAGGCGCGCGTGCAGGGCGCGGGGCTTGAGCGGGGCGGTGGCGGGGGAACCGGGAACGGCGACAACATCGGGGCCGATGGGCTCCACCGCCGGGCGGGCGATGGCAATGAACATGGTCTCGGGTCTTTCTGACTGGCGGGTCCTGCGTCTTTAGCGCCGACCGCACCGGAGCCCGCCGCCTTCTGTTGCGGGATACAGGAATAATCCACAGCCGTGTGGATCGTTCCCTTTACATCAATAAATTATGCGGAAAATCAGATGCTTAATGACGCATTCCGGACAAAATGGTTAGCAGGGCCTTAACGTCGCGGACGTCTGCCGCCGGCTGCGTTTCCGCGCTATAGAGGCGCGGTGCGTTTCGATGACCGGTTCCTTGAAGAGTTGAAGGCCCGCCTTCGCCCGTCCGATGTCATCGGCCGGTCGGTGAAGCTCAAGCGTCAGGGGCGGGAATTCGTCGGCCTTTCGCCGTTCACCAAGGAGAAGTCACCGTCCTTTTTCGTCAATGACGACAAGGGGTTCTTCCACGACTTCAGCTCGGGCAAGCACGGCGACGTGATCAGCTTCCTGCAGGAGACCGAACGGCTGAGCTTTCCCGAGGCGGTCGAGCGGTTGGCGGCCGAGGCCGGGATGCAAATGCCCGCCGAGGACCCCCAGGCGGCCGAGCGCGAACAGAAGCGTCAGGGCCTGACCGACTGGATGGATCTGGCCCAGAAATGGTTTGCGGCAAACCTGCGCCGTTCAGTCGGCAAGGCCGCGCGGGAGGTCTTGCACAAGCGGGGCCTTCCCGAGGACCAGTGGGAGCGGTTCGGCCTCGGCTATGCGCCGGAGACCCGCGGCGGTCTGAAAGACGCTTTGGTGCAACGTGGGGCACGACCGGTCGAACTGGTCGAGGCCGGCCTGCTGATCGCGCCCGAGGGGGGCGGACAGCCCTATGACCGGTTCCGCGACCGGCTGATGTTCCCGATTCTTGATGCCCGTGGGCGCATCGTCAGCTTTGGGGGTCGGGCAATGAACCCCGACGACCGGGCCAAATACCTGAACGGCCCCGAGAGCCCGCTGTTTCACAAGGGGTCGACCCTCTACGGCCTGCCTGAGGCGCGGCGTATCCTGGGAGCCGAGAGCCGGTCGGACCGGGCGATCGTGGTGGTCGAGGGCTATATGGACGTGATTGCCTGCCAGCGGGCGGGTATCCCGGCGGTGGCCCCGATGGGCACGGCCCTGACCGAGGAGCAGATGGCCTTGCTGTGGCGGGTCTCTTCCGAGCCGGTGCTGTGCTTCGACGGTGACGGGGCCGGCCAGCGCGCTGCCTATCGGTCCATCGAGCGGGCCTTGCCGCTGCTGAAGGCCGGACGGTCGTTCCGCTTCGCCTTGCTGGAGGGGGGGCAGGACCCCGACGACATATTGCGCGAGAAGGGGGCCCCGGCCCTGCGTCACGCTCTGGATGAACCCAAACCCTTCGCCGAGGTGCTGTTCAAGCGCGAGGCCGAGGTCGAAATTCTGGATACCCCGGAGCGTCGCGCCGGGATGAAGGGGCGATTGCGCCAGGCGGCGGCGACCATTCAGGACAAGGATCTCTCCGAACAGTACCGGCGGGAACTGTTCGACCGTTTCGATGCCCTGTTTCCGGCCCGCTCCCAGGGGCCGCAGGCGCGCGGCCAGTCCGTCGGAGGTCGCTGGAAGCCCGGGCCGCCGCCCAGGCTGGGCCAGACCGCGGAGGGGGCCCAGGCGATGCATTCTCTTTCGCGCTCTATCGAGCCGGTGGCCGCCGCCCTGGCCCACGGCGCGATCGAAGACCCGGAGCGGATGGATGACTATCTGGAGGCGATCGCCGCCCACGGTTTCGGTGAACCGGCGCTGGACGGCCTGGCCCAGGCGCTTGTGCGACTGCGGTTCGCCGATCAGGAAAACGGCCAATCCCTTGACAGTGCGGCCGTCCGACGCCATCTGGCCCTTTCGGGTCACGATGCTTTAGTGCGCGAGGTCGAGAAGGCGGCGGCAAAGTCCGGCGCGCCTT
>CAXBHG010000084.1:0-9217 GCA_963975385.1 uncultured Brevundimonas sp.
GCGAGCGCAACAACGGCATCAATATCGGGGCCTCGGCCGGGACCGAGGTCCGGGCCGCGGCACCGGGTCGGGTCGGCTATGTCGGGGACGACCTGGCCGGGCAGGGGCTGACGGTTCTGGTCGTGCATCGCGACGGCTGGCGCTCGGTCTACGGCCACCTGGGCTCGGCCACGGTGCGCGACGGTGACGACGTGCGGGCAGGCCAGCAGATCGGCACGGTCGGGACCACGGCAGGGGACGGCCGGCCCTCGATCCATTTCGAGACCTGGCGCATGCGGGGCGACGAGCCGACGGCGATCGATCCCCTGACGGTGCTGCCGCGCTGATGTGAAATAGAAGCCGGCCGGCGCGTTGCAATGTCGGTCGGCGCACCCTAGTTTCCGCGCCTCATTTTACGGGAGCGCCGGCGACGGGCTCCGCGACCATGGAGAACGCTGTGCAGGGTATTCTGGAGGGGCCGTTCGGGACCCTGATCTTCTTCGTCCCGGTCATCATCCTGTTCTACTTCATGCTGATCCGGCCCCAGGCCCAGCAGGCCAAACGCCATCGCGAGATGGTCGCGGCCGTCAAGCGCGGCGACACCGTGGTCATGTCCAACGGCATGGTCGGCAAGGTGACGCGGGTCGAGACCGACGAGGCCATGGTCGAGATCGCCCAGGGTGTGAACGTCCGCGTCATCAAGACGATGATCGCCGATGTCCGCGACCGCACCGCCATCGCCGCCAACGACGCCAAGGGCTGACGTCGCCCTGAAAGGCCCGGGACCCTCCCCATGATCCATCTCTCACGCTGGAAGGTGATCCTTCTTGTCACCACGCTGCTGTTTGGCCTGCTGTTCGGTTACGCGAACCTGCTGAGCCCGGCCCAGCGCGAGGCCCTGCCGGGCTGGCTGCCGAAGAATACGCTCAACCTCGGCCTCGACCTGCAGGGCGGCTCCTATCTGCTGCTCGAGGTCGATGTGCCGGCCATGCGGGAGAAGAAGGTCACCAATCTGATGGAGGACGTGCGCACGACCCTGCGCGAGGCCCGCATCAGCACCAATAATCTGCAGCCCGAAGCGGGCGGGGTCATCGTCACCGTATCGGACGCGGGCCAGTATGACGCCGCCTTCGACGCCCTGCGGACCCTGGCCGGCAATCCGGGGCCCAACGGGGTCTCCGAGCGTCAGGTCCAGCGCCTGTCGGACAACCGCATCCGCTTCGGCTTCACCGACGCTATCCTGAACAGTATGAGCGCCACCGCGGTCGACCAGTCGATCGAGGTCGTGCGTCGTCGCGTCGACAAGACCGGCACCAAGGAGATCTCGATCACCCGCCAGGGCGCGGACCGGATCGTTATCCAGGCCCCCGGCGAGAGCGACCCCGAGGCGCTGGAACGCATCATCGGCCAGACCGCCCAGCTGACCTTCCAGATGGTCGACATCGAGAATTCGGTCGACGACGCCCTGGCGGGCCGGATTCCGCCGGACTCCGAGCTGATGTATGGCGAGGACAATACCCCCTATCTGGTCAAGCGGCGGGTGCTGGTGTCGGGCGAGAACCTGACCCAGGCCACGGTCACCTCGGACCAGAACAACAGGCCGGCCATCGGCTTCCGTTTCGACGGGGCCGGCGCGCGCCGCTTCGCCGTGGCCACCGCCGCCAATATCGGCAAGCCCTTCGCCATCATCCTGGACGGCAAGGTGATCTCGGCCCCGCGCATCAACAGTGCGATCACCGGCGGCCAGGGCATTATCGAGGGCGGCTATACGATCGCCTCGGCCTCGGAGATGGTGAACCTGCTGAACGGCGGGGCCCTGCCGGCACCGCTGAAGGTCGAGGAACGCCGCACCGTCACCGCCGAACTGGGGGCCGACGCCGTCGCCGCCGGCCAGCTGTCGACGATCATCGGCTTCGTCATCATCGTGGTCTTCATGATCGGGGCCTACGGCCTGCTGTTCGGCGGCATTTCGGTGCTGGGGCTGATCCTGAACGGCCTGCTGATCATCGCCGCCATGTCCGTGACCCAGGCGACCCTGACCCTGCCCGGCATCGCCGGTCTGGTGCTGACCTTCGCCGTGGCCGTGGACGCCAATGTGCTGATCTATGAACGGATGCGTGACGAGGCCCGGGCGGGCCGTTCGGTGATCGCCTCGATGGACACCGGCTTCAGCAAGGCCTGGGGCACGATCATGGATGCCAACGTCACCACCCTGGTGGCCGCGGCCATCATGTTCGCCTTCGGGGCGGGTCCCGTGCGGGGCTTCGCCTGGACGCTGAGCATCGGCGTCGTCACCTCGATGCTCTCCGCGATCCTGACGGCCCAGGTCATGCTGGCCTTCTGGCTCAAGGTCAAAAAACCCAAGAAACTGCCGATCGCGGAGTGATGAGCATGCGTGGATGGCCCCTGATCAAGCTGCTGCCGCAGAAGACGAATTTCAAATTCGTCAAATATGCCCGGATCGCCGCGGTGTTTTCCGTCGTCCTGTGCGTCGCCTCGATGGTCGGCGTCTTCGTGCCGGGCCTGACCATGGGGATCGATTTCCGCGGCGGGGCGGCGATGGAACTGACCCGCAGTGGCGGCCAGACCCTGGACCTTGGGGCGGTGCGGGGCGCGGTTGACGCCCTGAACATCGGCGAGGTCGGGGTGCAGGGCATCGACACAGACAGCAGCGCCATCGTCCGCTTCCAGATTCCGGAAGGCCAGGAACAGACTGTCGTGGTGCAGCGGGTGCAGGCGGCGATCAGCGCCGTCGTCAGCGACGTCACCTTCTCGGGCGTCTCGGTCGTCGGGTCCAAGGTCTCGGGCGAACTGTTCAGCAAGGGCCTGTGGGCGCTGGGCATGGCCGTGGTGCTGATGTTTGCCTACATCTGGTTCCGGTTCGAGCCGCAGTTCGGCTTCGGGGCCGTGGCGGGGCTGGTCCACGATGTGATGCTGACCTTCGGCCTGATCGTGCTGTTCAAGCTTGAGTTCAACCTGAACATGGTCGCCGCGATCCTGACCGTGATCGGCTATTCGATGAACGACACCGTCGTCGTGTTCGACCGCCTTCGCGAGAACCTGCGGAAGTACAAGACCATGCCGCTGGGCGAGGTGATCGACCTGTCGATCAACGAGACCCTGTCGCGAACCATCATCACCGGCATGACCGCCGTCATGGTGCTGGCGGCGCTGGCGGTCTACGGCGGGGCGGCCCTGTTCGGCTTCTCGCTGGCCCTGATGTTCGGCATCATCATCGGCACCTATTCGTCGATCTATGTCGGTGCCCCGATCATCCTGCTGTGGGGTGTGAAGCGCGGCAGCCGCGACGAGGACGCCACGGCCATCAAGCTGGGCATGGCCAGCCGGCCCTAGGGTCGGGCGTATTCCCGCCGGGTCCGCCCGGCGCTATCATCACGAATCGACGCGTATCGCGCCGCCTTGGGAGGGGCTGGACATGGGCAAGCTGCTATCGAATTTCCGTAACACCATCCTGCTGAGCCTGGTGCTGGCCGGGGTGATGATCTTCGCCTTCGGCAGCGTCTCGCCGGGCGGTTTTGACGGCCTGTTCTGGCAGGCGGTGCTGCGCTGGACCCATGTGGTCGCCGGGATCCTGTGGATCGGCCTGCTGTACTATTTCAACTTCGTCCAGATCCGCGTCATGCCGGCGATCCCGGCAGAGCTGAAGCCGGCGGTCGGCAAATATATCGCCCCCGAGGCCCTGTTCTGGTTCCGCTGGTCGGCGCTGGTCACGGTGCTGGCCGGTCTGGGCGTGATGTTCATGCGCGGTCACGCCTATGTGCACGAGGTCCTGACCTTCGGACTGGCCGCCGGCCTGACCGAGGACCAGAAGGGCTTCACCCTGATGGGGATCGGCGTCTGGCTGGCCATCATCATGTTCCTCAATGTCTGGGGCATCATCTGGCCGAACCAGAAGCGCGCCCTGGGCATCGTTCCGGCCGAGGATGACGTGAAGGCCAGGGCCACGCGCGTCGCCATGCTGGCCAGCCGCACCAATACGCTGCTGTCCCTGCCGATGCTGACGGCGATGGCGATGTACCAGACCCTGTTCGGCTGATACGCCCACGCAATCGAGATGCGGGGCCGGGGAGGGCGACCTTCCCGGCCTTGCGCGTTATGGAAGCCCGATGACCGATCTCGACGCCCAGGTTCGCGCCGCCGACATCGACCGCTGGCTGTCCAGCCGGTTCGTGAGTGATGGGCAGGCGCGGGCCGACCTGATCACCCTCTATGCGTTCGAGGCCGAACTGCTGGCCATCCCGACCCGGGTGACCCAGCCGTTGCTGGCCGAGATGCGCTATGTCTGGTGGCGCGAGCAGATGGACGGGGTCTTCGCCGGGATCGCGCGCAAGGGCCATCCGGTGCTGGAGGCCCTGACCGATGTGGTGGCGCGGCACGGGCTGGAGCGCGCGCCGTTCGACGCCCTGATCGAGGCCCATGTCGGCCGGGTGCACGGCGAACCGCACGATCTGGACGCCTTCTATGTCAGCCCGATGCAGGCGGCGGTGCGGGTGCTGGCCGGGCCGGGGCATGAGGCGGCGGTCGCTGAGGCCGGGCGGATGTGGGGGCTGTCGCAGGTCGGTCGAACCGATGAGGCGCGGGCGCTGCGGGCGGCCTCAAACCGGGCCCTGAAAGCCCTGCCGGCCGAGGGTTTCCCGGCCGTGGCCCATGCCGCGCTGACGCGGACGGATGCGCCCGAACCGATCAAGCGGCTGCGGCTGGTATGGAGCGTGGCGACGGGTCGGGTCTGACCCCATCCCCCGGCGACAGCGCCCAACGATGATCGCTCACTGAACGATCATCGTTGGGGGACCCAGGACTTTTCGCCAGATTTCCATCGCCGCGCTGGCGGCTGCGGGCCTCGCCTGCCTGCCCGTGGTCGCGATGGCCGCGCCGCCGGCCGGGACGGCCAGTGTGACGGCCACCGCCACGACGACCGAAACGGACAACAAGGCCGTGGTCGAGAGCCTGTACCGAGCATTCGCCGCCGGAGACGGGGCCGCAATCGGGGCGATCCTGTCTGCCGATCTCGTCTGGATCGAGGCCGAGAACGGTCCCTATGCCGATCTCAACCCCTATGTCGGCCCCGGCGCGGTATTCGAGGGCGTGTTCGGCCGGATCGGCCAGCAATGGCAGGGTTTTGCAGCGACGCCGGAAACGGTTCTGCCGAGCGGCGACCGGGTTGTTTCTCTGGGTCGCTACACAGGGACCAACATCGCGACCGGCGCTGTCCTCAACGCCCAGTTCGCCCATGTCTTCACCCTGGCGGACGGCAAGGTCATCGCCTTCCAGCAATATACCGACACCGCCCAGTGGGTGGCGGCGGTGTCCCCGGACTGACCGGGGTCAGTCACGGGGCCGCTGTTCCTTATGCCTTGGCGATCACCGCCGCGATCTCGTCCGGGGTCTGATGCCTCAGGTCCTTGGCGATTTCGCCGACCAGTTTCGCCTCAAGTACCTTGTGCCAGTGTTTGCGCAACTCACCCAGGGCCCGGGGGGGCGCAATGACAACCAGATCGTCGAACTCGCCCGACAGCGCCATTTGATTCAGCAAGGCGGCGACGCCGGCGGCGAACCCGTCTTCAGCCTGGGTGTCGTTGTCCGGGTTGGCGGAGCTGGAACGGTGTCCGGCCGTGCCCGATGTCCTGTCCGGCACCGATGCCGACGGCAGGGCCGTAAGCTCGGGTGTGTGGGCCCCGCTGTTCCTGAACAGGTTCAGGGTCTCGCCATCGACGACGGCGACCAGGGTACCGGGAGAAAGCATCATGAGCGGAAATCCTTTGGTTGGGCAGGCGAGTGAAAAACTGAGGTCCGGCGCGGTTTCCCGACCGGATCGATCCGGTAGCAGGGCCTCGCCGGTGGGACGATGCCGCGCCAGCGTTCCCGTCCCATTGCATAGTGTTCGATCCGGCGGCCGAGCGATTTGCGCTGGATCAACGCCTCATCCGGGTCGAGGGAACAGGGTGTTTCAAACCTCTGAGGAGTTGGACTGTGAGTCTCGCCGCAACCGACCTTTCGCCGCCCGCCTACAGCCGCCTGTCCATCGCCCTGCACTGGCTTATGCTGCTGCTGCTGGTGACGGTCTATGCCACCATCCTGCTGCGCCAGGAATTTCCAAAAGGCAGCGACATCCGCGAGGCCTTCAAGGCCTGGCATTTCAGCCTGGGACTGACGGTCTTCATCCTGGTCTGGGTGCGGGTGATCGCGCGCGGTTTTGGCGGAAACCGGCCCCGGCCGGCCGGGGTGGCCGCCTGGGCCGCGTCAGCGGGGCATCTGGCACTGTACGGCTTCATGATCGCCATGCCCCTGCTGGGCTGGCTGACCCTGAGCGCCGAAGGTGATCCGGTGCGGCTGTTCGGCCTCGGCCTGCCCGCCCTGACGGGTACGAACGCGGCGCTGGCCGATCAAACCAAGGAGATTCACGAGACCCTGGGCACGGTCGGCTACTGGCTGGTCGGTCTGCATGCGGTGGCGGCCCTGATCCACCACTATGTGCTGAAGGACGGGACCCTCCGCCGGATGATGCCCCGCTGATCAGGCGGTACCGTCCCGTCCGGCCTTCAGCGCTGACCGGAACGCGACGGCCCTGGCCGGTCAGCCTGTCGGAAAGTCCTTTACGTTATCCGACCAGACGGCCTTGTTCGGCGAGCCCTCGAAGGCCCAGCGGATCAGATTGGCGGTGTTACGTGCCGCGCCGCGCATGACGGGGCGAGGCAGGCCGCCGGCGTGGGGTGCGTGCATGGCCCGGGCCCAGTCGGGCATCAGGTCCATGCCCGCCTGCATGATCAGGCCCGCTGCGCGGTCGATGGCGGGCGAGCCGACGGTCTGGCGCATGACCAGGGCCGCGACCTCGTGGGTGCGGGCGTCGGCGCGGAGTTGGGGGCGGTACGACTGGATCAGGGACTCGGCCTCGGCCCGGGAGCGGGGCACCGGGTGGGCGTTCAGCGCCTCGCCGATCACGGCCATTTCGGCGAAATAGGCGTCCTGTTCGGCCATCGGCATGGCGGGCTCGGCATAGCGGATCCAGGCGTCGAGGAAGCTGATCGTCTCGGTCACATGGACCCAGGCCAGCAGGGCCGGGTCGGTGACGCGGTAGGAGGTCCCGTCGGGCAGGGTTCCTCCCAGTTTGGCGTGGATGCGGTTGACCTTGTCGATCGCCGCCCGACCGGCCTCGGCGTGGTCATAGGTGGTGACGGCGATGAATTTGGCGGTGCGCCGCAGCCGGCCGTGCATGTCGGCGCGGAAATCGGAATGATCCCAGACCCCGGCCAGCACCGCCGGATGCAGCATCTGCAGCAACAGGCCCGAGACTCCGCCGATCATCATGGTGACGACGTCGCCATTGACCTTCCACGCCACGCTGTCGGGTGTGAACAGGGCGTCGGCGCGCCGCAGAACCGGGCGCTCGCCTTTTTCCGCGTCGTTGAAGACGTCACTGATACGGCGACGGATCATGACCTTGACCGGATCCAGCACAGGTTCAGCCTTCCGAGCGTTCCAGCTTTTCGATGCGGCGGTCCATGTCGGCGACGACGGCCTCGAGGCGTTGCTTTTCCGAGGCCATGAAGACCGGGGTGCCGTCCTCATAGGTGATCTGCGCGCCCTTCGAGATCAGGTCGAGGCGGTAGATGGCGGTCACGCGCTGGGCCCGGAAGCGTTCGAGTTCGGGATTCGGAGGGGTCATCATGCGGCGTCCCGCCAGGCCTTCAGGGCTTCCAGCGCGCGGATGCTCATCAGCCGCTTCTTGGCCCGGCCGCGTTCCTTGAGCGGGATCTTTTCCCCCGCCTCGTCGACCTTGGGGGCTTCCAGCGGCGGCAGCAGGCCGTAGTTGATGTTCATCGGCTGGAATTTTGAGATGCCGCCGGGACCGTCGAGGTGGCCGCCGGTGATGTGTTCGACCAGGGCACCCATGGCGGTGTGAACGGGCGGGGCCTCGATCGGGCGGCCGAGGCGTTCGGCGGCGGCGAGGCGGCCGGTCAGCAGGCCCATGGCCGCGCTCTCGACATAGCCCTCGACCCCGGTGACCTGACCGGCGAAGCGCAGGCGGGGCATGGCCTTCAGCCGCAGCTGGCGGTCCAGCAGTTTCGGGCTGTTGAGGAAGGTGTTGCGGTGCAGGCCGCCGAGGCGGGCGAACTGGGCCTCGTGCAGGCCGGGGATCATGCGGAAGATCTCGGCCTGGGCCCCGTGCTTCAGCTTGGTCTGGAAGCCGACCATGTTGAACAATGTGCCCAGGGCATTGTCCTGACGCAGCTGGACGATGCCATAGGCCTTGACCTGCGGGTCGCGCGGATTGGTCAGGCCGACCGGCTTCATCGGGCCGTGGCGCAGGGTTTCGCGGCCGCGCTCGGCCATGACCTCGATCGGCAAACAGCCGTCGAAATAGGGGACGTTCTCCCACTCCTTGAACTCGGCCTTGGGGCCGTCCAGCAGGGCGTCGATGAAGGCCTCGTACTGTTCCTTGTTCATCGGGCAGTTGACGTAGGCGGCGGCGTCGCCGCCGGGGCCTTCCTTGTCGTAGCGCGACTGGCGCCAGGCGATGTCGAAATCGATGCTGTCGGCATGAACGATCGGGGCGATGGCGTCGAAGAAGCTGAGGCTCTCCTCGCCGGTCAGGTCGAGAATGGCGGCGGCCAGGGCGGGGGAGGTCAGGGGGCCGCTGGCCACGATGACATTGTCCCACTCTTCCGGCGGCAGGCCGGCGATCTCTTCCCGGACGATGGTGATCAGGGGGTGGGCCTCCAGCTCGGCGGTGACCGCCTGGGAGAAGCCGTCGCGGTCGACGGCCAGGGCCCCGCCGGCGGGCACCTGATGGGCGTCGCCGCAGCGCATGATGATCGAGTCGAGCGCCCGCATCTCGGCGTGCAGCAGGCCGACGGCGTTATGCTCCCAGTCGTCGGAGCGGAAGGAGTTGGAGCAGACCAGCTCGGCAAGACCGTCGGTGTGGTGGGCGTCGGTCCTGACGCCGGGCACGCCGCGCATCTCGTGCAGCACGACGGGAACACCGGCGCGGGCGATCTGCCAGGCGGCCTCGGACCCGGCGAGGCCGCCGCCGATGATGTGGATGGGGGCGGGGGAGGAGGCTGTCATCAGCGGCTTCTAGCCTTGCCGTCCCATCCGGGCTAGCGTGGCTGTGGGCAATAGGGGGGTCTAATGGCCAGATTTTCAATCGGTACTGCGCTGGGTGACGCCTTCGGGCTGGTCGGGCGGCGACCACTGAGTGTTTTCGTGTGGGGTCTGC
>CAXBHG010000085.1:0-9206 GCA_963975385.1 uncultured Brevundimonas sp.
CGGGTCTATCTGCTGATCGACAGCCGCCACGGCCTGAAGAAGGTGGACGACGAGGCCCTCGAGGCGCTCGACCTGGCGGCCGTCAGCTACCAGATCATCCTGACCAAGGCCGACAAGCTGAAGAAGGGCGAGGCCGAGGTCGTGCAGGCGGCGACGCTGAAGGCCATCTCCAAACGTCCGGCGGCCTTCCCCGCCGTGCTGGTCACCTCGGCGGAAAAGGGCGACGGCCTGCCCGAGCTGCGCGCCGAGATCATGCGCACGACCGGGGTCGCGCCCTGACCGCACTGGTACGGGCGGCCTGACGCCCCATATGGGCGGCATGATCCCGCTTTCCATTCTCGATCTCGCGCCGGTCCCCCAGGGGGCGGACGTCGCCCGGGCGCTGGCCAACACCCTCGACCTGGCCCGTCACGCCGAGGGGCTGGGCTACCGGCGCTACTGGCTGGCCGAACATCACAACATGCCCGGGATCGCCAGCGCCGCGACCGCGGTGCTGATCGGGGCGGTGGCGGCGGCGACCCGCACGATCCGGGTCGGGGCCGGTGGTGTCATGCTGCCCAATCATGCGCCGCTGGTCGTCGCCGAACAGTTCGGCACCCTGGCGGCTCTCCATCCCGGACGGATCGATCTGGGGCTGGGGCGTGCGCCCGGCTCCGACCAGGCCACGGCCCGGGCCCTGCGCCGGACCCTGACCGGAGACATCGACGCCTTTCCGCAGGATGTGATGGAGCTGATGCACTGGTTCGCCCCGGCCGAACCGGACCAGCGTATCATCGCCAATCCGGGCGAGGGCCAGGAGGTGCCGGTCTGGATTCTGGGATCCTCGACCTACGGGGCGCGGCTGGCTGCCCATCTGGGCCTGCCCTATGCCTTCGCCAGCCATTTCGCGCCCGGCGAGATGATGCGCGCCATCCAGCTGTATCGCGAGGAGTTCCGGCCCTCGGAGCGACTGGCGGAGCCCTATGTGATGCTGGGCTACAATGTCTTCGCCGCTGACACCGACGCCGGGGCGAGGCATCTGTTCACCTCACTGCAGCAGGCCTTCGTCAATCTGCGCAGCGGTCGGCCGGGCAAGCTGCCGCCGCCGGTCGACGGTTATGGCGAAACACTGTCGGGGTCGGAACGGGCCATGATCGACCAGGCCCTGGCCTGTTCAGCCGTCGGTTCCCCGGCCACGGTGCGGGCGCGGATCGCGGAATTCGTCGCCCGGACCGGGGCGGACGAGCTGATGGTTACGAGCCAGATCTGGGACCACGACGCGCGGCGGCGGTCGCTGGCCCTGCTGGCCGAGGCCTGGGCGCTGCCCGCTTCGGCTTGACGGCCACCGGGTCGGGGATGGCGGTCTTCCAGGCCGCGCCCAGATCGATGGCGGCCAGCAGGTCCTGGGCCGGGTCTCCGGGCAGCAGTCCGTACAACCGGCCCCGCAGATAGCGGCAACGGACCAGCAGCCGCGAGGCCTCGATCAGGGCCGGTTGGGTCTCGAAGCCGCCGATGTCTTCCAGCCGGGCGTGACGCCAGCCCTTTTCCGGCGGGCGTTCGACGATCTCGGCCCAGCGCTCCTCGGGGGTCAGGGTGTCGCCGATGAAGGTCCAGCGCTTGCCGCGCGGGCCGCGCCGGTAGTCGCCGGCCTGAACCGGCAGGCCGTGTTTTTGATAGATGGCGAGGGCGGCCTGCTCGATCCCCGAGAGGCGCTCATCGAGGCGGCCGTCGATCGGCGGACGTTGCGGCCGTCGCGGGCCGGCGTCCTCCGGATCTTCAGCCCGGTCAGGGGCACCCTCGGCACCGGGGCCGGCAACCAGCCCGCGCCAACCCGCGTGTCGGAACCGGGCCCAGGTCTGTCGCACCGGTCTTGTGAGGGTCTGGAGCATCTCAGTCCACCGACAGGGCGCTGGTCACCGACACATCATAGACGACCCGGGTAATGCTCTGGACGAAGTCGAAGAATTTGCGCGCCTCGGCCGCCCCCGAGCGCGGGACATAAAGTACGTCGTCCGGCCGGACGGAAAAATTCCCGGCGGTGAACACGCCGGCCGGATCGGCCAGGTTCAGGCGGTAGACAACCGGCACGCCGCGGGGGGTGGCGGGCTGTGCCAGCCCCAGGTCCGCCGCGACTTCCGGCCGTTCAAACCGGAAGACCAGCACCGAACGGGCATCGGCGCTGTTGCTGTCCAGTCCACCGGCGCGGCTGAGGGCGGCATCCAGGGTCAGGGGACCGGCCCCCATGTCGATCTGGCTGACCGTGCCCAGGGCCCCGAATGCGGAGAAACGGCGCGGCCGGTATTGGAGGTTCACCTGGTCGCCGCGGGCCAGACGGACATTCTCGCCGAAGGTCGAGATCACGCTGGCGAGGGGGGCGGTGAAGGTCCGGTCGTCGCGCTGGACGGCGACCTCGATATCCTCGACCGGGCGGGCGGTGCCGCCGGCGGCGGCGATCACATCCAGCAGGCGGTCCGCGCCGACCGCGAGCGGGGCCCGGCCCGGACTGCGGACCTCACCCAGGACGGTGACGGCATTGGACGGGCTGGCGGCGATCGAGACCACCACCTGGGGCGCGCCGACCTTGCCGATCAGGGCCCGGCGCACGGCTTCGGCGGCCTGGGGTCCGGTCAGGCCGACGACGGGCACGGCACCGGCGAAGGGTACGCCCGCCGTGCCGTTGCGATCGACCACGACCGGGGGCAGGGACGACCCTCCGGACGAGGCGGCACCGCTGGACGAGCGGCCACCGAACAATGCCCCGCCGGGCTCGAAGATGGCGATCGACAGGGTGTCGCCGACCGCGATCACATCGGATGGTGCCGTGGATGCGGCGGCGGCCAGGGAGGCGGCGTCCGGCGGCGTCGCGGCCTTGATCCGTTCGACGGTCGCATAGTCCAGATCCAGCACCGCATAGCCGCCGGTGAGGCCGGCCCCGGATGCGCCGGCGTCGAGCGTCCGGGCACTCGGGCCGTCGGCCGGCAGGGTCGAACACCCGGCCAGGGCGACAAGGATCAGCAGGGTCAACAGGGATCGCGTCATGGTGCCTCGAGACCTCGGCGGTCCATATCTGATTACCGGGGTTTCCGGCGGGGAGCCAGTCTGCTCAGGCGGGAAGGCCGATGAAGGCGGCGACCTGATCGAAATGGGCGCTCCAGGTCGGCGGGGCATAGTCCGGGGCGACCGGCGGCGTTTCGCTGGCCGCCTGCAGGGCCGAGAGCCAGCCGGGACCATCCAGCGGATCGATCAGCCGCGCCCCGGAGACCAGTTCGCGATGGACCGGTATGTCCGAGGCGATCAGCGGCACGCCCATGGCCATGGCCTCGACCGCGGGCAGGTCGAACCCCTCGACCGAGGACGGGGCGACCACGGCCCGCGCGCCGCGCATCAACCGGGCCAGGGAGGCGTCGGACAGGCCGGCCGACTGGTGCACCAGGCCCTGGAGATTGGGCGAGCGCTGCAGGTGGTCCAGCACGGCCTCGTTCTCCCAGCCGTAGCGACCGACCAGAAGCAGGCCGGGGGTCCGGGGGCCCATCCTCTCCTGCAGTCGCCGCCACAGGGTCAGCAGAAAGGCCAGGTTCTTGCGCGCCTCGATCGTGCCGACGTGGACGAAATAGGGGGTCGGGGACGGCCTGGTCCCGCGGCGCAGAAAGACCGGCTCGAGACCCAGCGGGATGGCCTGCACCGGAGGCCGACGCAGGGTTTCGGCCCCGGCGAAGGTCTGAAGCTGGTCGGCCGTATAGCCGGAGTTGACGATGATCCGGTCGGCGTGAAGCAGGGCGTTGGTGATCCGGCGGTGGTGGCGGGCCCGGTCGCCGGGCCGGCAGAATTCCGGGTGGGTGATCGGGATCAGGTCGTGGATCATGATCGTCGACGCCACGCCCCGGCGGGCCAGGTCGGCGAGTATGGCGGGTGTGTTCAGGCCGGTGTGGCCGACGCTGATATAGCGCTGGCCGGGCCCGGCCGGCGGCAGTGGGCGCGAGGTCAGGGCCTCGCCGACGGCCCGGACCCGGCGCAGCGACAGGCGCGGCGTGCGGGGCTCCACGTCCAGGATCGACGGCCCGCCGGTCGGCCCGGTCAGGGCCCGGACCAGGGACCGTTCGCCCTCTGTCTCCGGCCCGTCGCCGGACCAGCGTTTGCGCAGGGTCCGGATCTCGCGCCGGAACCGTGCCGACTCGATGGCCCGCAGCCGGTTGCGCACGGTCGCGACGGGGACGACCCGGATGTCGCGCCGTCCGGCCAGCCATTCGGCATAGGCCAGACAGACCCGGTCGACTCCGGTCGGGGCCTCGCGGGTGCTCCGGTCGAGAAGGCGGCCGGTATCAAACAGGATGACGGGCTTCATCGTACCCCGAGCCGGCCGTACAGGTCGGCCAGTCGCGCCTGGCAGACCTCGGGGCTGAATTTGGCGGCCTGCACCGGGCCGCGCGCCGACAGCTCAGCCGCCAGATCGTCGTCGGATCCGAGGCGACGAATCTCGCGGGCCAGGGCAGCGACGTCATAGGGATCGACCAGGATGGCGGCCTCTCCGGCGACCTCCGGCAGGGAGGCGGCCGTCGAGGTGATCACCGGGGTGCCCAGCAGCATCGATTCCAGCACCGGCAGGCCGAAGCCTTCATAGAGGGACGGGAACACCGTCGCCCGGGCCCCGCGGATCAGGCTGACCAGCATCGAAAAGGGCAGGAAATCATAGAGCCTGATCCGCTCTTCAACGGTCTTGTCCCGGCGCGCCTGGTGCATCAGCGCCGTCTCGTCCTCGTCCAGCCAGGCGCGGCCGCCGACCACGACCAGCGGCAGGTCGGAACCCGAGGCCAGATAGGCTTCGACGATCCGGGCCAGATTCTTCTTGGGTTCGATCGCGCCGAAATAGAGGAAATAGCCCTTCCACCCCAGCTGGAAGACGCCCTCCAGTTCAGTCGCTACGGCCGTGTCAGGGGCCGCGCGAAGCCGTTCCGGGATCGAGACCGACTGCCAGGTGGTGGTGACCCGGTCCTCGCTCACACCCAGCAGGCGCATGACGTCGCGGCGGGTGGCCTCGGACACAACGGCAATGTGGTCCGCCTTGCGCGCGACCCCCCGGCAGGCCGCCAGGAACTGGCGCTTGTTGTCGAGCGTGGTGTGGGGGAGCCGCAGCGGGATCATGTCGTGGATCGTATAGACATTGGCCGCGCCACGGGCATGCAGGGGCAGGACGGTGGTCCAGTGCATCACGTCGGGGCATGGGACGTCGTCGTGGGCGCTGAAACGGACCGGGGTGAGGGTCCGGTGACTCCGGAAGGCGCGATTGGCGGTACTGAACAGCCGTGGCGCGGTCCAGCAAGCGGCGGCTGCGGGGCGGCCACCGCCACGGGCCGGCCAGATGACCTCGTCCGTCAGGGGCACCGCATGGGCCGCGCGTCCGAACCGGGCCGTCGCGGACTCGACCATCTGCCGGGCCCGGTTCCCGTTCGGCGTATAGGCGTCGGTCAGGGCGATCTGGTTCAGGATGGGCTGTTTGCTGACGTTGGCATGGGGGCCGTACAGGACCTGGGTCTCCATGCCGATGGCGTTCAGGTTCGACAGCAGATTGCGCCCGTAGGTGGCGATGCCGGACCCCTTTGACAGGGCGAGGTTGAAACCGTCGATACAGACCGTGGGCATGGGGGCGGGCATCCGTTGCGGGCCGCGTCTCCTCAGGAGACGTAACCGGCCTGCATGAGTTCAGCGATGTGGACGATGGCGACCGGGCGGTCTTCCACGGTCACGAACAGGTTGGAAATCTTGTTCTGGACGATCAGGTCGACCACGTCGCTCATGCGGGCACCGGGACCGACCACCTTGGGGTCGGGGCTCATGATGTCGGCCGCGACCAGGCTGGTGATGTCGCGGGCAAAGGCCCGGCGCACGTCGCCGTCAGTGATGATGCCGGCCAGGGTGCCGTCGGGTCCGACCACCGCCACCGCCCCCTTGCGTCCTTCGGTGATGGCCGAAACCACCTCGCTGAAGCGGGCGTCCAGCGGCACCGTGGCCGGCGGGGCCGGGCGGTCGCCCATCCAGTCCCCGACGCTCTGCAGACTCATGCCCAGCTTGCCGCCGGGATGATGCAGGCCGAAGGCCTCGGCGCTGAAGCCGCGCCGGTCCATCAGCACCATGGCCAGGGCGTCGCCAAGGGCCAGGGTCATCAGGGTCGAGGTCGTCGGGGCCAGGTTGTTGGGGCAGGCTTCGGCGACCTTCGGCATGGTCAGGCAGACGGCCGAGTTGCGGCCGAGGAAGCTGGTCGGCCGCTGGGTCATGCCGATCACCGGAATCCCCTCGCGCTGGCAGAAGATCAACGGATCGCGCAGTTCCCGGCTCTCGCCCGAGTTGGAGATGGCCAGCAGGGTCGTGTCCTTGCGCAGCATGCCCAGGTCGCCGTGGCTCATTTCGGCGGGATGCACGAAGAAGGCATTGGTGCCGGTCGAGGCCAGGGTCGCCGCGATCTTGCCGCCGATATGGCCCGACTTGCCCATGCCCGTGACCACCAGATAGCCGGGTCGGCCCAGGATGATGTCGCAGGCGCGGCCCAGGCTGTCGTCGACGGTGCCGTCGAGCGCCTCGAGGGCGGCGATGTTCAGTCGGATGACCTCGCGGGCCCGGGTCAGCATGGTGGCGGCCTCGGCCGCGGAGGAAGGCGTGATGGCGACGGTCATGGCCCGGAATTGCCGCATCCGGGGCCCTTTCACAATGCCGCGTGAACAGACGGCCGGTGCCGCCCCTTCGGGAAATTCACAAAAGCCTCAACCTTTCGCGGTCTGCGGCGTTACTCTCGGCCTATGGGGACGTCAGGACATGACCCGCAGGCGGCACCGCCGCCTGACCGAGCCACGCCGGCGCGGCCGCTGCCGCCCCCGCCGTCACGCCTGTCCCGTCCGGCCCTGTTCCTTGACCTCGACGGCGTGCTGGCCCCGCTCGCGCCCACCCCCGAGGCCGTGGTGCCGGACCCCCGCCGCACGGCTGTCCTGCAGGCTGTCCTCGCACGGCTGGGCGGGCGTGTAGCCATCATCAGCGGGCGCACCCTGGCCGAGGTCGACCGGATCAGCGAGGAGGCCGTGCGCTCGGCGTCGGGCGTCCATGGCCTGGAACGCCGCCGCGATGACGGTACGCTGGTGGCGGGGGATCCCGCGCCGGCGGTGCGAACCGCGGTCGCCGCCTTTCACGATTTCGCCGCCGACCGTCCCGGCATCCTTGTCGAGGACAAGGGCGTATCGGCCGGGCTGCATTTCCGCGGTGCGCAGGACCAGGCCGTCGCCGCCCTGGCCCTGGCCGATCGCCTCGCCGGGGACACGGGGCTTTCGCTGCAGCCCGGCAATCTGGTGGTCGAGCTGAAGACGCCCGGCACCGACAAGGGCACGGCCCTGTCCGCCTTCATGGCCGAGGCACCGTTCAAGGGGGCGGCCCCGGTGATGGTCGGCGACGACCTGACCGACGAACATGGTTTCGAGGCAGCCACGGCGCTCGGCGGGTTCGGTGTCCTGGTCGGCCCGTCGCGGCCCACGGCAGCCCGCTACGGGCTGAGGGACGTGGCGGCGGTGCTGGACTGGCTGGATTCCCTGACCGAGGTTCCCCAATGACGCAGACACTCGACCTGGCCCCCGTCGGCAACTGCTCCGTCAGTGCCCTGATCGACCGCAACGGGCGCTATGTCTGGGCCTGTGCGCCCCGGGTGGATGGTGACCCGGTGTTTTCGGCGCTGATGGACGGCGACGATCCCGACCACGGGTTCTGGGACCTGTGCCTCGTCGGTCAGAGCGGGGTTGAGCAGGCCTATATCAGGAACACGCCGGTCCTGCGAACGGTGCTGACCGCCGCGGACGGCGCCGCGGTCGAGATCATCGATTTCGCGCCCCGGCATCACAAGCATCACCGGACCTATCGTCCGCTGGCCTTCGGGCGGATCGTCCGCCCGATCGCCGGGGTACCGCGCATCACCATAAGGTTGCGCCCGTCCGCTGACTGGGGGGCAAGGCGGGCCGAGGCGACCTCTGGCTCAAACCACATCCGCTTCCGCTGTACCGATGTGATCCTGCGTCTGACGACCGACTGTCCGGTTTCGCACATTACCGAGGAGCGGACGTTCCGACTGGAGACGCCGCTGGCCTTCTTTCTGGGGTCGGACGAAGGCTATGACCAGGAGGTCGGGCCGGGTGTGGCGGCGACGCTGGATCGCACGGTGGCCTACTGGACCGACTGGGTCCGCACCCTCTACATCCCGCTCGATTACCAGGACGCGGTGATCCGTGCGGCCATCACCCTCAAGCTCTGCGTCTATGAGGAGACCGGGGCCATCGTCGCGGCCATGACCACATCGGTGCCCGAATTCCCCGGAAGCGGCCGCAACTGGGACTATCGCTACTGCTGGATCCGCGACGCCTACTATACCGTCCGGGCCCTGAACCGGCTGGGCGCGGTCGACATCCTCGAGAACTATCTCGTCTATCTGCGCAACCTCGTCGACGCATCCGCCGGGGGGCACGTCCAGCCGGTCTATGGCGTGGGTCTGGAAGCCGGTCTGGGCGAGCGGATTGTCGACAGCGTCGACGGCTACCGCGGCATGAAGCCGGTCCGGGTCGGCAACCAGGCGTACGAGCACCTCCAGCACGACGTCTACGGCCAGATCGTCCTGCCGCTGGTTCAGTCCTTCTATGACCAGCGTCTGATCCGGCCGGGATCGGTCGAGGACTTCCATGCCCTGGAGAAGGTCGGTGACCGGGCGTTCGCCCTGCACGACCAGCCTGATGCCGGGCTTTGGGAATTCCGGACCATCGCCCGGGTCCATACCTATTCGTCGGTGATGTGCTGGGCGGCCTGCGACCGGCTGGCCAAGGCCGCCCGGGTGCTGGGACTCGCGGACCGGGCCGAGGTCTGGGCGGAGCGGGCCGACACGATCCGCGCGCGCATCGAGGCCGAGGCCTATATGCCCGACGAGGGACGTTTCGGGGCCAGTTTCGGCGGTAAGGAGCTGGACGCCAGCCTGCTGCAGCTGGTCGACCTGGGCTTCCTAGATCCGATGGACCCGCGCCAGGTCGCGACCTTCAACGCCATCGAACGGGACCTGAAGAAGGGGCCCTATCTGTTCCGCTATGTCGAACCGGACGATTTCGGCGAGCCGGAGACGGCCTTCAACTTCTGTACCTTCTGGTTCATCGAGGCCCTGCATCTGAACGGCCGCACGGCCGAGGCGCGCGAGATCTTCGAACAGATGCTGAGCCGGC
>CAXBHG010000086.1:0-9152 GCA_963975385.1 uncultured Brevundimonas sp.
AGTTCGCCGGAGGCCACGGTCTCGGCCAGGACCATGGCGATGGTCTGGATGTCCTCGACCTCTTCCTCGTCATAGCGACGCTCGGCCCGGTTCTGGACGACGAGCACGCCGATGGCGCGGCCGCCGCGCAGCAGGGGGGCCCCGAGGAAGGCATGGTAGGGATCCTCGCCCGTCTCCGGGCGATAGGCGAAACTGGGGTGGGACGGGGCGTCAGACAGGCTGATCGGCACAGCCATGCGGGCGACCTCACCGACCAGGCCCTCGCCGGGCCGCAGTCGCGTGGTGTGGACGGCGTCGCGGTTCAGGCCCTCGGTGGCGAACAGTTCCAGCTCACCCGAGGCGCGGCGCAGATAGATCGAACAGACCTCGGCGACCATCGACTGGGCGATGGTGCGCACGACCATGTCGAGACGATCCTGGGCCGGGGCCGCGCCGGCCATGGCCTCGCGGATCTGGCGCAGGAGGTTCCGTGGCCCCCTCGTCGTCAATCCGCCGCCTTTTGGCATCGCCGCTCCCGTTCAGACGCCCGAAGGGGCGACTGCGTAAATGACCCTATACAGCTTCCAGTTCGTAGGCCGAATGCAGCGCCCGCACGGCGAGCTCAGCATAGGCCGCATCGATCAGGACACTGATCTTGATCTCGGAGGTCGAGATCGCCTGGAATTTGATGCCCTTGTCGGCCAGGGCCCGGAACATGGTCTGGGCGACGCCGGCGTGACTGCGCATGCCGACCCCGATGACCGAGACCTTGGCCACGTCCTCGTCGACGCGGATGTCCTGAAAGCCGATCCCGGCCTGACCCTCGCGCATCAGTTCCGCCGCCCGCAGGGCGTCGCGGCGACCGGTGGTGAAGGTCAGGTTGACGGTGCCCTCGGTCCGGCTGGGCGACTGGACGATCATGTCGACATTGACGTTCGCCTCGGCCAGCCGGGTGAAGACCTCGGCCGGACGGTCGACGCTGTCGGGCAGGCCCAGCAGGCTGATGCGGGCCTCGTCACGGCTCATGGTGACGCCGCTCACGATGCGTTTCTCCACGATTTCCTCCTCGTCGCAGATCAGGGTACCGGATTTCCCGGGCAGGACGCCGGCGGCGTCGGGTTCGATGAAACTGGACAGGACCCGCACAGGGACCCGTTTGGCCATGGCCAGTTCGACGGAGCGGGTCTGCAGCACCTTGGCCCCCAGCGACGCCATCTCGAGCATCTCCTCATAGGAGACCTTTTCGAGGCGGCGGGCGCGGGATTCGATGCGCGGATCGGTCGTATAGACCCCGTCGACGTCGGTATAGATGTCGCAGGCGCACTCCAGGGCCGCGGCCACGGCCACCGCCGAGGTGTCCGAGCCGCCCCGGCCCAGGGTGGTGATCCGGCCGGCGCGTGACACGCCCTGGAAGCCGGGCACGATCGCGATCTGGCCGGCGTCGATGGCGGCACCCAACACCTCGCCGGGGACCTCGTCGATGCGGGCGCGGCCGTGGGCATCGTCGGTCAGGATCGGAATCTGCCAGCCCATCCAGCTGCGGGCGTCATGGCCGAGATTGCGCAGGGTCAGGGCCAGCAGGCCGGCGGTCACCTGTTCGCCCGAGGCCAGGACGACGTCATACTCGTCGTCGGTCATCGCCAGACCGGGGGCCGCGCGGCCCGCACCGTCGGTCCAGGCGACCAGCTCATTGGTCTTGCCGGCCATGGCCGAGACGACCACGGCGATCCTGTGCCCGGCGCGCGCCTCGGCAGCGACGATCCGGGCGGCCCGACGGATGCGGTCGAGGTCGCCCATCGAGGTGCCGCCGAATTTCATCACCAGCCGCGTCATCGTGGCAGCGCGCCCCCGTCTTGCATGGAACGGCCGACGGGTTCATCCCTCGGCCCATGGTCGCTTCTAACGACACCCTGACGACGCGCAAACCCCAAAGCCCGCCCGAATCCGGGGCCGGGGCGTCGGGACCCAGTATCGATCCGGCCGATGTGGCCCGCTTTTCGGCCCAGGCGGCGGAGTGGTGGGACGCGCATGGCCCGTTCGCGCCGCTGCATAAATTCAATCCGGCGCGGCTGAAATTCGTCCGCGACCGGGTCGCCGACCGGTTCGGGCGCGACGTGAAGACCCGCGCGCCCTTCGCCGGCCTGGGCCTGCTGGACGTCGGCTGCGGCGGCGGGCTGATCGCCGAACCGATGCGGCGGCTGGGGTTCGCGGTCACCGCCGTCGATGCCTCGAGCGAGAATATCGGCACCGCCCGGGCCCATGCCGCCGAACAGGGACTGGACATCGCCTATCGCGCGGCCACGGTCGAACAGCTGGAGGCCGAAGGGGCCGGGCCGTTCGACGTGGTGCTGACACTGGAGGTGATCGAACACGTCGCCGACCCCGAGGCCTTCATCCGCGCCTGTTCACGGCTGGTGAAGCCCGGCGGCATGATGATCGTGGCCACGCTGAACCGGACGCTGAAGGCGCTGGCCCTGGGCAAGATCGCCGCCGAATATGTGCTGGGCTGGGTACCGCCGGGCACCCATGACTGGCGGCAGTTCCTGAAGCCGGACGAGATCCGGCTGATGCTGTCACAGGAGCCGCTGGCGGTCACCGGGCCGTTCGGCCTGGCCTATGAGCCGCTGGCCGACCGCTGGCGCGAGAGCGAAGACACGGACATCAACTATATGATGATCGCCACCCGCGACTGACGTTCAGAGCGGGCGGACCATATAGCGGGCGTCCGTGCCATAGCCGGCCAGCTTCGCCGCCATGCCGGGGGCCTCAACGACGGTGAAGCCGTGTCGTTGCCAGAACGGCGTGGCGTCATTGACGGCGACCAGCGCCAGGGTGGACCAGCCGGCGGCACGCGCATCCTGCACCAGCCGCGCGATGATCGGACGCGACCAGCCGCCGCCGCGCACCGTCGGCAGCAGGTTGAGGTCGTGCAGATAGATCACCGCCGCATCCGCCGGAATGGCCGGAATCAGGGTGTTCAGGGCCGGGGCCGCCCCGGCGGGCCAGGGATAGGCGATCAGATAACCCTGCGGCGGGCCATCCCCGGCGGCGAGGACGAAACAGCCGGACGGATACAGGGCCAGCCGGTTCCCGAAACAGGGGCGACCCTCGAAATGATCGGGAAAGCCGATGACGGCAATCCGGGCGACAGCGTCCAGATCGACCGCCGTCATCGGCCGCCAGCTCAGGCCGGGCAGCGGCTGTTCAGCGGGGCGGCCGTGAAATTCCATGCGAGGCTCCGTGGCTGGCCGTCGATTTCGCCCTCGATCCGGGCGCTGAGGGCGTCGCCGGAGCGTTCATAGATGACCCGGGTCGGAAAGTCGTTTTCGGCATTGGCGAAGACCGCCTTCATCGGGCCGCGCTCGACGAGGACGAAGGCGACGGGCGGCGCACCGCCCGGCTGGGCGACATAGGCGAGCCCGTGCGGCGTCGGCCCGATATGCGCCAGTTCAAACGAGACCCGGCCGCGCGTGACTGTGAGTGCATGGCCGGCCATCACACCGGCGCGCGGGTCGCTCCAGGTTTCGGACACCTCACGCCCGCCCGTACAGTCCAGCCAGTATCCGGCCATCCACGACAGGTCCGGGGCCGGGGCGGGCACCGACTGGAGCAGGACGGCGGCGAGGGCGGCGATGGGCATGGAAATTCTCCGGCGGGTGACAGGAACGACCGCAGCCTAGTGCGGCGACAGTGGTCCCGGCTTGTAGGATTGCGACGCGATCCGTCGTGCCAGTCCGGCCTGGTCCCGGGCCCATTCGGTGGCGGAACAGCCGAGGAAGCGGCGGAAGTCGCGGGCCAGTTGCGGCTGGTCGAAATAGCCGGCCTCAAGCCCCGCCTCGAGCCAGCCCAGGGCCTGCGGTCCCGGCACGGCGGCATGGTCGAAGACCCGGCGAAAGCGCAGGATCGAGCGCAACAGGCGCGGCGGCACCCCGACCCGGTCGCGGAACCGTCGCTGCAGGGCACGGTGGGCGGCGGACGGGCGGGCCGGCGGGGCTGTTTCGCTGCCGGCGGCCTCGACCGCGGCCCGGACCGCGGGGTCCAGCGACCAGCCGTCGCGACGACGCCGGGCTTCCAGCCACCGGACCATCATCGCGACCTGGGCCGCCGGATCACCGGCCGGCGGCAGCACGCCCGTCAACTGCCCGCCCCTGTCCAGTCGCCGGTCGGTCGCCGCGACCAGGGGCTGGCCCAGCCAGTCGCGCGCGCCGTCGGGTTCGAACCGGACAGCGACCAGCTCGACCGGGCCGGCGGGACGCAGGGCCAGGGGACGGGTCATCTGGCCCGCAAACAGGGCCCGGGGCTGAAGCCGGAACAGGCCGTCGGCCCCCTGCTCCTCAAAGGGGGTACCGATGTTCACAACCAGTTCGGGACAGCCGTCGGGCGCGATCCTCTGGACCGTGACGTCCGGGTCGGGCGCGGCATAGGTCCAGAGAGTCCGGACGAAGGGACGCAGCGCGGCCGGGGGCTCGACCTCCTGATATCGCTGGCCCGTTTCCGGCGCGTCCGACATCGTGCGTCAGTTGACCTTGGACGGATCGGGTGGCGGCGGCGGCAGGGCGGCGCAGGGCACGCCGTCCTCTTTCAGCGCCCGGACCTCTGTCGGGGTCGCCTCGCCATAGATCTCGCGCTTCTCGGACCGGCCTTCGTGAATGTCGCGGGCCTCACGGGCGAAGCTGTCGCCGACATAGTCGAAATTGGCCTCGACATGGGCGCGGACCTCGCGGGCGGCGTGCATCATCATCGCCTGCATCTTCGCCGGGTCGACCGGGGTTGCCGCCGTCCTGCGGGTGCCGGCCACGGCCGGGGCCATGATCTGTTTGGAGACGGCGCGCGAGCCGCAGACCGGACATTCCACGAGGCCGCGTCCAGCCTGGTCGTCATAGTCGGTCGAGGTGCCGAACCAGGCCTCGAACGGATGGTCATTCCCGCAGGACAGGGCGTAGCGGATCATGCCGGGCCTGCGAATTCGCGATCATGGCGCAGCTGGGGCACGGCGGCCCGGGCGCGGTCGACCGCGTCCAGATCCAGCGTGGCCAGCAGGACGCCCGGCGTGTCGTCGTCGCGACGGGCGATGATCTCGCCCCACGGACCGACCACGGTCGAACGGCCCCAGGTGCGCCGTCCGTCCTCATGGGTACCGCCCTGGGCCGGGGCGAGGATGAAACCGCCGGTCTCGATGGCGCGGGCCCGCAACAGGGTCTCCCAATGGGCCTCGCCGGTCGGCACGGTGAAGGCGGCCGGCACGGCGATCATGGCCGCCCCGGCCCGGGCCAGGGCCCGGTACAGATGGGGGAAGCGAATGTCGTAGCAGATGGTCAGGCCCAGACCGCCCCACGGTGTCTGGGCGACCACGGCGGTGTCGCCGGGACGCACCGTCGAACTCTCGCGATAGGTCTCGCCGTCGGGCAGGTCGACGTCGAACACATGCAGCTTGTCGTAGGTGGTGACGATCCGGCCCTGGTCATCGACCAGGAGGGCGCGGTTGGCGGCGCGGGCGTCGCCCTCGACCCCGGAGTGGACGATGGCCGAGCCGATCAGGATCCAGACGCCCAGTTCGCGGGCCAGGCCGCGCAGGCCGGTGACCACCGGATCGGATTCGCTGTCGGTGATGGCGGCCGCGCGACGGTCGCGACGCTGTTCCAGCACATTGGTGCCTTCGGGGGTAAGGATGAATTTCGCCCCACGGGCCGCAGCCTCGCGCACCAGCGGCTCGACATGGGCCCAGGACTCCGCCGCCGTGGCCGGGGTGCGGGTCTGGATCAGGGCAATGTCGAGCGACCGGGTCATCAGGCCGCCAGCAGAGCGTCCAGTTCACCCTTGCGGTCAAGGGCATGCAGTTCGTCCGAACCGCCGACATGGGTGTCGCCGATGAAAATCTGCGGGAAGGTCATGCGCCCGCCCGAGCGCTGGATCATCTCCTGCTTCTTCGCCGGGTCATGCGAGGCGGGGATTTCCGTATAGGTCGCGCCCTTGCGCTTGAGCAGGCCGACGGCGGCGACACAATAGGGGCAGCCGGGCTTGGTGTAGAGGGTGACGTCAGGCAATTGGGACTCCTTGGGGGACTGTCCGGCCTAAATAGGCAGTTCGCGCGCGTTTCGCACCCGGGCAACGACCGCGAGGTCGACGGCACGGGCACCGGCCGCCAGAAGCGCGCGACTGCAGGCCTCGGCGGTGGCACCGGTGGTCAACACGTCATCGACCAGAAGGATGCGCCGCCCGCGGATGCGGCGACGGCCCGACTCGGTGACGGCGAAGGCCGCCCTGACGTTCAGGCGACGGCCCCGGGCGCTGCGCCCGCCCTGGCTGAGGGTATGCCGGGCCCGCACCAGGGCATCGGGCAGATAGTCGAGCCGGGCCTGACGCGCCAGCGGCCGGGCCATCTCGGCCGCCTGGTTGAAGCGCCGGTCCAGCAGCCGCAACCGGTGCAGGGGGACGGGCACCACGGCATCCGCATCGACCAGCAGGTCCGCGGCGGCGCGCGACAGCCAGCGGGCAAACAGGCCGGCGAACTGCTGCTGGTCGCCGTGCTTGAATTTCAGGATCAGGCCACGCGAGGCCTCGTCATAAACACAGGCGGCCCGGGCCCGGGCGAAGGCATGGGGCGCGGCGATACAGGCGGCACAGCGGTCGGCGGCGAAGGGGCCGCCGTCTGCCTCGAACGCCGCGCCGCAGCCGTCGCAGACCGGGGCCTCGAGAAAGACGATCCGGCTCCAGGCCCCGGCGCTCATTCCGATCGCGCCCGAGATTTCGCCGTCGTCATGGGTCAGGGGCGGCAGGATCAGATCGGTCAGACCGCGACCCAGGTCCCGGACCCGTGGCAGGATCAGACGCGGCCCGGCTTTCAATCGGTCGCGCCAGCCCCCATCCTGAATGCCCATGAGCCCCATTTCAGCGCCCCCCCGGATCTTTGACAGCGCCCGGCGCACCTTGCGCCTGGCCCGCAGCGCCCGCCGCTTCGGCGAGGCCGACTTCCTGCACATGCGGGCCGCCGACAATGCGGTGGCCAGTCTGGAGGTCATCCTGCGCGACTTTGACGGGGTCGTCGACCTGTCGGCCCACCCGGAACCGTTCGCCGCCCTGCTGGCCGACAGTGTTGCCGCCGGACGGGTCGGGCCGGTCCATGTCGTCGGCGACGCGGCCAGTCGCGCCGCGCCCGGTGCGGGGCCACTGGACGTCGCCGACCAGTCGGCCGACCTGGCCGTGTCGTTGATGAGCCTGCACTGGGCCAACGACCTGCCCGGGGCTCTCAGCCAGATCCGCCGGGCCCTGAAGCCCGACGGCCTGTTCCTGGGCACATTGCTGGGAGCCGGCACCCTGAAGGAGCTGCGCGGGGTGCTGACCGAGGCCGAGATGGAGCACCGCGACGGGGCCCAGGCCCGGGTCTCGCCCTTCGCCGACGGTTTCGATGGCGCGGCCCTGTTGCAGCGGGCCGGATTTGCCCTGCCGGTGACCGACGTGGACCGGGTCGTCGTGCGCTATCCGGACCTGTTCGCCCTGGTCCGCGACCTGAGGGCGATGGGCGAGACCAATGTGCTGGCGGGCGTGACCCGGCCCTTGACCCGGACCATCGCGGCGCGGGCGGCGCAGCTGTATGCCGAACGCCACGGCGAGGCGGACGGGCGGATTCCGGCGACCTTCGAGATCGTGCATCTGGCCGGCTGGGCCCCGCACGAGAACCAGCAGAAGCCACTCAAGCGGGGGTCGGCGAAGATGCGGCTGGCAGATGCGCTGGGGGTGACGGAACAGACCGGCGAGGGTTAGGCCGTCTAGCCGCCCATCGCGGCGCGGACGGTGTTCATCGCCCCGTTGAAGATACCGCTACTGGTGCCGCCGAACGCCGTCAGGGCGGACAGGATGACCAGGAACATCAGCGCCAGGATGATGCCGTATTCGATCGCGGTCGCACCGGCGTCGTCGCGCAGGAAGCGGGAGAGGAAACGTCGCATCAGCCCCTCCTTCTACGGGCGGTTTCAGAGCAGGTCGCGCAACCAGGCGACCAGGGGTTCATCGGCCGGGGGCATCGGATACTCCGAAAGCTGGTTCGGCCGCACCCATTTCAGCGCCGCATGCTCGCGGTTCTGCACCGTCCCGGACCAGCGACGGCACAGGTACAGTGGCATGAGGAGGTGAAAAGTTTCGTAAGCGTGGCTGGCGAACACGAAGGGGGCCAGGCAGGCTTCGTTGACGTCGATGCCCAGTTCCTCGTTCAGCTCACGGATCAGGGCCGCCTCGGGCCGCTCGCCCGGCTCGACCTTGCCACCCGGAAACTCCCACAGACCGGCCAGTTGCTTGCCTTGCGGCCGTTGGGCGATCAGCACCCGGCCGTCGACATCGATCAGGGCCACGGCGACGACGAGGACGGTGGGGAGGGTGGTCATGACTGGCCCAGATACCGGAATTGAGAAATCTGAACTTCCTCAACCGTCACCGCATAGATCACCCGGACCCTCCGGTCGAAGGTGAATTCGAACAGGTCGCCGTCCATCAGTCGCCCCATGCGCGGAAGGTCCGCGAAAGCCTCACAGCGGCGGCGCAAATTCTCAACGAAGCGAATAGCGGCAGCGGGCGAATCCGCGGCGATCAGATCGTAGATGGCGGCGAGGTCGAATTCCGCATCAGGCAGATAGACCAGCGTCAGGCTCACCCCTCGCCACGCTCCAGCCGGGCCTCGTGCCGGGCTCTCAGATTCTCGCCGACCTGGGCGGACGTGAGGCGGGGCCTCGGGTCGGCCAGTCGTACGTCATGAACAGAGCGCAGCCAGGCCAGGGCATCGGCCGAGGGCGTATCACTGTCGAGGTCCGCGCTGAGCTCGGGGCTCAGAAAGGGCGGCGTCTCGGAGGCATACCGGTTCACGGTTTTCGGCTTGGCGCTCATCTATGAACCCTACCACAATCAGCTGCGATAATCGCCGTTGATCTCGATGTAGCCCTTGGTCAGATCGCAGGTCCAGACGGTGGCCGAGGCCCGGCCGGAGCCGACGTCGACGGTGATCTCGATCTCGGGATTCTTCATATAGGCGCTCATCGCCGCCTCGTCGTAGTTCGGCGACGGGGCCCCGTCGACGGCGGCGACATTGGGTCCGAAGCGGATGGCCAGATGGTCACGGTCTACCGCCTCCTCGGTCTTGCCGACGGCCATGACGACCCGGCCCCAGTTGGCGTCCTCGCCGGCGA
>CAXBHG010000087.1:0-9019 GCA_963975385.1 uncultured Brevundimonas sp.
GGATCGGGACATGGCGGCGGAGTTCCACTTTATCGAGGGCGCGCGCGAGGCGACGCGGACGAAGGTGCCTGCCAAACCTCAACAAAGTCTGAAATGGCCGGATATTATAGTAAACGCATCGTAATCAGAAAAACGTAGAAAACGATCGTTCACTTTACTGGACTTTAATCACCGTGATGCATTGTCGGAATGTAAGTAGGGGTCAAGCGGGCAAACCGATGACCCTCCTGGTGGAAATCGACTGCTCGCTCAAAGAAGGATACTGACCATGACCAATTTCGTTTCGCGCTTCATTTCGGATGAATCCGGTGCCACGGCCATTGAATATGGCCTGATCGCCGCCCTGATCGCCGTTGTGATCATCTCGGCCGTGACCGCCCTGGGCGCGACCATCAAGACCAAATTCAATGCCGTCGTGACCGGCATGGGTGGAACCGCCGGCGCCTAAACGCCCGACGTGCGTCTTGAAGCCGGGGGGCCGGAGCGGAAACGCTCCGGCCCTTTCGTCTGTCAACGACAGGCTCGATTTCAAGTAAACAGGCAGTAACCACGCCTGAAGACCCCGGATTAACCTGCGTCGGCGATGCTGACCGTGCGTTTTGGGGGTCAGGCGGGCTACCGGCTCCCCCGCCAGTTGCTCGCTTCACTTCCACCTTGAGGAAAATCAGATGACCAAATTTGTTTCGCGTTTCATGTCCGACGAGTCCGGCGCCACGGCCATCGAATATGGCCTGATCGCCGCCCTGATTGCCGTCGTGATCATCTCGGCCGTGACGGCCCTCGGCTCGACCATCAAGACCAAGTTCAACGCCGTTGTGACCGGCATGGGCGGCACGGCCGGCGAATAACGGCTCAACCGTCGTTTTGAAACCGGGGGCCGGAGCGGAAACGCTCCGGCCCTTTCGTTTGCGCGGATCCGGGAAACCCCGCTTTAACCGGCGCGCGTGCACAAGGTCCGGATGGACACCCTGACCCTGATCCTGCTCAGCATTCTTCCGGCCCTGGTCATCACAGCCGGGTTGAAGGACCTGATCAGCATGACCATACCGAACTGGATTTCGGCTGTGCTGGTCGTCGGCTTTTTTCCTGCGGCCCTGGCCGTTGGCCTGCCCCCGGTGACCGTGGCGGTCCATGTCGGGGTGGCGATCGCCGCCCTGTTCATCGGGGCCGGCATGTTCGCCCTGCGCTGGATCGGTGGTGGAGACGCCAAGCTGATTGCCGCCTCGTGCCTGTGGCTCGGGCTGACCGGGTCAGGCATGTTCCTGTTGTGGACCGGTCTGGTGGGCGGGCTGTTCTGCCTGGTGTTGATCTTCGCCCGCTTCTATTCGCGGCCCTATCTGATGGGGGCCCCGGGTTGGGTGGTTCATCTGATGGAGCCCCGGGGCGACATACCCTATGGCGTCGCCATCGCGATCGGAGCCCTGATGGCCTATCCGTCCAGCGTACTGCTGGAGAGTTTTTCGGCCGGACTGTGACCCGGTTATGCCCGGGGAACGGCGCAGGCCAGGCTTAGGGGCACGTTAACCCGAGCGCTTCATGGTCAATAACGGCAGGGGCCGGAACCCGAATCCGCGTCCGGGCGCGCCTGCCGGAGACTTTCGATGAAGCCCGCCCGTATCGTCGTCATCTGTATCGCCGCCGTTTCGGCTATCGGCCTCGCCCTGGTGGTGCGGTCCATGGGGTCCGGTGCGCCCGCGGCTGTCGCCACCGCTGCGCCGGTCATCGAGGCCGTGCCCATGGCCAAGGTCCTGGTCGCGGCCCGTGATCTGGAGCCCGGTCGCCGGCTGGCGGATGCGGACCTGACCTGGAAGGACTGGCCCGTCGCCGACGTCAATCCGATGTTCATTACCGATGGTACCGTGGCGGTACCCGGGGGCGAGACGCCCGAGGACAAACCCGAAGGGGCGATCGCCGGCGTCGCCCGCGCCGCTACCAACCTGGCCAACGGTGGGGCCAAGAGCGACTATGTCGGCTCGGTCGTGCGCGAACCCATCCTGGCCGGTGAGCCGATCGTGGGCCGCAAGATCGTTCGCGCCGGCGACAGCGGCTATATGGCCGCCTATCTCGAGCCCGGCATGCGGGCCATGGCGATCCGCGTGACCGTGGAAACCGCTGCCGGCGGCTTCATCCTGCCCGGCGACCGTGTCGACGTGCTGCTGACCCGTGAGACCAATCTGTCGAACGTCGGCAGCGACGACTCCGACCGGTCCAAATTCACCTCCGCGACCGTGATGCAGAACGTCAAGGTTCTGGCCATCGACCAGTCGACCCGCGCCGGCGATGACGAACAGGCCGTGGTCGGGGCCACGGCGACCTTGGAACTGGGCCCCCGGGACGCCGAGTCCCTGGCCCTGGCCAAGTCCGAGGGCGAGCTGTCGCTGGTTCTGCGCTCCTATGCCGATACGGCCGGCCCGTCCGGTGGCGTCGGTTCGGCGGCCCGTCAATCCCAGGCCGTCCGCGTCTATCGCGGCGGCGTCCCTGAAGTGGTGGTGGTCCAATGATCCGCCTGACCCTGCCCCGTATCGCCACGGCCGCCTGTGCCGCCGTCCTGGCCCTTGGCGGCCTCGCGTCGGCCCCGGCCCCGGCCTCGGCCCAGACCCGTTCGACGGTGGCGATGGGGGCCGCCCCGCGGCTGATCAACCTGCCGCGCGGGTCGTCGATGGCCGTCGACCTGCCCAGTGACGCGCGTGACGTGATCGTACCCAATCCGGTTGTCGCCGAGGCCATGCTGCATTCGCCGCGACGGATCACCATCATCGGTCTGCAGCCGGGTGAGACCGACGCGGTCATCCTTGACGCGACCGGCCGTACCATCCTGTCCTTGCGCATCCGCGTCGACGCCGGGGTGTCGGCCCTGCAGGACACACTGGATCGGGTCCTGCCGGGATCCAACGTCCATGCCGAAGCGGTCAATGACAGCATCATACTCACGGGCCTGGTGACCAGCCCCGGAGAGGCCGACCGGGTCACCCAGATCGCCCGCGCCTTCGTGGCGGCACCCGAAAAGGTGCTGAACATGATGACGATCGCCGGCTCCGACCAGGTCATGGTCAAGGCGCGCGTGGTTGAGGTGCAGCGTACCGCGGTCAAGCAACTGGGCCTCGACGTCAGCGCCGTGCTCAACAACGTCGCCGACGGCCTGACCTACGCCCAGAGCGCGACCTTCGGGGTCTCGGGCAGTCAGCTGGGCGGCGGCGTCGCCACCTATACGGACATCGCCGGCAACGGCAGCTCGCTGGCCGGCACCTTGCGGGCGTTCGAGCGGGCCGGCCTGGTCCGCATTCTGGCCGAGCCCAATCTGACCTCGGTCAACGGCGAAAATGCCGAGTTCCTGGCCGGGGGTGAATTCCCGGTCCCCGTCGGCCGCGACCAGGACGGCAATATTACCGTCGAGTTCAAGCCTTACGGTGTCCGGCTGGCCTTCCGGCCCATCGTGCTGTCCCAGGGACGGATCTCGCTTCAGCTGTCGACCGAGGTTTCGGAGCTGACCACCTCGGGGGCCTTTACCCTCGGCGGTACCGGGGCCAATGCCCTGGTGGTTCCGGCCCTGAATGTCCGGCGGGCGTCGAGCACGGTGGAACTGCCGTCGGGCGGTTCGCTGATGATCGCCGGCCTGCTGCGCGAGGACACCCGTCAGAACATCGACCAGCTGCCCGGCGTCGGCGACCTGCCCGTTCTGGGGGCCCTGTTCCGCTCGCGTGACTATCTGTCGGGCGAGACCGAGCTGGTGATTATCGTCGAGGCCTACATCGTTTCGCCGACCTCGCCGGGTCGGCTGCAGACTCCGGCAGACGGCCTGGTCGTTGCCAACGATGCCCAGACCATCCTGTTCGGCCAGCTGAACCAGCAATATGGCCGCGCCGCCGATGCCGCTCCCGCTACGGCCCAGTCGGGCTGGACCGGCCCCGTGGGCTATGTGATCGAATGAGGACGCCCGTGACCATCGTCAGATCCCCCGTGACCGTCGCGGCGACTGTTGCCGCCGTTCTCGCCGCCGGCCTGGTGGTGTCCGGCTGCGGCGGCGTCGCGGCGGGGAGCACGATCGCGCCGCTGACCCCGATTTCGCGCTATTCGTTGCAGGTCGAACCCGGACTGGACCGGATCGCCCTGGCTGTTCACGACAGCGGCCTGTCCGGACCGCAGCGCGCCGCCCTGACCGCCCTCGTCGGGCGGTTCCATGCTGCCGGTGCGGACCATATTCGTATCGAGGCTCCGTCCGGGAATGACCCGGTCGCCGGCGAAGCGGCCTGGGGGGTTCGTGCCGCCCTGGAACAGGCGGGCATTCCGGGTGACCGTATCCGGGTCGCCGCCTACATCGCGCCTGACCCGCGCGCGCCGGTGCTGGCCGGGTTCGAGACCTTTGCGGCCCATGTGCCCAACTGCGCCGACCGCCATGGCGACATGGGCGGGCGGATTTCGAACCAGTCCTCGGCCGGCCTCGGCTGCGCCATCACCGCCAATATGGCGGCCCAGATTGCCGAGCCGCGGGACATTGTGGCACCGCGGGCCATGACCCCGTCCGATTCCGGCCGTGCCGCCGTGATCTTCGACAACTATCGCAGCGGCCAGCCGACCTCGGCCCCCCAGGACACCCTGGTGTCCGGGCGTATCGCCCGAGCGGTGGAATAGCCACACCATGAGCAGCGCCTTCGCTCCCACCCCCTTCGAAGTCTCGGACGACGAGTTCGACCTCGACATGGATTTCGCCGCGGACGCCGGCGGGAGCCCGGTCGGGTCCTTTCCCGAGGGGACCGCCGGTGACATCAACCCGCGCGAACCCCTGCAGTTTACCAGTCCGGCCGAAGCGGCCGCGACGGTGCCGGCCGTGGCCGGGTTCAATCCGGTCGGCGAGCTGGTCGCCGGGGCCTCTGCGGCCTTTTCCGCCCCTGTCCCGTCCGGTCCGGCCGGCGGGCCCGGCATCGGTGAAGTCTCGGTGCCGCGCATTGCGATTCACGTCTTCGCCGAACGCCAGGACACACTCGCCTCCGCCGAGCGTGCCGGTCAGGACCGCCGCCTGTCGCGCGCCACGACCCAGATCCGTATCGGCGGCGTGGCGGCTGCGGTTGAGGCCTATCAGCATGAGCCGACCCCGCCGCTGATCATCGTTGAATGCCTGACCGATCCCGACACCCTGCTGCGCGAGGTCGACCTGCTGGCCGAGGTTTGCGACGCCGGGACCAAGGTCGTGGTCATCGGCGCGACCAACGACATCCTGCTGTTTCGCGAACTGATGCGACGCGGCGTCAGCGAATATCTGGTTGCCCCCGTCCAGCCGCTGCAACTGATCTCGGCCATCGGTGGCCTGTTCGCCGACCCGGCCCAGCCCTTCGTCGGCCGGTCCATCGCCTTCGTCGGAGCCCGTGGCGGCACCGGATCCTCGACCGTCGCCCACAATACGGCCTGGGCGATGAGCGAGCGGATCGGGGCCAATACCGTCATCGTTGACTTCGACCTGCCGTTCGGCACCGCCGGCCTCGACTTCAACCAGGACCCGCTGAACGGCGTGGCCGACGCCCTGAGTCAGCCGGACCGGCTGGATTCCGTGCTGCTGGACCGGATGATGGTGCGCTGCACCGACAAGCTGAGCCTGTTCGCCGCCCCCGCGACCCTGGACACAGACTGGGACATCACCCCCGAGGCCTTCGAGGAGGTGACGACGCGGATTCGCTCGACCGCCCCCTTCGTGGTTCTGGACCTGCCGCATACCTGGAATGCCTGGATGCGTCGCAGTCTGATCGCCGCCGATGAGGTGGTGGTGGTGGCGACGCCCGACCTGGCCTCGCTGCGCAATGCCAAGAACATGATCGACCTGATCCGCAGTGGCCGTCCCAATGACGCTCCGCCGCGGCTGGTGTTGAACCAGGTCGGCGTGCCCGGACGTCCGGAAATTCCCGCCAAGGATTTCGGGGCCGCCCTCGGCGTGCATCCCAGCCTGATCATTCCATTCGAGCCGAAGGTGTTCGGAGCTGCCGCGAACAACGGCCAGATGATCCTCGACGCCGGCGGCAAGTCAAAGGCAGGCGAGGCCTTCCAGACCCTGGCCCAGATCGTTTCACGGCGCGAGCTTCCGCTCGTCGCCGGGCCCAAGGGCAAGGCCGGGGCCGCGCGCACCGGCTCGCTCTTCGGCAAGATGTTCAAGAAGCGCTGACGGGATCGCGGGTGTTCGGTAAACGCACAGCTCAACCCGGGGGTGCCGCTCCCGCCCAGCGCCCGGCACCCAAGCCGGCGGCGGCCTCGGCCCAGCCGTCCGCGGGAATTCAGACCGAAGCCTTCGCCTTCGGCGACGAGGTGGCGGCCCCGGAACCGCAGGCCGCCCCTCCGGCCGCCAAACCGTCGTCGCCGGCCGCCGATCGCCTTGACGCCCTGGCGGCCCGTCCGAAGGCGGCCGCCCCGCCCGAGACCAGGACCGGCGGCCCCGGTCCCAAGGCGACGCCCGGCTTTGAGCAGCTGAAGAAGGCCCAGGCGGTCGAGGTCGTCCGCGAGCAGTCCGACTACTACCACGCGACGAAGACCACCATTTTCAACGCGTTGATGAACACCATCGACCTGGCCCAGCTGGCGCAGCTGGATACCAAGGCCGCGTCGGAAGAGATCCGCGACATCGTTGCCGAACTGGTGGCGATCAAGAACGTCTCCATGTCGGTGGCCGAGCAGGAGCATCTGGTTCAGGACATCGTCAATGACGTCCTCGGCTACGGCCCGCTTGAGCCGCTGCTGGCCCGCGACGACATCGCCGACATTATGGTCAACGGGGCCGGGCGGGTCTTCATCGAGGTCAATGGCAAGGTTCAGCTGACCAATGTCCGTTTCCGCGACAACACCCAGCTGATGAACATCTGCCAGCGGATCGTCAGCCAGGTCGGCCGCCGCGTCGACGAAAGCTCGCCGATCTGCGACGCCCGCCTGCCCGACGGCTCCCGCGTCAACGTCATCGCCCCGCCGCTGGCTATCGACGGCGCGACCCTGACGATCCGGAAATTCAAGAAGGACAAGCTGACGATGCGCAATCTGGTGGAGTTCAACTCCATCAGTCCCGAAGGGGCGCGCGTCCTCGGTGTGATCGGGGCGTCGCGCTGTAATCTGGTCATCTCCGGCGGTACCGGCTCCGGCAAGACGACCCTGCTGAATACCCTGACCGCCTTCATTGACCCGACCGAGCGGGTCATCACCTGCGAGGACGCGGCTGAACTGCAGCTGCAGCAGCCGCATGTGGTGCGTCTGGAGACCCGGCCGCCCAACCTCGAGGGCCAGGGCATGATCACCATGCGGGATCTGGTCAAGAACTGCCTGCGCATGCGTCCCGAGCGGATCATCGTCGGTGAGGTGCGGGGCCCCGAGGCCTTCGACCTGCTGCAGGCCATGAACACCGGCCACGACGGTTCCATGGGCACGCTGCACGCCAACAGCCCGCGTGAGGCCATCAGCCGGATGGAATCGATGATCACCATGGGCGGCTACGGCCTGCCGTCCAAGACGATCCGCGAGATGATCGTCGGCTCGGTCGACGTCATCATCCAGGCGGCCCGTCTGCGCGACGGCTCACGCCGCATCACCCACATCACCGAGGTGGTCGGGCTGGAAGGCGATGTGATCGTCACCCAGGACCTGTTCGTCTACGAAATCACCGGCGAGGACGAGAACGGCAAGATCGTCGGCCGCCACCGGTCGACCGGCATCGCGCGGCCGCGCTTCTGGGATCGCGCCCGCTACTACGGCCTGGAACGGGAACTGGCCGAAGCCCTGGACGCGGCGGAGTAGGGGCATGTTACCGATCCTCGCCGCCGTCCTGGCCTTCATCACTATCGGTGGCCTCGGCTGGGCCTTCGTCGGCGGCGACGACTCCAGCGGCGAAGCCGTGAAGCGCGCCCAGAATTTCGGCGGCCCCAAGACGGCCGTCGCCCGCAAGGGGGCCGCAGCCGTCAATACGCCCGAGGCGCGCCGCAAACAGATCATGACCCAGCTGCAGGAGGTCGAGCGCAAGGAGCGCAAGGCCCGCATGACCATGGCGGCAAGGCTGAAACACGCCGGCCTGGCCATGACCATCCGAACCTTCTGGATGGTCAGCGGTGGTCTCGGCATCAGCGCCCTGCTGCTGGTGCTGCTGCTCACCTCAAATCCCTTGCTGGCGCTCGGGGCCGGGATCGTCATCGGCCTGGGTCTGCCCCGCTGGGTGGTCGGCTTCCTCGGCAAGCGACGGATGAAGAAATTCTCGTCCGAATTCGCCAATGCCGTCGACGTCATTGTGCGCGGCATCAAGTCCGGCCTGCCGGTCCATGACTGTTTCAAGATCATCGGTCGTGAGAGCCCGGCCCCGCTGGGCCCGGAGTTCCAACGCCTGGTCGAGGGCATGGGCGTCGGCCTGACCCTGCCGCAGGCCCTGGACAAGATGTACGAACGCATGCCGACACCGGAGCTGAAATTCTTCTCCATCGTCATCGCCATCCAGCAGAAGACCGGCGGCAATCTGGCCGAGGCCCTGTCCAACCTGTCCGCCGTGCTTCGGGCGCGGCGGATGATGGGCGAGAAGATCAAGGCCCTGTCATCGGAAGCCACGGCCTCGGCCGGTATCATCGGTTCGCTGCCACCGGCGGTGATGATCCTCGTGACCATGACCACCCCCGCCTACATGATGGTGCTGTTCACCGATCCACGCGGCCAGTTCATGCTGTTCGTGGCTGCCTCGATGATGGGCCTGGGCGTCTTCGTGATGAAGAAGATGATCGCGTTCAAATTCTGATGGGCAGGTCCTCGACATGATCGCGTTTATCACCGACCCCCGGAACCTGCTGAGTATCGGCGTGGCCCTGGCCGTGTTCGCGACCCTGGTCAGCCTGCTGGGTTCCATGGGGGGCGAGGTCAAGCTGGAAAGCCGGATGAAGGCCGTCGCCCTGCGCCGTGACGAACTGAAGCGCCGCTCGCGCCAGGCCATGGCCAGCGGGCCCGGCGGCCTGCGTCACACCGACGAAGGCTTCAAGAAGCGGGTCGTCGACCGGCTGAATCTGAGCAAATTGATCGAGGA
>CAXBHG010000088.1:0-8913 GCA_963975385.1 uncultured Brevundimonas sp.
GGGCCGGTGGCGATGACCAGATAGTCGTAGTCGAGCGCCGTGCCGTCACCGAGATCGATCTGGTTGTCCGCCGGGCGGACCCGGGTGCAGCCCTGGGGCAGCAGGCGGATGTCGCGCTTGCGCAGGACCGGCTCCAGCTGGACCTCGATCGCCTCGCGCTTGCGCCAGCGCACCGCGACCCACGGATTGGACGGGACGAAATGGAAGGTCGAACCCTGGTTCACCACGGTCACGTCGGCGGCATAGCCGAGGGCGTCCTTGATCTCGAACGCCGCGACCGTGCCGCCCAGGCCGGCACCGAGGATGACGACGTGGGGTTTCTTGCTGCCGGTCATTGGCTTGCTCCCTGTGGTGGCGTCGCGCCGGTCGTCGGCGACGCTTGACGGTTACAACATCAACATAATATACGCAAATACGAAACTAATGGTGCCGGGCCAGAACCGGCCATATCCAATCAGACCCCAGCGGGAGCGTGTCAGCGATGATCCAGATCAAGGACGTGAAGACTCTTTCAGCCGAAGAGGTTCATGCTGCCCATACGGCCGGTCGGGTCCTGATCGTCGATGTTCGGGAGCCGGGCGAGTTCGCGATGGAGCGGATCATCGGGGCGGTCAATCGGCCGCTGTCGAGCTTTGATCCGGCCCGGTTGCCGGAAATTTCCGATCCGGCCTGCGTCGTGTTCCAGTGTGCATCCGGGGGCAGGTCGCTGAAGGCGATCCAGCTCTGCCGCGCGGCCGGCATCGGGGTCGACTGCCATATGGGCGGCGGCATCGGCGGCTGGAAGGCCGGCGGCCTGCCGACCGAACGACCCGGACGCCCCGGCGGCACCCGGTAACAGGAGTGAAGACCATGCGGCTGTCCCTGAACCCCGTATCGATCCGGATTGCCGCCGTGGCCCTGGCGGGATTGACGCTGACGCTCGCCGGCTGTGGTCGGGAGACCGCAGAACCCGTGGCCCCGGCTGCGCCGGCGGCAGGCGGTGGTCACGTCGTGGCCGCGCGCACGATCGCTGACATGAAGCCGGTCGCCGGCGAGGTGACCACGCGCGACATGGGTATGGCCACGGCCCGGATCGGCGGCACCCTGGTGCAGTTGAATGTGCGCGAGGGTGCGACCGTGCGCGCCGGTCAGGTGATCGGCGTGGTCCGCGATGACCGGATCAATCTGCAGACGGCCGGCTTTGAGGCCATGGTGCGTGCCGCCGAGGCCGAGGCCGAGCGGGCCCGGGCCGATCTGGCGCGAACCCGGACCCTGTTTGACCGCGGCATCTACGCCCAGGCGAAACTGGATCAGGTGGCCGCCGCGGCGCGGGCCGCCGAGGGCAGTCTGGAAGCGGCCCGGGCCCAGCGGGCCGCCAGCGCCGAGTCCGGGGCCCAGGGGGCGATCCTGGCCCCGACCGCCGGACGGGTGCTGAAGGCCGATGTGCCGGTCGGCTCGGTGGTGATGCCGGGCCAGTCGATCGCCACCGTGACCTCCGGCCCCCTGGTGGTCCGGGTCCAGCTGCCCGAGGGACAGGCTCGCGCCCTGCGGGTCGGCACTCGGGTCGAGATGGCCCCGAACGGCCCGGGCGGCGATTCCGTGATGGCCCCGGTCGCCCAGGTCTATCCGGCCGTGGACGCGGGCCAGGTGGTGGCCGATATCGACGCCTCGGGCCTCGACGCCAGCCTGATCGGTCGCCGTATCGGCGTGCGTCTGCCGGTCGGCGAGCGCCAGGCGATCGTCATTCCGGCCACCCATGTGGTGAGCCGTTTCGGGGTCGACTATGTGCGGCTGGTGCGGGGCGGGACGGTCGCTGACACGCCGGTCCAGATCGCCCCGGGCCCGTCAGCCGCCGAGGTCGAGGTCCTGAGCGGTCTGGTCGCGGGTGACCGGATCGTCGCCCCCGCAGGAGCCTCGCGATGAACCTGGGCCTCTCCGGCCGGCTGACCGCCGCCACAATCCGGTCGCCGCTGACGCCGCTGATCCTGATCGCCGCACTGGCCGTCGGCCTGCTGGCCCTGCTGAGCATCCCCCGCGAGGAGGAGCCGCAGATCAGTGTGCCGATGATCGACATCATCGCCATGGCCCCGGGCCTGTCGGCACCCGATGCCGTGGAACTGGTCGGCAAGCCGCTGGAGGGCATCGTCAAATCGATCCCCGACGTCGAGCACGTCTATACGTTCGCCGACGACGACCAGGTGATGGTGGTGGCCCGGTTCAAGGTCGGGACCCATCCGGACAATGCCATCGTCCGGGTCAATGAGCGGATCCAGGCCAATATGGACCGGATTCCGGTCGGGATCGCGCCGCCCCTGATCCAGGTCAAGGGCATCAATGACGTGCCGATGTTGACGCTGACCCTGTCGCCGGACCCGGCCAATGCCGCGCGCTGGGACGAGGCCACGTTGCGGCTGATCGCCGACCAGTTGCAGACCGAGGTGTCCAAGGTCACCGATATCGGCGCGACCTATATCGTCGGTGGCCAGCCCGAGGAGATCCGGATCGAGCCGGACCCCGCCCGGCTGGCGCTGCACGGGGTGTCACTGGGCGCGCTGATCGACACGGTGCGTCAGGCCAATCGCAGCTTTCCCGCCGGTTCGGTGCGTGACGGCGGCCAGGCTGTGTCCGTGGTGGCCGGCCAGACCCTGACCGCCACCGGCGACATCGGTCTGCTGACCGTACCCTCGACCACAGGTCAGGCCGTGGCGGTCCGGGATGTGGCCACCGTCGTGCGTGGCCCGGCCCAGACCCAGTCGCGGGTCAGCCGCTGGTCGCGCGACGCCGATGGCCAGTGGAGCAACGCCCCCGCCGTCACCCTGGCCATCGCCAAGCGCGAGGGGGCCAATGCCGTGGTCGTGGCCGAGGCCGTGCTGCACCGGGTCGAGTCGCTGGAAGGCACACTGATCCCCGAGGGGCTGCACGTCGCCGTCACCCGCGACTATGGCGAGAGCGCCAATGAGAAGGCCAATGAGCTGCTGATGCACCTCGGACTGGCGACGGTGTCGATCGTCATCCTGATCGGGTTCGCCATCGGCTGGCGCGAGGCGGCGGTGACGGCAGTGGTCATTCCGACCACCATCCTGCTGACCCTCTTCGCCTCGAATCTGATGGGCTATTCGATCAACCGGGTCAGCCTGTTCGCCCTGATCTTCTCGATCGGCATCCTGGTCGATGACGCCATTGTGGTGATCGAGAACATCGCCCGGCACTGGGCCATGGATGACGACCGACCGCGCCAGCAGGCGGCGATCGAGGCCGTGGCCGAGGTGGGGAATCCGACCATCGTCGCCACCCTGACCGTGGTCGCGGCCCTGCTGCCGATGCTGTTCGTCTCGGGTCTGATGGGCCCCTATATGGCCCCGATCCCGGTCAATGCCTCGGCGGCGATGGTCTTCTCCTTCTTCGTGGCCATGGTCATCGCGCCCTGGCTGATGGTGCGGTTTGCGCGCAGGTCCCTGGAAGGCGGCGGCCATGCGACTCACGACGAGGGGCCGCTGGGTCGGGCCTATCGCCGGGTCGCCGGCCGGGTGATCGCCACGCGGCGCTCGGCCTGGATTTTCCTGGTCGTCATCGGGGTCGCCACCCTGCTGTCGATGGCCATGTTCGCGACCCGGACGGTGACGGTGAAACTGCTGCCGTTCGACAACAAGTCCGAGCTGATGGTCGTCGCCGATCTGGCGGAGGGCACGACGCTGGAGACCACCCAGAGGGTGCTGGCCGACGCCGCAGGTGTGGCCCGGACCCTGCCGGAGGTCGAGGCGGTCGACTCCTATGCGGGCACGGCATCGCCGTTCAATTTCAATGGCCTTGTGCGCCACTACTATCTGCGGACCCTGCCGGAGCAGGGCGATCTGTCGATCACCCTGGCGGCCAAGGGCGACCGCAAGCGCGACAGCCATGATGTGGCCCTGGAACTGCGGACGAAGCTGGCCGACCTGACCCTGCCGGCCGGGACCTCGCTGAAGGTGGTCGAGGCCCCGCCGGGACCGCCGGTCATGGCCACCCTGCTGGCCGAGGTCTATGGACCCGACGCCGCCGGTCGCCGCGACGTGGCGGACCGGCTGAAGGCCATTTTCAAGGCCGTGCCCTATGTCGTCGACGTCGATGACAGCTATGGCGTGGCGCGGCCGCGGCTGCGTCTGGTCCCGGACCGCACCCAGATCGAACGCTTCGGGGCCTCGGAACGCGAGGTGCTGGACTCGATCGGCGCGGTCATGGCCGGTCAGGTGGTGGGCTATGCCCATCGTGGCGAGGGACGTGACCCGCTGCCGATCGCCGTGCGCCTGCCGCAGTCCGCCCGCACCTGGAGTGAGGCCCTGGCCTCAACCCCGGTGGCCAGCGCGGCCGGCGGTGGCCGGCTGGTCTCTCTGGGCGAACTGGTGACGGCCGAGACCGAGGCCGGGTCGACGCGAATGTATCGCCGCGACGGTCGCGACGTGGACATGATCCAGGCGGAACTGGCCGGTCAGTACGAGGCCCCGATCTACGGCATGCTGGAGATCGACCGCCGCATCCGCGACGCCGACTGGGGCGAGGGCCCCGTGCCGACCATCCGGATGAACGGCCAGCCTGACGATGAAAGCACGCCGACGGTACTGTGGGACGGGGAATGGGAGATCACCTGGGTGACCTTCCGCGACATGGGGGCCGCCTTCGGCATCGCCCTGCTGGGGATCTATGTGCTGGTCGTGGCCCAGTTCAAGAGCTTCCGCGTGCCGCTGGTGATCCTGACGCCGATCCCGCTGACCCTGGTCGGGATCGTCATCGGCCACATCCTGTTCGGCGCGCCCTTCACCGCCACCTCGATGATCGGCTTCATCGCCCTGGCCGGGATTATCGTGCGCAATTCGATCCTGCTGGTCGACTTTATCCGCCATAGCCAGGGGGACGGGCGACCGTTGCGCGAGGTGTTGCTGGAGGCCGGGGCGATCCGTTTCAAGCCGATCCTGCTGACGGCGCTGGCGGCGATGATCGGGGCGGCGGTGATCCTGTTCGACCCGATCTTCCAGGGTCTGGCGATCTCGCTGCTGTTCGGCCTGGCCTCCTCGACCCTGCTGACGGTGCTGGTCATTCCGGCCATCTATATCGTGCTCAGGGATGACCAGCCGGCCAAGCCGCCGGTGCCCGAGACGGCCGAGGTCTTGCCCTAGCGGCGTTCGGAGGGCGGGATCATTCGCGCGAAGCGGGCCCGGTCGCCGCGCGGCTCGGCGGGAGCCGTTGACGGGGCGGCCTCGTCCGCCAGCCGTTCGGTGACGGCGCGCGGGTCCTTGCAGAAGATTTCGTGCAGCATGGCCATGACGGCCAGGGCCCGCTCGTCGGCGATCGAATAGAAGATCGAGCGGGATTCGCGCCGGGTCTTGACCAGACCTGACTGACGCAGTTCGGCCAGCTGTTGCGACAGGCCGGGCTGTTTGATGCCGAGGTCCTGTTCCAGCTGACTCACCGAACGTTCGTCCTGCGAGATGTGGCACAGGATCAGCAGACGGTTGGCGTTGCTGAGCTGGCGCAGCAGGTCGGCGGCCTGGGGCGCGCGTGCCTTCAGGGCCTCCATCCCGGCGGGGGAGGTGTCCGGGCTCATGATTTGCGCTCGCGGGTGTACCAGCCCTGTCCGCCGGCCTCTGTAGCCAGGGCCTCGTCGAGGGTGACGGCGGCGGGTTCCAGCAGCGGATCGCCGGCGGTCCATCCGGCCGGGGTCGAGGCCTGTTCGCGATCAGTGGTCTGCAGGGCGCTGACCAGACGCAGCAGTTCCTCGACCGAACGGCCGACCGTCATCGGATACCAGCTGATCGCGCGCACGACGCCGTCGGGGTCGATGACGAAGGTGGCGCGGACGGTGGCGCTGTCCGGCGAGGTCGCATCGACCATGCCGTAGGCGGTGCCGATCACCATCGACGGGTCCTCGATCACCGGGAAGGGGATACGCACGCCGTAGCGGCGGTCGATATCGGCCAGCCAGGCGATATGGGCATAGAGGCTGTCGACCGACAGGGCCATCAGCTCGCAGCCGAGGGCGGTGAAGGCGTCGGCGCTGTTCGCAAGGGCGACGAACTCGCTGGTGCAGACCGGGGTGAAATCGGCCGGGTGCGACATCAGCACCAGCCAGCGACCGCGATAGTCGCTCAGGCTGCGCTCGCCCATCGTGGTGCGGGCGGTGAAGTCCGGGGCCAGGGCATTCAGCCGCAGCGGGGGGGTGACGACGGGCGTTTCGGTCGGATCTTGCATGGGCACTCCGGTGCAGTGTGGCGTGCGATTCCGATGGGGAGGGGTAGCGCGCGACCAACAAACTACATACTTGCGAGAAGTATGAAAAGATATACGGTTCAATCAACGCGATGAGGAGTTCAACGATGCCCCGTTCTGCCCCCGATCCCGCGCGCGACCGGGCCGCCGAGGTGGTGCAGGCCGCCCTTTCAGATTCGGCGCGCAAGCCCGTCGTCACCTCGTTTTTCGATGAGGCGACCTTTACCATCAGCCATGTGGTGCGCGATCCCGGATCCAACGCCTGCGCCATCATCGACAGTGTGCTCGACTATGACGCCGCGTCCGGACGGACCGCGACCGCCTCGGCCGACGCCCTGATCGCCCATGTCCGCGCCGAGGGGCTGACGGTCGAATGGCTGCTGGAGACCCATGCCCATGCCGATCACCTGTCGGCGGCGCCCTATCTGCAGGCGGCCCTGGGTGGCCGGATGGCGATCGGCGGCGAGATCGTTCAGGTGCAGCAGGCCTTCGGCGAGATCTTCAATGAGCCGGCGGCCTTCCATCGTGACGGCAGCCAGTTTGACCGGCTGTTCCGGGACGGCGACAGCTTCACCATCGGCGGGCTGGAGGCGGTGGTTCTGCATGTGCCCGGCCATACGCCGGCCTGTCTGGCCTATGTGATCGGCGATGCGGTCTTTCCCGGCGACACCCTGTTCATGCCCGACTACGGCACGGCCCGGTGCGACTTCCCCGGCGGCGACGCGCGCACCCTGTACCGGTCGATTCACCGCCTGACCTCCCTGCCGGATGAGGCGCGGGTCTTCCTGTGCCACGACTATATGGCCCCGCCCGGACGCACGACCTACGCCTGGGAGACCACCATCGGGGCCGAGCGGACCGGTAATATCCATATCCGCGACGGCGTCAGCGAGGACGAGTTCGTCGCCATGCGCACGGCCCGGGACGCCACACTGTCGATGCCCAAACTGATCCTGCCGTCGGTGCAGGTGAACATGAACGGCGGCCAGCTGCCGCCGCCAGAGGACAACGGCGTGCGCTATCTGAAAGTGCCGCTGAACCTGTTGTGACGTTCCGGCCGAGCCGGACCCGATGACCAGAAGGAAGACGCTATGGATATCCGCAAGATTGATGACCGGCTGTCGGCCGCGCCCCAGATCGCCCTGGAGGACCTGAAGGCCATCGCCGGCCTGGGCTATCGCTCGGTGATCTCGAACCGGCCCGACGGGGAGGAGCCGGGCCAGCCCGACGCCGCCCGGGTCAGGGCCGCGGCCGAGGCCGAGGGCCTGGCCTTCCGGCACATCCCCGTTACCGGGGCGAACATGGGTCCCGAGGCCGCGGCGGCCATGCGGACGGCGCTCGATGAGCTGCCCGGCCCGGTCCTCGGCTTCTGTCGCAGCGGTACCCGCACCACCTGTCTGTGGGGACTGGCCAGTGCCGGCAAACGCCCGGCGCAGGAGTTGATCGAGACCGCCCGAGCGGCCGGCTACGACCTGTCGCCCTTGCGGCCACAGCTCGAGAACGGTCCGGCCTGACGTGGAGATCGCCCCCCAGCTCAACCTGGTCCAGTATCTGCTCGGAGCCGGGTCCGGGGGGCTGGTCGGCTTCTCCCTGGGCCTGGTCGGTGGCGGCGGCTCGATCCTGGCCGTGCCGCTGATCGTCTATGTGGTGGGGGTGCGGGATCCGCATCTGGCCATCGGTACCAGCGCCTTCGCCGTGGCCGCCAATGCCGCGGCCAATCTGCTCAACCACGCCCGGGGCGGCACGGTGAAATGGAAGATCGCCGGCCTGTTCGCCGTGGCCGGAGTGATCGGGGCCCTGGCGGGCTCGACCCTGGGCAAGGCGGTCGATGGAGAGGCCCTGCTGGCCCTGTTCGCCGGTCTGATGCTGGTGGTCGGGGTGATGATGCTGAGGGGGCGCGGGACGACGGGCGACCCGACCGTTCAACTGACCCCGGGTAATGCGCCGAAACTGGTCGGCACCGGGGCCGCGACCGGCATCCTGTCCGGCTTCTTCGGTATCGGGGGCGGATTCCTGATCGTGCCCAGCCTGATGTGGTCGACCCGGATGCCGATCTACAATGCCATCGGCTCGTCCCTGGTCGGGGTCACGGCCTTTGGCCTGACCACGGCGCTGAACTATGCGGTGTCGGGCTGGGTCGACTGGCCGCTGGCGGTGGTGTTCATCGCCGGGGGTGTTCTGGGCGGTCTGGGCGGCGCGAGGCTGGCCAGGGTCCTGTCCGACCGGCGTGGGGCGCTGACATCGGTGTTTGCGGCCCTGATCTTCGTTGTGGCCCTGTATATGCTGTACCGTAGCGCCGGGGCCGCCGGACTGATCTGACCGATTTCAAGAGATGGTGCGGGCGGCCGGGGTCGAACCGGCACTCCTTTCGGAACTGGATTTTGAGTCCAGCGCGTCTACCAATTCCACCACGCCCGCAGCGTCCGCGCGCGATCGCGCCGGACCCGGCGGTGGTAGCCCGACGGGTCTGATCCCGTCAACGCGGGATTGGCGGATGCGCCCGGTTGCGCCTGACCAAAGCTTAATCCGGCTTTTGCATCCGCAGGACGCGCCCGGGGCCTCTCCCGGGTGTCGCGTTCAGCAAAGGAAGGCCGTCATGTCCCGCAAATCCCCGCTCGCCGCCCTGGCCGCCCTGACGGTCGTGGCCTCATGCGCGGGGCCGACGCTGGTCATGGCGCAGGATGTGGCGTGGCC
>CAXBHG010000089.1:0-8707 GCA_963975385.1 uncultured Brevundimonas sp.
GACGGGTCGTGGGTGCTGGTGCGGGCCTCGTCCAACAAGCCGGAGCTGGTGGTGGTGGTCGAGAGCATGCGCTCGGCCGACGACATGCGGGCCCTGTTCCGTGACGAAGTGAAGCCCCGGCTGGCGAAATACCCCGAGATCGGGGCCTACAATCAGGAAATCTGATCCGCCGCGACCGGTCGCCATCGTCGGCGGGGCGTTTCCGGCACCCTGCTGGCGGTGCGGCCGGCCGAACGGGGCGGTCGCCGTCGCCGACATCCGCAACCGGTGGAGGCTGTGGCGACGGCCCTGGCCCGCTAGCGGTAGGCCCCCTCGCGCAGGTTGATGTCGTATTCGACCCGGGCCTTCAGGGCCGACAGCATCTGCGACCAGCCCGCGCAGTTGCCGTAAGAGGCCTTGAGGCCCGCCGGGGTCTGCCGCCAGCCCTCCTCGGCGATCCGGACGAGCGTGCGGGCTCCGGCATCCAGCGGCTGGAAGGTCAGGGTGACCGTCGTCATATAGCCGGCGTCCACGGCCGGATCGGTGCCCTCCGACGCACCCTCGCTGGCAGCCCAGCGCAGAACGATACGTTCGTCCTGAACCACCTCGACCACCTCCACGGGAAAGACTTCCGGGAATTCCGCGAACGCCCACTGGACCGTCGCGCCGGTCTCCAGCCGGCCGACCGCGCCGCCGGTGGTGAAATATCCCGACAGTTTCACCGGGTCGACGACAGCCTCGAACACCTCATGCACCGGCCGTCCGACCCGGGTGCTGACCTCGAACTTCAGCTCCATTGACCCACTCCGTGGTTGCTCGACGGGTATTTATGTTATAAAAACAAAACATGTCAAATGACGACGATCTGGACAGTGTTTTCAAGGCCTTGGCCAACCCCCTTCGCCGTCGCCTGCTGGATGCGATGAAGGCCGGGCCGCGCACGACGGGCCAACTGTGCGAGGCAGAGCCGTCGCTGGACCGCTGCACGGTGATGCAGCATCTGAAAATCCTCGAGGCCGCTGATCTGATCCTTGTGCGGCGTGAGGGGCGCGAACGCTGGAACCACCTGAACGCCATGCCGATCAAGGCCGTGCACGACCGCTGGATCGCCCCCTATGCACGGACGGCGGTCGCGATGCTGGAGGACCTCAAGCGGCGGGTGGAAGCCTAGCCCGCCGCCTCGATCGCCGCGACGATGTCACCGACGACGCGCTCGACCATGGCCGGATCGTCGCCTTCGGCCATCACGCGGATCAGCTTCTCGGTGCCGGACTTGCGCACCAGCAGACGGCCGGTTCCCGCCAGACGGGCCTCACCGTCGGCCATGGCCGCCTTGACTCCGGCGGTCTCCAGCGGCTTGCCGGCGGCGTAGCGGACGTTCTGCAGCAGCTGGGGCACCGGCTCGAACTGGCGGGCCAGGTCGCTCATGGTGCGGCCGCTCTCAACCATGACGGCCAGCACCTGCAGGGCCGACATCAGGCCGTCGCCGGTGGTGGCATAGTCGTGCAGGATGATGTGGCCCGACTGTTCGCCGCCCAGGTTGAAGCCGCCGGACCGCATCCGCTCCATGACATAGCGGTCGCCGACCCGGGTGCGCTCCAGCGTCAGACCGTCAGCCAGAAGACCGCGCTCCAGTCCGAGGTTGGACATCACGGTGGCGACCACGCCGCCGCCGGTCAGCAGGCCGCGCCGCGCCCAGTCGCGCGCCACCAGGGCCATGATCTGGTCGCCGTCGACGACCTTGCCGTGCTCGTCACAGATGATCAGCCGGTCGGCGTCGCCGTCGAGGGCGATGCCGATGTCGGCCCCGTGGTTCCGGACCGCGGCGGCCAGGGCCATCGGATAGGTCGAGCCGCATTCGGCATTGATGTTCAGCCCGTCCGGATTGACCCCGATCGGAAAGACCTCGGCCCCCAGCTCATAGAGGGTGGTCGGCGCGACGCGGTAGCCGGCCCCGTTGGCGCAGTCGATGGCGATGCGCAGGCCCTGAAGGCTGAGGGTCTTGGGGAAGCTGGCCTTGGCGATCTCGATATAGCGGGCCTGGGAATCGTCGATCCGCTTGACCCGGCCCAGCTTGTCCGGGTCGGCCAGCCCCTCGTCGAGGGCGGTATCCATCATCGATTCGATCTTCAGCTCGACCTCGTCAGACAGCTTGTAGCCGTCGGGCCCGAACAGTTTGATGCCGTTATCGACGAAGCTGTTGTGCGAGGCCGATATCATCACCCCGATGTCGGCGCGCATCGACCGGGTCATCATGGCCACGCCGGGCGTCGGCAGGGGGCCGAAGGTCAGGACGTCCATGCCGGCGCTGGCGAAGCCGGCCACCAGGGCGGGTTCGATCATATAGCCCGACAGACGCGTGTCCTTGCCGATCACCGCCAGATGCCGGCGCTCGTTGCCCGACATGAACAGACGACCGGCGGCAAGGCCGACGCGCAGGGCCACCTCCGGCGTCATGGGATAGGAATTGGCCCGGCCGCGGATGCCGTCGGTGCCGAAATAGCGTCGCTCGCCCAAGGGGTTTCTCCTGGCTTCGCAGGTCGTGGAAACCTTGCGAAACCGCAATTTAGATGTCAGGTCGCCGCTTATCACCTAGACGCGCAACCGGACGCTGGACGCCGGATTAGACCGTCAGGCGTCCGCGCGCAAAGCAGCGGCCTTCAATTTCCGGGGAAGACATCATGTGCGGCATCATCGGAGTCACCGGCGTCGGCCCTGCCGTCCCGCGGATCATCGACAGCCTGAAGCGGCTGGAATACCGCGGCTATGACTCGGCCGGCATCGCGGCCCTGGTCGACGGACGCGTCGAGCGGCGCCGCGCCAAGGGCAAGATCCGCGAGCTGGAAGCCGTGCTGGTCGCCGAGCCGCTGGAGTCGACCATCGGCATCGGCCACACCCGCTGGGCCACCCACGGGGCTCCGACCACGACCAATGCCCATCCGCACAAGGCGGGCCGGGTCGTGCTGGTCCACAACGGCATCATCGAGAATTTTGCCGAGCTGAAGGCTGAACTGGCCGTCGCCGGCTGTGTGTTCGAGAGCCAGACCGACACCGAGGTCGTGGCCCATCTGCTGGACGAGGCGCTGAAGCGCGACGCAGAGCCGGTGACGGCGTTCAAATCCGTGCTTGACCGGCTGACCGGGGCCTATGCCCTGGCCGTCCTGATCGAGGGCGAGGACGGGCTGATCCTGGGCGCGCGACGCGGTAGTCCGCTGGTGGTCGGCTGGGGCGAGGGCGAGATGTATCTGGGCTCGGACGCCCTGGCGGTCGGCCCCTTCACCCAGAAGATCAGCTATCTGGAAGAGGGCGACTATGTCGCCATGGACCGCGACGGCGCCCGGATGTTCGATGTGACCGGGGCCGAGGTTGAGCGGCCGATCGTGCAGGTCTCGGCCTCGTCGGCCATGGTCGAGAAGGGCGAGTACCGCCACTTCATGGAGAAGGAAATCCATGAACAGCCCGACAGCGTCCAGCGCACCCTGTCGGAATATCTGGACTTCGTGAACGGCCGGGCCAAGACGCCCGCCATCGATTTCAATGCCATCGACCGCATCCAGATTGTCGCCTGCGGCACCGCCTTCTATGCCGGCCAGATCGGCCGTTACGCCTTCGAACGGCTGGCGGGTCTGCCGTGCGACGTCGAGATCGCCTCGGAATTCCGCTACCGCGAACCCGCCGTCACCCCGGGCACCCTGGCCGTGGCCGTGTCCCAGTCGGGCGAGACCGCCGACACCCTGGCCTGCCTGGCCTGGTGCAGGGCGCGCGGCCTGAAGACCGCCGCCCTCGTCAATGTCCATTCGTCATCGATGGCCCGCGAGGCCTCGCTGCTGTGGCCGACCCATGCCGGTCCCGAGATCGGGGTGGCCTCGACCAAGGCCTTCACCGCCCAGGTCGCGGCCCTGCTGGCCCTGGCGGTCGCCGCCGGCGTGGCCCGGGGGCGGATCGACACGCCCACCGAGGCCGAACTGGTCAAGGCCCTGTTCGAGTCCCCGCGCCTGATCGCCGAGGCCCTGCAGATGGACGGCGACCTGCGCGACGTCGCCCAGGACATCGCCAAGGCCACCGACGTCATCTTCCTGGGCCGGGGACCGATGTTCCCCCTGGCCATGGAAGGCGCGCTGAAGCTGAAGGAGATCAGCTATATCCACGCCGAGGGCTATGCCGCCGGCGAGCTGAAGCACGGGCCGATCGCCCTGGTCGACGAGTTCACGCCAATCGTGGCCCTGGCCCCGCTGGACGATGTGTTCGAGAAGACCGCCTCCAACCTGCAGGAGGTGGCCGCGCGCGGCGGGCCGGTGATCATGATCGCCCCGGCCCGCGCCCCCGACCCGCACGGGGCCGGGCTCCGCCGCGTCGCCGCCCCGGACTGCCACCCCCTGATTGCGCCACTGGTCTATGCGGTGCCGATGCAGCTGCTGGCCTATTACACCGCCGTGCAAAAGGGCACCGACGTCGACCAGCCGCGTAATCTGGCCAAGTCGGTGACGGTGGAATAGCCCGCACACGCCGCAGTTTTTGCTTTCGTCATCCCGGCGAAAGCCGGGACCCGGCGGCGCGCGTGAGCGCGAACCTGTCGCGAACACCCTGCCCGGCCCTGTCACCTTTGCTTCGCTCCGGTGCCACTGGGTCCCGGGGTCGCTTCGCGCCCCGGGATGACGAAAGCGGAAGGGGGTACGAAGTTTCGCATTGGGCGCTAGGGTGTCCCCAAGAACCGACTCAGGACCTACCATGACCTCCACGCCCCGCCGTCTTCGCAAGGCCGTCCTGCCCGTCGCCGGTCTCGGCACCCGGGTCCTGCCCGGGACCAAGACCACGCCGAAGGAACTGCTGAACGTCGTCGACCGGCCGATCCTCAGCTATATCGTCGAGGAGGCGCGCGAGGCGGGGATCGAGCATATCGTCTTCGTCACCGGCCGCTCGAAGGGGGCGATCGAGGACTATTTCGATCACCAGATCGAGCTGGAGGCCCAGCTGGCGGCCAAGGGCAAGACCGAGATCCTCGAGATGATGAACGCCGAACTGGCCCGGGCCGGCGAGATGAGCTTCACCCGCCAGATGCAGCCCAAGGGCCTCGGCCACGCGGTGTGGTGCGCCCGTGACATCATCGGCGACGAGCCGTTCGCGGTGATCCTGCCGGATGTGATCGTCGACTCCCGCCCCGGTGCGTTGAAACAGCTGGCAGAGGTCTATGCCGCGGTCGGCGGCAATGTCATCGGCGTCGAATCCGTGCCCGACAGCGAGACCCACAAATACGGCATCGTCGATCCGATCGATCGCGACGGCCGCAACATCCGCATGCAGGGCATGGTCGAAAAGCCGGCCCGGGGCACCGCCCCGTCGAACCTGTCGATCTCGGGCCGCTACATATTGCAGCCGGAAATCTTCGACCTTCTGGAGACCCAGGAACGCGGGGCCGGGGGCGAGATCCAGCTGACCGACGCCATGGCCCGGCTGATGCAGGCCCAGAACTTTACCGCCGTCGAATACGAGGGCGTGACCCACGACTGCGGCGACAAGATCGGCCTGCTGCGGGCCAATGTCGCCCTGGCGTTGAAGCGACCGGACCTCGGTGCGGCGGCACGGACGGCCATCACCGCCCTGCTATAGAACCACCGCTGCGCTTTGCCCCGGTCGCCGCTTGGGCTAGTCAGGTAGCCCTGTAACAACGAGGGTCTGAGTGACATGCGCGTACTTGTTCTGGGTGGTGACGGTTTCTGCGGCTGGCCGACGGCCCTGCACCTGTCGGCCCGGGGCTGGGACGTGACCGTGGTCGACAACCTGTCGCGCCGAAACATCGACAATGAGCTGGAAATCCAGTCGCTGACCCCGATCCGGACCATGGGCGAGCGGATCGCCGCGTGGAAAGAGGTGTCCGGCAGGACCATCGACTTCGTCAACATGACCGTCGGCAAGGAGTTCGACCGTCTGGTGGCCCTGATCCGCGACATCAAGCCGGACAGCGTCGTCCATTTCGCCGAACAGCGCGCCGCGCCCTATTCGATGAAGTCGGCGCGGCATAAATTGTACACGGTGGACAACAACATCAATGCGACGAACCATCTGCTGGCGGCGATCGTCGAGAGCGGGCTGGACGTGCATCTGGCCCATCTGGGCACCATGGGGGTCTATGGCTATGCCACGGCCGGCCTGCGCATCCCCGAGGGCTATCTGAAGGTCACGGTCGATACCGACCACGGGCCGGCCGAACAGGAGATCCTGTTCCCGCCCAATCCGGGCTCGATCTATCATATGACCAAGACCCAGGACGCCCTGCTGTTCCAGTTCTACGCCAAGAACGACGGCCTGCGGGTCACCGACCTGCACCAGGGCATCGTCTGGGGCACCCAGACCGAGGAGACGCGGCAGGACGAGCGGCTGGTCAACCGGTTCGACTATGACGGCGACTACGGCACGGTACTGAACCGGTTCCTGATGCAGGCGGCGGTCGGCTATCCGCTGACGGTGCACGGTACCGGGGGGCAGACGCGGGCCTTCATCCATATCCAGGATACGGTGCGCTGCGTCGAGCTGGCGCTGAACAATCCGCCGAAGCGCGGCGAGCGGGTCAAGATCCTGAACCAGATGACCGAGAGCCACCGGGTCCGGGATCTGGCGACGATGATCGCCGGCATGACCGGGGCGACGGTGTCCAATGTGGCCAATCCACGCCTCGAAGCCGACGAGAACGATCTGGTCGTGGCCAATGACCAGTTCCGCGATCTGGGGCTGAAGCCGATCACCCTGGCCCAGGGGCTGCTGGACGAGGTCACCGGAATCGCGCGGCGCTATGCCGAGCGCGCCGACCTGACCAAGGTGCCCTGCGTGTCCCTGTGGAACAGCGCCCGGGCCGCGGCGGTCGAGGCCGCCCCGACCGTGTCGACCACCACCCCGTCCACCACAGCCCGCAGCGCCTGATCCGGATGGACCGACCCGCGCCCGCCGTCCCGCCGTCGCTGCTGATCTACGGCGGCGGCTGGCTGGGCCAGGCCGTGGCGCGGGCGGTCCTTGAACAGGGCGGGCACGTCACCGCCACCTCGCGCGATGCCGGTCGGCGGGCACGGCTGGCGGAGGCCGGCATGACCCCGCTGGACCCGACCGACGCGGCCGCATTGAGGGCCGCCGTGGCCGGGGCCTCGGCCATACTGGTCACCGCCCCGCCCGAGGCCGGGGGCTGTCCCGGCGCACGCGACCTGATCCCGGCGCTGGCGGGCTCGGGCGCGTGGCCCGACTGGATCGGCTATGTCTCCTCGACCGCCGTCTATGGCGACCGGGACGGCGGCTGGGTGTTCGAGGACGACGCCCTGAACGCCGCCAGTCTGGAAGGGGCGCGCCGGGTGCGGGCCGAACAGGACTGGCTGGACGCCGGACAGGGGATGGGGCTGACGGTGCAGGTGTTCCGCCTGCCCGGCCTGTACGGGCCGGGTCGGTCGGTGATCGAGCGGCTGCGCGACGGCACCGCCCGGCTGGTGCGCAAGCCGGGTCAGGTGTTCAACCGCATCCATGTCGATGATGTGGTGTCGGGCCTGTTCGCCTCGATGGCACGGCCGAGGCCGGGGGCGGCCTATAATCTGACCGACGACGAGCCCTGTGCCGCCGAGACGGTGACCGCCTGGGCGGCCGAACGGCTGGGCCTGCCGCGCCCGCCCGAGGTGGACTGGACCGACCCGTCGGTCAGTGCCGGGATGCGGCGCTTCTATCTGGACTCGAAGCGGATCTCGAACGCCCGGGCCAAGGCCGAATTGGGCTGGCGACCGCGCTATCCGTCGTATCGTGACGGGTTGCAGGCGTTGATCGAAGACGCCGGGTCATAGGCCACACCCCGCGGACGTCCGACGAGGACAACAGGGACATTGCCGGCGTCACATGCGACACAAAGCGGCGACACCCGACACAGGCAGGACAAGGGTCCCGCCGCCCTGTCAGAACGGCAGCAGGTTGCGCTGGCGGCTGTAGGCCATGGTGCCGACATTGGCCCCGAGACGGAGGCCGACGCCGGTGCGGATCGGGGCCAGGACGATGCCGTCAGCCTGCTGGTAGTTCACACCGAGACCGCCGATCAGATAGGCGCTGCCCTCGACGCCCGGATAGCGGCGGTAGAGGGCGTCGGGCTGGTACAGGCCATAGACCAGGGTGAAGACGCGGCTGGCGTTCCCGCCGACGTCCCAGCCGATCGAAATCCCCTGCCAGAACACCTCCCGCGAGGCCGACAGGTCCTTCATATGCAGGGCCCCGCGGCCGTAGCGCAGGCCGATGCCGGCGGCCCCGGCCCCCTCCTCGCCCGCGATATAGGCGGTGGGGCGGTCGCCCTGTTCGGCGAAAATGCGTTCGATGGCCCCGCCCATGGCCTCGGCGGCGATGCCCAGTTCGCGCGAACCGGCGGCGATCAGTTCCTCGGCCGTATAGGCCGGGGCCTGGGCGTCGGACGAGATCGGATAGCTGGGCTCGCTCGTCGGACGCGGGCCCGAGGCGCAGGCCCCGAGGGTGGAGCCGGCGGCGGTGGCGGCGAGACCGGACAGGATCAGTTGGCGACGATGCATGGCGGGACTCTCTGGCTGTCGACGAAGACGGTCGGCCACGCGACTCGCGACCGGACCCACAGGGTCACCGCCTTTTGCGGCAGACTTGCGGCCCCAAGGTTAACGGAACCTTGCCGTCGACCGTCAGGCCCGCAGAGTCGCGCCGGTTTTTTCCGCCGCGGCCACGATCTTCGCCGACAGGGCGTCGATCC
>CAXBHG010000090.1:0-8580 GCA_963975385.1 uncultured Brevundimonas sp.
CCGACACCCCGAACAGCATGGTGAACAGGGTGCGGAACTTGTCCTGGAAGAAGACGGTGGTGACCCAGTCGCCGGTCAGGTTGGCGGTGGTCTGCGCATAGGGGTGGACGCCTTGCGAGAACTCCACCGCGATCGGCCAGGCAAAGGCCATCGCATTGACGGCCAGTATCCCCAGGATGGCCCAGCCGCGCAGCATGTCGAGGTTGAAGATCCGGTCGCCGGGCGCGACCGGGGCCAGCACGGAATCGACCGCCCCCGCAGGCAGGGTCTCAGGCTCGCTGTCGGACATGTCTGGTTTCCCCCCGCTCAAGGCCCCAGACTGGACGGATGCCGCCCGCGGGGCAAGCCGTGTGTGCGTCGCTCAGACCCCGTCGTCGGCGTCGCCGGCGTCCATCAGGCCCAGCCGGTCGCGCACATGCGGCCGGTGCTCGAAGGCGACGAAGGCGACGCACAGCCCGGCCCACAGCGCATAGCTGACCCCGACCAGCACCGCGACCGGCAGGCCCAGCACGCCATAGATCAGCAGGCTGGTTTCGGTCGCCCCGGCCGCCTGGCTGACGCCGCCGGCCTCGAACCAGCCGAACACCGACACGCCCAGGGCCAGCAGGCCCTGCAGGGCCGCGGCCAGCAGGCCGCCGTAGAAGATGAAACGCCAGACCACACCCAGCCGGGTGCCGGGTCGGCCGCTGGCCCGCCGCTCCCGCGCCAGCAGCCACAGGCCGGCGGGCACGGCCATCAGGCCGAGGATCAGCACGATCAGCCGCCAGTCGAGGTCGCCCGTGGGCGGCCAGTGCTGGGGCGGCCAGATCAGCAGGGTCAGGATCAGGGGTGGCCAGGCGAAGGCGAGGGCCACGGCCGCCACGATCCGGCCCGGCGACCTGTGCCAGGCCACCGGCTCCTGACCGGGCAGGTCAGCCGGGGTCTCGAAGCGCCGCATCACCGGGTCGGCACCGGAACGTCGCCGGCATAGTCATAGAAGCCGCGGCCGGTCTTCTTGCCCAGCCAGCCGGCCTCGACATATTTCACCAGCAGCGGACAGGGCCGGTATTTGCTGTCGGCCAGGCCCTCATACAGCACGTTCATGATGGCCAGGACCACGTCCAGACCCATGAAGTCGGCCAGCTCCAGCGGCCCCATCGGATGGTTGGCCCCCAGCTTCAACGCCGTGTCGATCGAGGCCACATTCCCGACGCCCTCATACAGGGTGTAGATCGCCTCATTGATCATCGGCACCAGGATGCGGTTGACGATGAAGGCCGGGAAATCCTCGGCATTGGTGGTGGTCTTGCCCAGGCTCTCGGCGAAGGCCACCGCCACCGCATAGGTGTCGGCCGAGGTGGCGATGCCGCGGATGATCTCGACCAGCTTCATCGCCGGGGCCGGCTTCATGAAATGCAGGCCGATGAACCGCTCCGGCCGGTCGGTCGCCGCGGCCAGCCGGGTGATCGAGATCGACGAGGTGTTCGACGCCAGCAGCGTATGGCCCGCCAGATGGGGGGTCAGTTCGGCGAACAGGGCCTTCTTGACCGCCTCGTCCTCGACCGCGGCCTCGATCACCAGATCGGCGGCCCCTGCCTCGGCCAGGCCGGCGGCTGTGCTGATCCGGCCCATGACGGCGTCGGCCTCGGCCTGGGAGATCAGCGCGCGCTCGACCAGTCGTGCCAGGCTGGCGGCGATCGAGGCCAGGGCCCGGGGCGGCCGGTCGGCGGCCGCGTCGTACAGCCGCACCTGATAGCCGCCCGCGGCGACGGCCTGGGCGATGCCGGCCCCCATCTGTCCGGCCCCGATAATGGCGACTGTGCGGATCGTGGTCATGAATTCAGGGGTCTGCTGGGGGCGGGGAAGAAGGGGAGCGGCAGCTTAGGAGTCTGGGCTCCCGGTGCAAGTCCGCGGGCGGTGGCGGTCTAGCCGAGGGTGGCGATCAGCGGACCGGCCAGGGTCTGCATGAAGATGATCCGGGCGAAATTGAGCAGCAGCAGAACCACGATCGGCGTGATGTCGATGCCGCCCAGCGGCGGGATCACCCGTCGGAACGGGGCCATCAGCGGTGCCGTCACCGAGTCGAGGAAGCTGGCCAGCTGGTTCACGAACCGGTTGCGATGGTTGATCACGTCGAAGGCGAACAGCCAGCTCAGGATGGCCGAGGCGACGATCATATAGATCAGCAGCGTGACGATCGCGTCGACCAGCCAGACAATGGCAGTGCCCATGAACCCTATCTCCGATGATGTTCCGGCCTGCTTCTAGCCCGGCGGGCGCAGAACGCCAATGTTTCCCGGCCCTGCCGGGCCCCGGTTGACACTGACCGGACCCGCCGCCTATGTCCCGCGCTCGCCTGTCCCGGATCGGGGCCGTAGCTCAGTTGGTAGAGCGCGTCGTTCGCAATGACGAGGTCAGGGGTTCGACTCCCCTCGGCTCCACCAGGCGTTTTTCCGGGCGACCGCCCGACGCGGTTCTGACCGTGCCCCCCGTCCTCTCCGGTGTGTCCGTCCCGACATTGGGACGACACAAGCTTGACCGTCCCGTCGCGGAGTGGGAGACCTGCGTTATCGGGGGGCTCGCCGGTCTGGCGAATGAAGGGATGAACCATGAAGACGATGATCTGCGCACTGGCCCTGGGGGCCGCACTGGCCCTGCCGGGCGTGGCCCTGGCCCAGAATGCCGGCCTGACGGCCAACTACGGCGAGATTTCGCTGCGGGCGGGATTTACCCCTGACCCCTATCGCGTCTCGATCGCGGCCGGGGGCGGCATCGACGCCTATACCGACACGCCGCTGCCGGCCGCCTGTGTCGGCAATATCACCAACGCACCGGATTTCGAGGTCACCTATTCCGCCGGCAGCCTGCCGCTGGTGTTCCGCACCGTGTCGGGGCGCGACACCACCCTGATCATCAACGGTCCCGACGGCAGCTGGTCATGCGATGACGACAGCTACGGCGACGGCGATGCCGAGGTCCGTTTCAACCGTCCGCAGAGCGGCACCTATGACATCTGGGTCGGCACCTTCGGCGGCGGCACCGCCCCGGCCACCCTGCTGATCACCGAGACGCCCTGACCCCGGTCCGAGCGGTCCGTATCAAGGCACGCCCCGGGGTTCGCTCCGGGGCGTTGTCGTTTGCGGCTACTGGTCTTCCTCGAAGCGCAGGGCCACCAACTCACCCAGGGCGGTCACGGCGGCCGCGGCCTCGGGGCCGGTGGCGGCGATCTCGATGGTCGAGCCGATGCCCGCCCCCAGCATCAGCAGTCCCATGATCGACAGGGCGTTGACCGTCACCCCCTCGCGGGTGACGCGGATATCGGCCTCGAAGGTCGAGGCCAGTTTGACGAATTTGGCCGAGGCCCGGGCATGCAGCCCACGGGCGTTGCAGATGTCGACGGAGGCCCGGGCCGGGGTCGGGTCGGCGTTGCTCATTTCTCGCCCGACAGGACCCAGGAGGCGACCGAGATATATTTGCGCCCGGCGTCCTGGGCGTGGGCGACACAGGTTTCCAGCGGCTCGCGGCCGCGGACACTGGCCAGTTTGATCAGCATCGGCAGGTTCAGCCCGGCGATGACCTCGGCATGGGTCTCCTCCATCACCGAAATGGCCAGGTTGGAGGGGGTGCCGCCGAACATGTCGGTCAGCAGGATCACCCCGGCCCCGTCGTCGACGGCCCGGCACGCGTCGACGATGTCGCGGCGCCGCCGCTCCATATCGTCGTCCGGCCCGATGCAGATGGCCGCGACGCCGCGCTGCGGGCCGACCACATGCTCCATGGCGGAGAGAAATTCAGACGCCAGCCCGCCGTGGGTGACGATCACCAGCCCGATCATGAAGGCTTCACCAACTCATCGCCCCCGCGTCGTCCGCCTCTTCGGGACCTGCCCGACCGGACCGCAAGCCGCGCCAGATAGCCCAATCCGGCCGGGGATTAAAGCGCGGCCGTCGCTGCCGCGATAAATTCAACCGCTGAGGCGTGTCGGGCGATCACCTCCAGCCGGGGCAGGTCCAGGCCCGCGACCGAAATCCGATGCGGCTCCGGCAGCCGCTCGGGGGGGCGGGTGACGCAGTCGACCGCCAGCACCAGCCGCGCCAGCCCCAGATGGGGAACCGCGACGATGCCGAGGCCGCGCGCCTCGATGCGACCCGCGATAGGGGGCGGGGCGGCGGCATACAGGGCCCCGCCCGAGGCGAACACATGGCTGTAGTCGTCGGACACCAGGCGCCAGCCCCGGCCGATCAGGCGCAGCGCCAGATCGCTCTTGCCCGCGCCGGACGGGCCGGTGATCAGCACCCCGGTCCAGCCCGCCGCCGGGATCCACCGCGCCACCGTGGTGGCATGGACCGGCCCCTTGGTCATGTCTGGCGACCCGCCATGGGCAGGGCGACCTCGAACCGGGCCCCGGCCACCGCCCCGTCGGGGGTCGTGCGGTTTTCAGCCCGGACCGTGCCGCCGTGGGCCTCGATGATCTGCCGAACGATCGACAGGCCGAGGCCCGAGTTGGAGCCGAAGGCCGTGCCCTTGGGGCGGGAGGTGTAGAAGCGTTCGAACACCGTCTCCAGATTGTCGGGCGGTATGCCGGGGCCGTCGTCCTCGACCCGCACCACCAGCGGCCGCTGCGGGTCGTCGCCGTCCCGCGCCAGGCTGACCCGGACCTCGCCCCCGGCGGGGCTGAACGACCGGGCGTTGTCGATCAGGTTGCGGAAGACCTGCCCCATCGGGCCGTCGCGGCCACTGACCATGGCGTGGTCGACCTCGGCGGTCAGCCGCACCGGGACCTCGCCGGGCTTCAGGCCGGCCGCATAGACGCTGATGATGTCCTTCAGCAGGGTCGCGACATCGACCGGTCGTGGCCGGTCGCGCGACAGTTCGGCATCGAGACGCGAGGCGTTGGAAATGTCGGTGATCAGCCGGTCCAGCCGCCGCACGTCCTGTTGCAGCAGGCCGGTCAGCCGGTCGCGCTGGGCCTCGGTCTTGACCAGCGGCAGGGTCTCCAGTGCCGAGCGGATCGAGGTCAGGGGGTTCTTGATCTCGTGGGAGACGTCGGCGGCGAACCGTTCGATGGCGTCCATCCGGTCGGACAGGGTCTCGGTCATGGTCTCCAGCGACCGGGCCAGGTCGCCGATCTCGTCCTTGCGACCTTCCAGGTCCGGCAGGGAGATGGCGCGGGCGCGCTGCAGCCGCACCTGGTCCGCCGCCGCCGCCAGCCGCAGCACCGGCCGGGCCACGAACAGATGCAGCAACAGGGACGACAGCAGGGATACCGCCAGGGCCACCAGGGCGAAGGGCATCAGGGCCCGCCGTTGCGCCGCCAGGATGGCATCGACGTCGCCCGCCTCCAGAGTCAGCACGCCCAGAACCTTCTCGACATGCCGGATCGGCACCGACACCGAGACCACCCGGTCGCCGCCTTCCGAAACCCGCACCCCGGCCTGGGGGTCGCCCGCCAGCGCCAGGTCGACCTCATGGGTCAGGGCCGCGGCGGCCCGGTCCTGACGGTCCAGGTTATGCCGGGTCACGGCGGCGTCGGGACGCGGCACCGGGCTGCCTGCCGGTCGCGCCGGGGGCAGGGCGCTGCCGGGAATGGCCTCGGTGACGAAATAGCTGTCGGTCACCAGCAGGCCGTCGATATCGTAGAGCCGGGCCCGCTGACCGGTCGGGATGAAATTGTCGCGCAGCCATTTCGAGGCCTCGAGCGCGTCGAGGTCGGGGCGGGGCTCGCCGCGGGTGATGCCGAGCTGGCCCAGAACATTGGACAGCAGTTCGGCCTGGACCGACAGCGACTCCTGCTTGGCCTCGATCAGGCCGCGCCGCCACTCGTTCAGGGCCAGGGCCCCGCCGAACAGGATCAGCAGGCTCAACAGGTTCAGCGCCAGAATCAGCGCGCCGAGCCGCGACCCCCCGAAACGGTTCAGGCGGCGAAGCAGCCGGGCGATCTTTCCGGGGGCGGCCTGACCGGCACCGGGGTCGCCGGCCGGGCCGTTCCGGTCAGCTTTCGCGATAGCGGTAACCGACGCCATACAGGGTCTCGATCGCGTCGAACTCGGGATCGACCACCCGGAATTTCTTGCGCATCCGCTTCACATGGCTGTCGATGGTGCGGTCGTCGACATAGACCTGATCGTCGTAGGCGGCGTCCATCAGGTTGTCGCGGCTCTTCACGAACCCGGGCCTCTGGGCCAGGGCCTGCAGCAGCAGGAACTCGGTGACGGTCAGCTTGACCGGCTTGCCTTCCCAGGTGCTCTCGTGGCGGGCCGGGTCCATGGTCAGCTTGCCGCGACGGATGGCCTTGGACGAATTCTCCAGCGAGGGCTCGGCCTCCTGGCCGTCGGCCCCGGTGCGGCGCAGCAGGGCCTTGACCCGTTCCAGCAGCAGCCGCTGGCTGAACGGCTTGTGGATATAGTCGTCGGCCCCGAGGTTGAAGCCCAGGATTTCGTCGATCTCCTCGTCCTTGGAGGTCAGCATGATGACGGGGATCTGCGAGGTCTGGCGCAGGCGACGCAGCACCTCCATCCCGTCCATGCGCGGCATTTTGACGTCGAGGATCACCAGGTCCGGCGGATCGGATTCCAGCGCCTCGAGGCCGGTGGCCCCGTCATGATAGGCCGTGATCTTGTGGCCATGACTTTCCAGGGCCAGGGACACGGAGGCGACGATGTTCTCGTCGTCGTCGACCAGGGTGATGTTCGCCAATGGGCTCTCCTCAATACGCGGCCTGCGGGGCGCGATGGTCGCGGCCTGATGTCGACAACGCACGACAAGCGTAACCGTTCTCCGAAATCACGGTGACAATACGGCCACGGACCCGGCGCCGCCAGTCGTCTCATTGCAACGCCCCCTTAAAGCCTTTGTGAGACGGTGCGGGCTGTTTCCTGTGTGAGTACCCGATGTCCGGTCCCGTTCATTACGAAATCTATATTCGCAAGACCGCCCCCGCGCCCTGGTCCCTGTTGATGGCGACGGAGGACCGGAACAAGGCGATCGAGACGGCCGAGGATCTTCTGGCGGACCGACGGGCCGCCGCCGTTCGCGTGACCAAGGAGATGCTGGATCCGGACACGATGGAGTTTTCCAGCGTCACCCTGATGACCCGCGGCGCGCCCGAGGTGAAACAGAAGCGTGCGGTCGCCGCCGAGGAGGCGGGGCCCCGCTGCAACGCCCCCGAGGACTTCTACAGTCCCTATGCGCGCGAGATCATCGGTCGGGTGCTTGAGGACTGGCTGGGTCGCCAGGGGGTGACGGCCTTCGAACTGCTGCACCGCCCCGACCTCGCCGAGCGGCTGGCGGCAGCGGGCACCGAGCTGCAACACGCCATCCAGAAGGTCGCCATCCCCGAGAGCCAGAACGTCGGCCAGCCCCTGCATGATCTGCTGCGCCACTATCAGCGGCTCAGCGACAAGGCGATCGACCGGCTGGTGTCCGCCGGTCGGCGCGGCCTGTTTCCCGATCTCGACTCCCATTCCCTGGCGGATATCGCCCACCGCGTCTCAGCCTCGCCCGAGCGCGGATTGATCATGGGCGGGGTCGTCTCCCGGGCCCTGACCGACATCCGTGGCGGGCGGCAGCGCCTCGACCGGCTGATGGAGCTGGCTGAACGCGCCCCGATGGAGGGCTCGCCCCGGGCCCTGGTCATGGTCGCCATCGAACAGGTGCTGTGCGAGACCGTCGCCGTCCGCACCAACCTGGCCGATATCCTCGGCCCGGCCCTCGACCAGGGGGCCAGCCTGGCCGCCGTGGTTCACATGGTCGCCCCGCGCGAGGTGGCGGCGCTGATCGCCCATGACGCCCGCATGGCCCTGCACGTCCCGCCGGTGTCCGGCCCCGCGGCCCGGCTGGGCGCGCGGCTCGAGGCCGATGAATTCCCGCTGCTGGCCGCCGCCCTGTCGCGGATGGTGGTGCGCGAGCTGGTGTCGCCGCGACGCCTGCGCCCCAATGATGCGCCCGGCGAGATCGAGATCCTGCGCACCCTGGCCATGTCGCTGACGGCGGCGGCCGGACGCCTGCTGACCCTTGAGGAGGTTCAGACCGCCTTCGCCGAACGCTCCAAGAGCCTGGTCATCGCCGATTTCGTCGCCGCCTATATCCAGGACTGCGAGACCGTACTGTGCGAGGCTGAACGTCTGGTCCGGCTGTGCGAGAACGTGACCGGTTCGGCCAACAAGCGGGCCGCCGCCCGCTGGCTGGCGGCCTGCGTCGGCTCGCTGCGTTTTGAGTCCGAGATGCGCGCCCCGGGCCAGTCCCCGGCCCAGAGGCTGGCGGTGCTGGCGCGGCTGCAGCGGTCGGTGCGCGGGGCCCTGCTCAATGAACGCGATACCGAGGTCATCGCCGGCACCATCGGCACGGTCGGCGGCATGGTCGAATCCCAGGCGAAGCTGGCGGCCCAGCTGGCCCGGGCCGGGGCCCCGATCCACCAGAAGCTGACCCTGTTGCTGCGTCTCGCCACCGGCGAGACCGCCCCGGTGGGGCCCGCTGCCGACCGGGCCCGGACCGAGGCCCTGCGCCTGCTGCGGGCCCCGGCCTCGCGCGCCGCCCTGGCCGCGGATCCGGTCGCCCTGGTTCCGGTTCGCGCCCTGATGCAGACGGCGGGCCTGGCCGCCT
>CAXBHG010000091.1:0-8248 GCA_963975385.1 uncultured Brevundimonas sp.
GCGAACCACTGGGCGGCCTCTTCTCGCACGCGTTCGTCTCTGATCATCGCGTTCGCCCGTGCCTTGCTGACCCCCCTATAGACGTTTGACCGCGATCAAACCCCACCCCAAATAGACCGCTCATTCGCGATCAACCTCTCGTGACAGTTGAATCATGGCCAGACCGATGTGCTTTTCGACGGTTTTGGTGCTGATGCCGAGCTGCCGTGCGATCTGCAAATGGGTCATCTCATCGACCCGGTGCATCAGAAAGACCGCCCGGCGTCGGTCGGGCATGGTGTCGATAACTGCCAGGGCGCGGTGCAGGCGCTCGCCCGCCACCATGTGATGGTCCGCCCCCTGCCGGTCGCAGGCGATGTCCGGTGCCTCGGCAGAACTGAAGACCCGCGACGCGCGCACGCGGGTGCGCGTGTGATCAATGGCAAGATTGCGCAGGATACGCCTGAGCAGGTGAAGCGGCTTGCGAACCGGCGTCTTGCGGTCAGCCTCGATCGCTCGCACGACCGCGTCCTGAAGGAGATCTTCCTGGTCGTTGGGATCGACCCGGGCGGTAATCGCACGCAACTGCTGCCGCCGTTCGGTGAAGGCGGTCGTCAGGTCCTCGTCCAGATCGGAGAGCGCGGGTTTCGTCACCATGGCGCATAGTCGAGATACAACGCGCGGACTGTCAAGGTTGTCCGTCGTGGCCCGGCCTGGCTGCTAGGCGCTGGTGGTGGCGCTTACTTCCGCCGGTTCGACGACCGTAGCCGTCTCAACCGGCAAGGCCATCGCAACCGCCGTCCGGTTCCGCCGGGGGCGAACGTTGATGACCAGGGTCCGGCCACCATTGATGATCCGGGTGCGGTTTGCGATGGGGCGGGATGTGGGGGTCAGGTCGGCGGTTACGAGACCGGACAGGCTCACCTGACCGCCGGCCAGTACATAAAGTGTCTGGTAGCGGTCTGACAGCGCCTGCCAGTCCATCATCTTGCCGCGCTTGTTGTCCAGAACACGCACACGGTCACCGGTGCGAACCAGCAAGACAGCGTGCTGCTCGCGGTCGACGGCGTCCCAGACAACGGCGAGACTCAGCGCTTCGTCGGCAAAACCCAGCCGACGCAGGGCATGGTATTTGGTCAAGGCGAAGCCTTCGCAGTCCCCGCCGCGGTCAAACATCTCGCGCGGGGTTTCCCAGTAGTCGGCCTGGCCCCAGTTTGCGGCGTCCGGCCGGTAGGGCAGGGCGTTGATGCTCTTGTTGACGGCGGCGAGCTGCGTCTCGACGGACTGCGCTTGCAATTTTGTGAGCCGCCCTTCCCAGGCCGCGAGGGCGCAGCCGGAAGTGGTGGGCTTGCACGGACCTGTCGCAGGTGGGGCTTCTGCAGCCATCCGCGTGACGACGGCATTCCAGCGTTCTGACGGCGTCATCATGACCGGGCCGGCGACGCGAAAACCAGCCTCCGGAACGAAGGCGGCTTCGTGGGCGACCGCGTTTCCTGCGCAAATTGCGACAGCGAAAGTGGCGACAGCAGCAAGGCGGAAGATCGACGGCATGGAAGGCTGACCTCAGGTCGTTTTCGAACCGTGAGGGTGGCAGAGCCGAATAAAATCCCGATCAACAAGTCTAGTTAAAGAAACGTAAACCTAGGTATTATGCGTATATTGAAGAACGAGGTTAACATTATCTGATAGAGTCGAGTGAATATAAAGCACTTAAGTCCTGTAATGTTTTTGAATAGCTACGTTGGCTACTTATATCTAGGTAGATGCCCGCCATCAGCGACTCATTGGATATTACTACTTCCAAGAACATCATCGTTAATGTGGTCGAAATTGGCTTTCCAAACTCAACTAACAACGTTAAGTGTCGCGGCTGGTGGCCGAACGTTGGTCTCGCAGTTGACTTCCCGGGGGCGGTTATGAGTTTCAGGCACGACCTGTTTGCCATTGCGGCGGCAACGATCGTTATTGGCTTGGGCACCACCGTCCATGCCCAGCAAACGCCCGTGGATCCGGGCCGGTTGGATGAACGTCTGCGTGAGCGCCCTGCGCTCCCCACGGTGACGCCGGTGGAAATTCCGCTCCTTCCCGACCAGGAAGCCGGACCCGACAGCGCTCTGTCCGTTACGCTCACGGGGGTTGTATTCGAGGGCGCGACCTCGGTTCCGCTCGACGTTCTGAACGAAATCGCTGCCCCCTATCTGGGCCGTACCATGCCGTTGAGTGGCGTGTTCCAGCTGGGCGGAGACATCACTGCCGAATATCGCCGCCGGGGGTATGTGCTGTCGCGGGCCGTGATCGGACCGCAACGGATCGAGAACGGCGTCGTCACCATCCAGATCCTCGAAGGCTATATCGACAATGCCCGCATAGAGGGTGAGGCCGGCGGCTACCGTCCCTATCTCGAACACTATATCGCCCCGGTCACCCGGTCGCGTCCGACCGACGGGGCCGTGCTCTCGCGCGCCCTTCTGCTGGCCCGTGATCTCAACGGTCTCGATGTCCGTTCGGTCGTCACGCCCTCGGCCACCCAGGCCGCTGCAGCCGACCTGAGCCTGGTCGTCGAACGCAATCCGTACAGCGCCTATGTCGCCGTCGACAATCGGGCCTCACGCTGGCTGGGCCCGGTACAGGTCTATGCGGGCGTCAGCCTCAACGACGCCCTCGGTCTGGGCGAGCGGATTTCGGCCAGCGTCGTCGCCGCCCCGGATGACAATGAGCTGGGATTTGTGGCGCTGGACTACCGGCAACCGCTGGGCGGGTCCGGCCTGCGCATGAGTGCCTTCACCAGCTACGCCAGAACCGAACCGGGCGACGAACTGCGTGTGCTCGGGGTCGAGGGCAAGAGTTTCACCGGCGGCATCGGCCTGGAATATCCGTTCATCCGCAGTCGTGACGTCAACGTCATCGGCCGCACCACCTTCGTCGGCCGTAACGCCGAATCCAGCAATGACCTGGTCGATCCGATCTTCAAGGACCGCCTTCGCACCCTGTCGTTCGAACTCGTCGCCAACTACGCTGATCCCATGGGCGGCCTCACCAGCGGCCGCATCGGCGTGACCCAGGGGCTGGACGGTTTCGGTTCGACCGACGACAGCGATCCGGACAAGTCACGCGCGACCGGCAGTGCCCAGTTCACGCGGATCAATTTCGAGATGTCCCGGGTCCAGCCCCTGGTCGGCGATATCTATATCCAGGTCGCGTTCGAGGGTCAGGCGTCCTCCGACAGTCTGCTGGCATCCGAGGAGTTCGGCCTGGGGGGCGCGGGCTACGGCCGGGCTTTTGACCCGTCAGAGATCACCGGTGACCGTGGTCTCGCGGGCAAGATCGAACTGTTCCAGACCGCCCAGGTCGGCGGCCTCTCGTCGGTCGAGCCCTATGTCTACTACGAGACCGGATTCGTCCGTCAGGAAGACCCGCTCCCGGGTGAGTCGCCGCGCGACAACCTGGCCTCGGCCGGTGTCGGCGTCCGGGTCGCCTTTAATCCCAATGTCACCGCCTCACTCGAATACGCCAAGCCGCTGGAGCGCGACATCGCGTCGCGCGCCGACCGTGACGGACGGGTCTTCTTCTCCCTGTCCGCCTCCTTCTGAAGACCGATCAAACATGTACGCCCACCCCAGGCGCAATGGGGATCTGGAGACGACCATGAGCACGCGTAACGCATATCGCCCCGCTGCCACCCCCGCCCCCCTCGCTCGCAAGCGGGCCGCCCTGATGGTGTCGGCTGCGGCGATCGCCCTGATTGCCCTGCCGGGGTCGGTGGCCTTCGCCCAGACCGCCGGCACGCCGGGACCGAATGTGTTGCCACAGGACCCGACCGTGGTCGCCGGCGGTGCCGGCTTCAGCACCACGGGTGCGAACCTGAACGTGACCCAGGGGACGGATCGGGTCGTCATCGATTGGCGCAGCTTCGACATCGGCTCTAACGCCGCGGTCAATTTCTACCAGCCCGACACGACCTCGATCGCCGTCAACCGTGTTTCCGGTGGTGGCATGCCCAGCCAGATCCATGGCGCGTTGACCGCCAACGGTGTCGTCGTCGTCCTCAACCCGAATGGCGTGCTGTTCTCGGCCTCGTCGCGCGTCGACGTCGGCGGCCTTGTCGCCTCGACCGGCCAGATGAACGTCGATCGTTTCATGGCCGGCGACCAGCGGCTGGAATTCACCGGCGCGACCGGGGGGGCGATCGTCACATCGGGCCAGATCAACATCGCCGGGGCCGGCCTCGGGGCCTTTGTGGCCCCCAGCGTGCGCAACGACGGCGTCATCAATGCCCGCCTTGGCCGGGTGGCGCTCGCTGCCGGCGAGACCTTTACCCTCGACCTCGCCGGTGACCGGCTGATCGAGCTCGGCCTCGGTGCGAACACCCCGCTGGTCGAAAACTACGGCTCGATTCTCGCCGACGGTGGCCGGGTCCAGCTCAGCGCCCTGGCGGCGGGCGTGGTCGTGGACCAGGTCATCAATGCCGGTGGTCATATCTCGGTCTCTTCGGCCCACCAGGACGGCGGCACGATTGTGCTGGAAGGCGAGTCCGTCACGGTCTCGGGCACGCTGGACGCGTCCGGTGCGACCGGCGGCGGCGATATCCGCGCCCTGGCCGATCATCTGACCCTGACCGCTGACGCCCGTCTCGATGCGGCGGCGACCGTGGCCGGGGACGGCGGCTTCATCGAAACCAGCGGCTACCAGACCGTGAGCATCGCCGACGGCGCGACCGTCAGTGCGGCCGGGGCCGGCGGCGCGGCCGGGACCTGGCTGATCGATCCGCTGAACCTGACCATCATCAGTGGTGCCGACGACGGTATCGTGTCGGGATCGACCGTGACTGCCGGCACCATCGAGGCCAGCCTCGGCGGCGGCACCAATGTGTCACTGACCACCAACCAGTCGGGGTCCGACGATGGCGACCTGACAGTCGCCGGTTCGATCAACGCCACCTCCACGGGGGGCGCCAGTCTGATCCTGACCGGCCGCCGCATCCAGGCGACCGGTGGATCGACCATCTCGATCGCCGGCGGCAATCTGACGCTGAACGTCAATGCGGTGAACACCCTGGCCGACACCACGGGCAGTGGTAACTGGATCCAGGACGCCCTGAACGTCGTCGGGACCGTCAGCGGCAACGTCGGGATCAATCTGGGGGCCGGCACCTATCGGGCCGGCTCGCTCATCAGCCACGACCGCGTGACCCTGGACGGCCAGGGCGTCGCCCGGATCGACGCCAGCCACAATGGCGACGACGGCGTCACGGTGACGGGCGACTATGTCACCGTTCAGAACCTCGAAATCTTCGGCGACGCCGACCAGAGCTACATCACCTTCGGCTGGCCCACGATCACGCGCGGCGTCGTGCTGCGCAACGGGGCCGAGAACGCTACCGTCACCGGCAACAACATCCACGACGTGCGCAACGGCGTGCTGGTCGACGGACGCAACACCGGCTCCGCCGTTACCGATAACATGATCGAAAACACCAAGGGCGCGATCTCGGTCCAGTACACCGACGGTTCGAACATCATTCTGACCGGCAACCGCGAAGGGGTGTTCGGCAATGAGTGGGGGGTCAATGTCCACCTGAACGGGATCCTGCAGACGAATGGTACGATCACGCCGTCGGCCGGCGCGCTCGGAGCCAACACCACCCTGGTCGAGCAGGCGCGTCTGCTCGCCATGAGCACGGCCAATAACGGCATGTCGATCCAGAACCAGGCCTGGACCGCAGCGAACCGGACCCACGCCCATGTGTCGACGACCGGCGGGGCGTCCAACCAGGGCAGTGCCCGATCCACGATCAATACCGTCCAGGGCGGGATCAATGCCGTCGTCAATGGCGGCACGGTCTATGTCGCCGACGGTACCTACAACTGGGGCTCGACCGCCCTGCTGATCAACAAGTCGCTGACCTTGCTCGGCCAGTCACAGACCGGCACGATCTTCGACGGTCGTGGCATCGGCTCCGGCCTCGGCACCATGCAGGTGCAGGCTGACAACGTCACCCTCGGCAATTTCACCCTCTACGGGGCCGACAATGGCGTGAACAACTACGGCATCAAGGTCCAGCCGCTCGCCTCGGGCTATAACGTCAATCAGCGCCTGTACAATTTCGCGATCAGCGACGTCACCGTACGCGGTTCGACACGCGCCGAACTGGACCTGAACGGCGTCGTCGGGGCCACGATCACCAATTTTACCGCCGACGGCCGTCGCGTCAGCGACGACAATTTCCTGAGCGGCGGAGCGGGTATCCAGATCACCGACAGCTCCGGCATCACCCTGACCGGCGTCCACACCCTGGGCAACGCCTGGGGTGGTGTCGCCCTGTACCAGTCCAACCGGGCCGGGGCCTATAACGGCCAGACCACCAACATCAACATCGACGCCTCACAGAACCAGTTCGACGAGGGTCTGGGCCTGTTCACCCAGCTCGAGTCGTCCATTCATACCTTCGGTCAGCTGAACCTCACCGGGTTCAACTACGCAGTGCGCAACACCGGCCATCGCGCGGACGGCAGCCAGTTCACCTTCTTCCGTACCAGCCTCGGCGATGCCACGGCCTTCGCCTTGGGTATCAGCGCACCGACCACCAGCTCGATCGAGGGCTACAGCGGTACCGACTTCACCAATGTCTTCACTGTCGTCGATGGCCTGGCCATTGGCTCGGCCGTGCGTGACGCCCGCACCGGCGGCACCATCAACGTCGGGGCCGGTACCTATGGCACCTTCGGCACCTCGTTCGGTGGAGCGGCGAATGTCAGCATTCTGGGTAGTGCCGGCGCGATCATCGACGGATCCGGCGTCACCGGCCGCATCGTCGACCTTCGGGCCGACGGCACCATTTTCAGCGGCTTCACCATCGTCGGCGACGGAACCGGCGTTGCCGTCTCGGTCTCCGGTCGGGGCGTGACGGTTTCCGGGAACACGATCACCGACGTGCTGACCGGCGTCCAGACCACTACCCAGTATGCCGCAGGTAACGCGGTCATCAGTGGTAACACCATTTCGGCCGACTATGGCGTCAGCCTGCAGAACACGGGCAATACGGTCTCGGGTAATACCGTCAACGCCGCGATCGAAGGCGTCGGTCTGCTGCAGGGTTCCAACAGCTTCAGTGGCAACACCTTCACCATGGGGGCCGGTGGCGACGCGCTGAAATTCTACGGGACCGCAACGGCGACGCAGCTGACGTCATCCGACAATACCGTCACCATTGCCGGTGGCGGCCTGCAGGGCGCGGTCGACCTGGCCGGCGGCTACGGCACGGTCAATGTCGGTGCAGGAACCTATTCCGGCCTGGTCTCGATCAGCAAGGCGCTGACGCTCGCCGGCGCGGGTATGGACGCGACCTTCCTGACCGGTGGCATCAAGCTGAACGGATCGTTCGACGACATCGTCTTCCGGGACTTCACCGTCAGCGGTGACGGCGGCAGCAATGCGATCGTCCGGGGGGGTAATTTCCACAACAACCTGACCGTCGACGGCGTGCGTTTCGACGGTGGCGGCGTAGCCGGACGTTACGGCTTTGCCTCGGGCAAATACGGCGGGGCCATCTCGATCACCAACTCGGAGTTCGTGAACATCCGCGGCTGGTCGGCCTTCGACACCAGCACGGGCGGCACCGCCACGCCGATCACCAGCGTCGTATTCTCCAACAACCTGCTGGACAACACGGTCGGTCACATCACCTTCCGTCAGGCGACGCCGACGGCCAATGTATTGATCAGCAACAACACGGTGCGCAACGTTGGCGACACCACGGATCTGTCGAGTGGCATCTTCAAGGTGTTCGGTGGAGCGACGGTCGACTTTGTCGACAACAACATCAGTGGCATCGGCGCGAGCCCGACCCGGTTCACGGCAGGGGTCGCCGACGGTGCCGCCCTGATCGTGAACAATGTCGGCACGCTGAACCTGACCAACAACGTGTTCACCGACAACCAGCAGGCCCTGCTGGTCGGCGCGGGCAATGCCCTGCCGGCCGTGATGAACCTCACGGGCAACACCTTCGATAACAACGCCTATGCCATCTTCCTTCCGGCCAGCACCGGCGGCACGGTCAACTTCGGTGCCGGCAATGCCTTCATCAGTGGCGCATCGACCCAGCAGCATATCGTGCGCGTCGCTTCGGGCACCATGGACCTGACCAACGTCCTGTTCGACGGCAAGTTGGGCTCGGCGATGACCAATGCAGAGCTGTTCGCGCTTGAGGACCGCCTGACCCATGGCACCGATGTCGCCGGGGCAGGTCTGGCCCTGGTCAAGGCGGACAATG
>CAXBHG010000092.1:0-8059 GCA_963975385.1 uncultured Brevundimonas sp.
ATCTGCCGAAACTGATCTCGGGCGAACACGTCGGCTCCCTGGCCATGTCCGAGGCGGGCTCGGGCTCGGACGTCATGTCGATGCGGACCCAGGCGGTGAAGACCGGTGACCGCTATGTGCTGAACGGCACCAAATTCTGGATCACCAACGCCCCCTCGGCCGACACCCTGGTCGTCTATGCCAAGACCGATCCTGAAGCTGGATCAAGGGGCTGCACCGCCTTCCTGATCGAGCGCGGCATGAAGGGATTCAGCGTCTCGAAGAAGCTGGACAAGATGGGCATGCGCGGCTCGGACACCGCCGAACTGGTGTTCGAGGACTGCGAGGTCCCGGAAGAGAATGTCATGGGTCCGGTCGGCGGCGGGGCCGGCGTGTTGATGAGCGGCCTCGACTATGAGCGCGCCGTACTGTCGGCGGGCCCGCTGGGCATCATGCAGGCGGCGCTGGACGTGGTCCTGCCCTATGTCCGCGAGCGCAAACAGTTCGGCAAGCCGATCGGCTCGTTCCAGCTGATGCAGGCCAAGGTGGCCGACATGTATGTCGCCCTCAACTCGGCCCGGGCCTATGTCTATGCCGTCGCCCGCGCCTGCGACCAGGGCAAGACCACCCGCTACGATGCCGCCGGGGCCATCCTGCTGGCCTCGGAGAATGCGGTGAAGGTATCGCTGGAGGCCGTCCAGGCTCTCGGCGGGGCCGGCTATACGAAAGAATGGCCTGTCGAGCGGCTGGTTCGCGACGCCAAGCTTTACGACATCGGTGCCGGTACCAACGAAATTCGCCGCTTCCTGATCGGTCGGGAATTGCTGGGCAGCTGAGGAACCCGGCGGCCCTTCGCCGGTTTTCTGCCTTGAAGGTGCCGGTCGCCCCTGGCCCCGGGGCCGGTCGAAGCACACGGATCGCGATTGATCTGCCGGTTCCCGCCGATTCATCGGCCCGGCCTGTAGCGCCGGAGGCCCGTGCCCCTTACCTGTTGCACCGGCCCTCCCGGCCAGGACCCTACGCTCGCCCATGACGACCCCTGCCCTCCTCGCGCCTGACGCCAAGCGAACGCTTTCCGAGGTGATCGAGAGTCTGGGCTATGGCGACGATCCGAAATTGACGCTCGCCGAGGTTGTCGAGGCCTTTGGAGAGCGGGCGTTCGGAGCCCTGATGTTGATGCTGGCGTTGATGTCGCTTCTGCCCTGGCCTCCCGGCGGCAAGGCGGTGTTCAGCGTGCCGATCATGCTGCTGTCGCTCGAGCTGGCCATTCAGCGTCAAACCGTATGGCTCCCACGCTGGTTGTTGCGCGTATCGGTAAGCCGCACGGCCTATCGCAAGGCCAGCGGCGGGCGGGTCCTGGGCGCTATTCGCGCGATCGAACGGCTGACCCGACCGCGGATTCCGATCCTCACCGGCGAGGCGGCCGATGTGATCACGGGTATCGTCTGTTTCGTCCTGGCGGTGATGCTGGCCCTGCCCGTGCCATTGGGCGACATGTTGCCCGCGCTGACGATCGCCATATTCGGACTGGCCATTACCCAGCGTGACGGTCTCGCGGTGCTGATCGGGGCCTTGGGTACGCTGGTGTGCGGCGTCTATGTGGTGCTGGTCTGGGCGACGGTTGTGGCGGTGGTCACCGGCCTTCTGAACTGGTTCAACCAGCTGCTCTGACCGACCAAACGGAAGCGCCGGAGAGGTTTCCCCCTCCGGCGCTTGTTTGGACCTGAACGTTATTGAAACAGCGACAGGATCAGCTGAGGCGACTGATTGGCGATGCTCAGGGCCTGAACTCCGAGTTGTTGCTTTGTCTGCAACGCCTGGAGCTTGGCGCTTTCCTTCGCCAGATCGGCATCGACCAGGTTTCCCACCCCCGCTTCCAGTGCGTCCGACAGCTTGCCGACGAACGTGTTGTGGGTCGTGAGCGCTTTCGAGGAGGTGCCCAGACGCGCAAGCGCGCCGGAAACCGCATCGATGGAATCGTTCACCGCGGTGAGGGAGGCCGTGGCGGCCGACAGGGTGTCGATCGCCTGGGTGGTCGAGACGGAGACGTTGGTCGATCCCAGAGCCATGACCTCGGCGGCCACGCTCAGGGTGGATGTACCACTCACATTGGCCAGGGCGCCGAAACCGCTCGCGCCGGTCTCCAGCAGGTTGACCCCGTTGAATTCGGCGTTTGAAGTGACACTGGCGATCTGGTCGCGAAGGGCCTTGAAATCCTCGTTCAACGCGGACCGTGCCGCAGTCTTCAGCGACGCGTCGGTCGCTGCCAGAGCCTTCTCCTTCATCTGCAGCAAGAGGTCAGAGACCGTCTCGCCCGCCGCCAGCGCCACATCGACCGCGGCGACACCACGATCGAGCGACTGTTTCACCGCGCCCAACGCGCCGATGTCGGCCCGTTGACCCTGGGCGATTGCCCAGATGGCCCCGTTATCCTTGGCGCTGGAGACCTGTTTGCCGGTATTGATCCGGCTCTGGGTCACTTCCAGCTGGGCGTTGGTCGCGTTCAGGTTCTGGAGCGCAATCATTGCGCCCACGTTGGTGTTCACCGAAGTCATCGGTGGCTCCTTCCATTCTGGAGGTGGGGAACGGCCTTCTGGCCGGCGAACCGGTTCTGGTTCGGGAGGGTCCCAAGCAAGAAAAGGGCCGACGCCTCCGGCGTCGACCCTCATTTATTTTCAATGGCTTAGACGCAACAAGGGGCCGACCCGGCAAGTCCGACCCGGCCGCGGCGACCCGGATTGCCTAGTGGCTGGCCGTCGTCAGGCGGCTGCCTGGTCCGCCCCGGCCAGACCCTGCATCACCATGCGGTTGATATCGATCAGGGTCTGGAAATCGTCGTCGCCGCGCATGATCAGCGAGGAATGCCGGCCCACGAACAGGCTGATAGAAATGATCTGCGCCCGCAACGGCTTGGCCATCGCATTGCCCGGATCGCTGCAGTCCGTCGCCAGGGTCGACCAGAGTCGACGGTTCCAGTCGAGGGCGTCGATCCGGGTTTTGATGTCCGAGGCGTCGACCGTCGCCGCGTGCATCAGCGCGCGCGTGACCTGGCCGAACAGCCGGTACTCCATCGCCCGGGGGGACTCAGCCCTCGTCGAGGCTGTCTTGTACGCCTGAAGGGACATTGCCCAGCCTCTGCTCTTCGTAATCTACCAGTTTTCGGGCGGCCATGAGGGCCTTGTAGTATTCCCGGGCCAGCACATGCCGGGACGCCGCAATACAGTCCGACATGATTTCCGGGTTTTGGGTGGCATTCATGAACTCCGACAGCCGCTGGGCGAACTCGTCGAAGAATTTGGGAGCCGACATCTCGTCCAGATACATCATCATGACCGGGAAATAGATGCGTTTGGCCGGTGTGGTGACCTCGCTGGACTGCATGATGTCCTTCTCGCGAAGGACGCTGGCCTTGTTCTGCAGGATCAGCACGCCCCGACGATCGCCGTTCTGAACGACGGCACCGTTGAGAACGAATTTCTCGCCGGGCTTGAGCGACAGCTTGAGCGGCATATCCGGGAAGTCTCCAACTGACCCGCAGGGTGAAGCTAGGGGCACGGGTACCAACAGACGCTAAACAGCCGTGGTTAACCATCCCTTGTGATGGGGCCAATCAGTTCTGGAACACCCCGGACCCACCGCGCGTTGTTTGCCTGAACAGGAGGCGGCGATGACAGGCCCGATGAGCGAACGCGACGAGCAGGACCAGTCCGAGGTCTTTGACGAAACCCATATCGACGACGAGGGCGAAGGCGACCTGCTGCTCGACGAGGCGGGGCCGGTTCTGGACGTAACCCGCGCCAAGAGCGACGGGGCGGACTATGAGCGCCCGCGCGGGGTCGATGCGGAGGCCTCCGAATACCGCCATGCGTCGCAGGCCATTGAGGCCGAGGCTGACGCCCTGCTGGGCCGTCCGGCGCGCGCAGCGGAGGACGACGACGAAGACCCGTCCGGCCCGGCAGAAATCGAACTGGTCTATACCGGCCTCATGCGTGAGGTGCGGGGAGCCCAGGCCAGTGCCGCCCACTGGGAAGCACGACGTCTGTCCGACGATGACATTGCCGATCTCGGCTACGGCCCCGACGCCGAAGCCGCCTCCCCACCCCCTTCCAGGAGCCCCGCCATGACCAGTCCACGCGACCGCAGCGACACCGACGTCGACGCCCCTGCCGCCCGCCCCGCGCCGCGTGAGCACGGCAAGCCGGACCAGTTGCGCGAATCCGAACGCCATGCGGAAAACCGACAGGAGGCCCTCATCGATGAAGCCGTCGAGGAGACTTTTCCGGCCAGCGATCCGCCGACGCCCAAACACATCACCTGAGCCGGCGACTCAAACTGATCGTTGTTAACCCGGGGGCGGATCGGCTAGGCCTCTGTTCAGATTGAGCGGAGACTCCGATGAAGCGGCCCACCGAAAAGTTCGAAGGTACGTCGAACTATATCGCCACTGACGATCTGAAGGTTGCGGTCAATGCGGCGGTCGCTCTTGAGCGACCGCTGCTGATCAAGGGCGAGCCCGGCACCGGCAAGACGGTTCTGGCCTATGAGATGGCGGCGGCGCTGAACGCCCCCCTGATCACCTGGCACATCAAGTCGACGACCAAGGCGCACAACGGCCTGTACGAATATGACGCCGTATCCCGTCTGCGCGACAGCCAGTTGGGTGAGGAACGGGTCCATGACGTCCGCAACTATCTGAAGCCCGGCAAACTATGGGAGGCCTTCACCAGCCCTGTTCGCCCGGTGCTGCTGATCGACGAGATCGACAAGGCCGACATCGAATTCCCCAACGACCTGCTTCAGGAACTCGACCGGATGGAATTCTTCGTCCACGAGACCGGCGAGACCATCCGCGCCGCGGTCCGACCGGTCGTGGTCATCACTTCGAACAACGAGAAGGAACTGCCGGACGCCTTCCTGCGCCGCTGCTTCTTCCACTTCATCCGCTTCCCCGACGACGCGACGATGAAGGCCATTGTCGATGTCCATTTCCCCGGCATAAAGCCGCGGCTGGTGTCCGAGGCGCTCAAGACCTTCTACGAGATCCGCGACACGCCGGGCCTTAAGAAAAAGCCCTCGACCTCTGAACTGCTGGACTGGCTCAAGCTGCTGCTGGTCGATGACATCGATCCGGAGACCCTGCGCGAGAAAACGCCCAACAAACTGATCCCGCCCCTGCACGGGGCCCTGCTGAAGAATGAGCAGGACATCCATCTGTTCGAAAGGCTGGCCTTCCTGAACCGGCGCGAGGGTGTGCGCCCCGGCACCTGAAACCCTCCGGCATGACTGGAGAAATTACCGCGATTTCACTGGATTGCCACCGGAAACAGGCCACGATAGCGGCATGAACAGGAACCGGCGACTATGACACGTCATCTCTTCTTCATGGTTTGCGCCCTGGCTGCCCTGACCGCGGCCTGCGACGGCGAGCGCACGATCCGGATCACGAGCACCCATACCGGCGATGACGGCCCGCAGGGCGTGCTCAAGGTGGTCGATGCCCTGCAATGCCCCCAGACCATGGGCAGCCTGACGCGCAAGGGCTCCGCCCACGCCGGCGGCAGCGTCTGCACCTATACGGGGGCCAAGGGGGCCGAGGTCAGCCTGCATCTGGTCAAGCTGGACGACAGCTCGGTCGACGAGGTGCTGCAGGCCTTCCAGAATCGCCTGTCCGCGGAGATGCCCCTGACCCTGGCCCGGCTGCGGGCCGCAGAGACAGCCGCAGCTGCCGACGCCGCCCGCGCCGATGCGGAAGCCGCCCGGGCTGACGCCAGCGCAGCCCGCGCCGATGCCGAGGCCGCCCGCGCTGATGCGGTGGCCGCCGCCGAGGTGACCACGGTCCAGATGCCGGGAGTCCAGATCGAGACCCGCGGCGATAACGCCGACGTCAAATTGCCGGGTATCAACATCGAATCCCGCGGCGACCGGTCCAGCGTGCGGATCGGCGGGATCAACATCCAGTCCAATGACGGAACGGGCTCGGTCAATATCCGCTCCGGCGATGATCGCGTCAGTATCCAGTCCCACGCCGACAGCACCGAGGTCCGAACCAGTACGGGCGGGGAGTCCACCCGGATCACCTGGGTCATGAACGATCCCGAGGCCTCGGAGGCCGGCTGGCGGCTGGTCGGCTATGAGGCGCGGGGTCCCAAGGGCGGGCCGCTGATCGTCGCCACGGTCCGCTCCCGGGACAATGAGCGCGGGCGTGTCTTCGCCGACGCCCGCGACCTGGTGGCCCTGAACGTCGGCCGTTAGGACCCGTTTTCGTCGCTTGCCCTTGATCACGCGGCGCGGATAGGCCACCTGACCCTGCCCAGACGAGCAGGAATTCCGACCTTGGCCGAGCGCCCCAGAGCGACCCCCTCCAGCAAGGCTCCGCGTGCCTGGCAGCGGATGCTGTCCGGACGCCGCCTCGACCTGCTGGATCCGTCGCCGTTCGACATCGAGATCGAGGACATCGCCCACGGCCTGGCCCGGGTGGCCCGCTGGAACGGACAGACCATCGGCGAGAACGCCTTTTCGGTCGCCCAGCATTCGTGTGTCGTCGAGGAGATCGCCGCCCACATCAAGCCGGGCCTGGAGCCGAAATGGCGGCTGGCGGCCCTGCTGCACGACGCCTCGGAATATGTGATCGGCGACATGATCTCGCCGTTCAAATCCGCGCTCGGCGTCAACTACAAGGCGTTCGAGGCCCGTCTGGAAAGCGCCATTCACGTCCGGTTCGGCCTGCCACCGAAAAGCCCGGTGGCCATCAAGACCCTGATCAAGAAGGCCGACCGCGCCTGCGCCTTCTTCGAGGCGACCCAGCTGGCCGGGTTCGAGCGTGGCGAATCGCTGCGTCTGTTCGGCACCCCGCCTGCGGGATACGACCTGATCATCGACCCCCTGCCCGCCTCGGTGGCCCAGGCCCGCTACCTCGACCGTTACCGCGTCCTGGCCGAGGCGGTCGGCATCCTGCCGGCCCCTGACGCCTGGCATACGGAGTAGACCTGTGCCGAGCGGCGAACAGGGCGTACGCATCAGCCTGTCTGCCGTCGTCATCGCCCTGCGCGACCGGCGCGCCTGCGTCCTGACCACCGAGGGCGAGGCCGGGGCCGCAGCCCTGCCGTTCGGCCCCTTCGCCCCGGCGCGGGACCGGACCTTCGAACTGGCCCTGCGCGCCTTCGTGACCGCCCAGACCGGCTTTCATCTGGGCTTCGTCGAACAACTCTACACCTTCGGCGACGCGGGGCGGGACTCGCCGCGGGCCACGCCGGGGCCAGACCACCGGCGCGAGGTCTCGATCGGCTATCTGGCCCTGACGGCCGATTCCGCCACCACTCCCGCCGCCGATGCCCGCTGGACCCCGGTGCTGGACTTCTTTCCGTGGGAGGACCGGCGGCAGGGCGGCCCGCCCGCCGCCGACGCCCTGACCGAGATCCTGACCGCCGGCCTGCGCGCCTGGGCAGGTGACGATGCCCGGCGTCTGGCCCGCAGCGAGAGTCTGTTCGCCCTGACACCGGCCCACCGCTGGAATGAAGGCCGGGTGCTGGAACGCTACGAGCTGCTGTACGAGGCTGGTCTGGTGGCCGAGGCGGCGCGGGACCGCGACGCTCCCCTGCCGGAGACGCCCCCGGGGCGGGCCATGGTCTCGGATCACCGCCGTATCCTCGCCACCGGCCTCGGCCGGCTGCGCAGCAAGCTGAAATACCGGCCGGTCCTGTTTGACCTGATGCCGTCGCTGTTCACCCTGTCCGAGCTCCAGGCCGCCGCCGAGGCCGTCGCCGGACTGACCCTGCACAAGCAGAATTTCCGTCGCGGCGTCGAACGCACCGGCCTGGTCGAGGCCACCGGCCAGCTGTCGACCGGCACAGGGGGGCGCCCGGCTGAATTGTTTCGTGTTTCCAGCGCCGAGGGCCAGGGTGGCGAGGCCATGGGCCTGCCGCTGCCCGCCCAACGCTAGGCGCGGCGCTTTTCTTGCCCTGCCCGCTTGCGGCGCGGCCCGGCTCCGATTAGAGAAGCCCCTCGCTCGACCAAGCGACTTTCGACCTCGCGGAGAGGTGGCAGAGTGGTCGAATGTACCGCACTCGAAATGCGGCGTGCC
>CAXBHG010000093.1:0-8033 GCA_963975385.1 uncultured Brevundimonas sp.
CACGCGATGAGCCATCTGGCCGCGTCGTCGGCCGAGGGCTACCAGACCGGTGCGGCCTATGCGGTGAACGATCTGGCGCTGGACGAACTCAGCGATTGTGGCGTGATCAATTTCGGTGGCGGCGCAGGCACGGGTGACGATCCGGCCGACGGCCTGGTGCGTTTCAAGAAGGGGTTTTCCAACAGTTTGGAACCTTCTTACCTTTTCAGTGCCATTCTGGACGATGACGCCTATGCGGCGCTCAGTGCCGGTCACGCCGACACCGGCTTCTTCCCGGCCTATCGCGGGCCACGTCAACAGGAGCGCTCTGATGAACATCAGGGGTAAGATCGTCACCCTGCGCGCCATTGAAGCGGCGGACCTGCCGGCGCTGCATCAGTGGGGCAATGATCCCGAGCTCTGGACCATGCTGGGGGGCTGGCATTTTCCGACGTCCCTGCGCCAGACACAGCAGTGGTTCGAGGGGCTGGCCGGCGATCAGATGAACCAGCGCTTTGCGATCGACGTGCCGGGCACCGGTCTGGTCGGGACCGCCAACCTTGTGGACATCGACTGGAAAAACAACAACGCCTTCCACGGCATGATGATCGGCGACCCGTCCATGCGGGGCAAGGGGGTCGGGGTCGACGTGATCATGGCCACGATGCGCTACGCCTTTGACGAACTGCACCTGAAGCGGCTGGACGGGTCGATGATCGCCTACAATGAGGCGTCGGTCGGCGTGTACTGCGGCAAGTGCGGCTGGCAGGTCGAGGGCCGCCAGCGCGACTGGTATTTCCGCGGTGGTCGCTACTGGGACCGGATCGTCGTCGGGGTCACGGTCGAGGACTATCGTGCGCTGGTGGCCGCCAACGGCTACTGGGAGGCGTAGGCGTGGCGACGGGCTGGAAGCAACAGGGCGTCATCTTCACGCCGGACGGATCGATGGACTGGTCGCGAACCCACGCCCAGGCTCCCGCCGCCTTGCTGCTGGAGGACCGGATTCGTATCTACTACGGCACGCGCAATGCCGGGAACCGCAGCAGGACCGGCTTCATCGAGGTCGATCGTGCCGATCCGACCCGCATGCTCCATCTGCATGACCGGCCGGTTATGGATCTCGGCAAGCCGGGGACCCATGACGAGGACGGGGTGATCGCCAGCCAGGTGATCGCCGTCGGCGACGAACTGTGGATGTACTATGGCGGGGTCAGCCGGGGCGGCAGTGTGCCCTACCGGATGTCGATCGGCCTGGCCAAGAGCCGGGACGGGGGGCTGACCTTCGAGCGGGTCTTTGACGGGCCGGTCGTCGATCGCACACCGGACGAGCCCTATATGACCATGGCCCCCAACATCATCGTCGACGGCGGTGTCTGGACGATGTGGTACGGCTCCGGAACCGGCTGGGTCGAGATCGACGGCAAGTTCGAACCGACCTATCAGATCAAGCTGGCCCATTCGGATGACGGCCTGCGCTGGCGGCAGACCAACCATGTCTGCATACCCAAGCTGGATGCGCTGGAGGCCAATACCCGACCGTCGGTGCTGCGCACGCCCGGGGGCTTCGAGATGTGGTTTTCGTACCGGAACAGTCGCGAATATCGCGACGGGGCGGGCTCCTACCGCATCGGCTATGCGATCTCGACCGACGGTCGGGACTGGACGCGCCAGCCGGACCCGGACGGCCTGCAGCCGAGCGGGGCGGGCTGGAATTCGGCGACCATGTCCTATCCCAGTGTCATCGTCGCGGACGGTCGCAAGATCATGTTCCACAACGGCGACGGCTTCGGACAATCCGGTATCGGCTGCGCGATCATGGAGACCGCATGACCATTCTCGTCTTCCCGTCCGCCCTCGAGGCCGCCGCGAAATTCGCCGGTGAAGCCGGGCAGTGGGGGCGTCGCGTGGTCGGGGCTTCGTCGCTCGATGCGGATCCCAACGCCGACGCCTTCGATGCCTGGTCCCGGCTGCCGTTTATCGGCGCACCCGATTTCTTCGACGCGCTGGAAGCCCTGGTCGTTCGCGAGCAGATCACCGACCTGTTCACGCCCCATGCGCCAACCTTCCACCTGCTGGAACAGGCGCTGCCGGCGCGGTTGCCGGACCTGAAGCTGATGGGACCAGGGCCGTTCAAACGGCAGATGGACCGGGTGACGAGCGCCCTCGCAGAGGGGCAGGCAGGGCTGGCGAAGGCGTCGGCATATGGCGGGGCAGCCTCGACGCTTCCGGCCGAGTTCGTCGCCGGCCTGCTGGCCCAGGTGGAGACGATTCATGGCGAGTGCAGTCGCGACAAGATCCTGGCGATCTGCGGCGTGGTGCCCTCGGCCCCGAAGGGGGACATCGTCGAAATCGGGGCCCTGTTTGGCAAGAGCAGCTATGTGCTGAACCGGGTCGGCAGCCGGTGCGACATCGGTGCCACCCTGTGCGTCGACCCCTGGAACCTGGGCCTGTCGGTGCAGACGGATGCACCGTCCCATATCCAGCAGGCCTCCGGCGGCTGGGACTGGGACTTGGTCTATGCCGGCTTCCTGATCAGTATGCTGGGCTGCGCGACCGGGGATTTCAACTATCTGCGGATGACCTCCGAGGCGGCGCACGGCCAGTATGTCCGGGACCGGAGCGTGACCTCGCGCGAGTTCGGCACGACGACGATGGCGGGGGCCGTTTCGGTCCTGCATCTGGACGGCAATCACGACGAGGCGGCCGTGGCGCAGGACTTCGCCCTGTGGGGCCCGCTGGTCGTGCCCGGTGGCTGGGTCATTTTCGACGATTACAACTGGCCGCACGGGGACGGCCCCCGCAAGGTCGCCGACCGGGCCATCGCCGCCTATGGCAACCGCGTGAAGCGCAATTTCGTCGCCGGCGGGGCCATGTTCGTGAACCTGGTGCCCTGAACTCAGCCCGCCTTCCGGGCGGTGCAGAGGTAGTAGAATTGGTAGACCTGCGACACGCGCACGTCGGTCAGGGCCTCGGGGAAGGCCTCGACCGGGCAGTGGTGGATGACGTTGTGGCTGGACAGCACCTTCATGAAATAGGCGCGCTCCACCGGGGTGGCGGCGTCATAGAGTTGCTCGTCGAGGAACAGCAGCAGGCCGCCGGGGCGCGCCACCCGGGTCATTTCGGCGATGGCTTTCGCAGGATCGGTCAGGCCGTTGACCGCGCCATAGCTGAGCACCACGTCGAAACTGTCGGTCTGGAAGGGCAGTTCCATGGCGTCGCCGAGCACCAGATCGACCGGGACGCCTGCGGCGCTCATCAGGTCACTTCCCTGTTTGAGCATGGTCTCTGACAGGTCGATGGCGGTGTAGTCGGCGTCGAGCGTCATCCAGCCGTGCTTGTACAGCGAGTTGCACGAGCCCGTTGAGACGTCGAGAATCTGCAGCCTGTGTTTGGCCTTCCGCAGCGGGGCCAGAACCCGCTCATGGGCCTGGGCGAAGGTTTCGGGCGGGGCCCAGGGTTTGCGCGCCAGCGACAGCCAGGCCGGAATGGCGACCCACATCAGGTGCAGCAGCCAGCGTTGCCGGCTGAGCAGCCAGACGATGGCGGCCAGGGCGACGAACAACAGTCCGGCGAGGCTGTAGGCGGCGCTGCCGAGCGCCACGACGAGCCCGGCGGCGAGACCCAGGATCAGGGCGAGGACGATGCCGTAGGCGATCCAGTAGGGCCATGAGATCGCCAGCGGCCGGACCGGCATGACGATGGCGGGCATGGTGAACTGGTAGAGTCGCCCGAACAGGCCGTCATAGAAGGTGTCGCGCAGCCTGCGGTCCTGGGATCCCAGCCGGTCCTCGATGAACAGGCGCGGGATGCCTGAAGCGCAGGCGAAGGCCTGGCCGCAGCCGGTGCAGCGCCACTGGGTCGTCGTGGCGGCGAAGTCCGCGCCCGAGCAGTGCGGGCAGCGGTATTTGCCGGATTTCAGTTCGGTCGCCATCTGTGCCGCCTTAACCGCGAGGATCGAAATAGGCGAAGGTCGCGACCCAGCGACCGGCGTCGCTGTCCCAGTCGAACTTGTCGCGCAGATCGGACTGGGTGACCCAGTGCTGGTGGTCGTAACGCCACACGCAGATGTCGCCGATCTCGTGATGCGGTTCCATGTCGACGACCTCGCCGTCGATCTCGAAACAGGTGCCGCCGTTGCGGAAGTCACGGCCGCGCTGCGACAGGGAGACGATGAAGCCGAGCTTCTGCGGCGACAGATTGTGCCAGTGCCGGGCGAAGAATCCGCCGCCGGCGGGGTAGTGGATCAACTGCGGATGGACATAAGGGCCGGTCGCGGGGATTTCGAAGCGGACGTCGTTGCCGGTCAGATCATTGTAAAGCCGGCGCAGGGGCTCGAACAGGTCGTGAAGTGTCGTGGCCAGCTCTGGCGGGGCGTCGCCCATGGCGTTGAAATTATAGTCGTGGAAGACGTGCGGGGCCTGCTGCTGGCGGGCCACCATGGCGCGGCGGCGATGATAGTTGCCGTTGAAGTCGTCGACCTCGGCCGGGGGGACCTGTCGACCCCAGTCGGCCACGGCAGTCCGGGTCGCGGTCAGCAGGGCTTCGGGAAGGGCGTGTTTGAGCAGCACGAGCTGGCCGAGGTCCATGACCCGGTGGGTGATCTCGGCCCGGTCCATGTCTGTCGTGATGACGCCGTCGCGAAGGCCGGCACCGACCGTGACGATCCGGTCGTTCGGTGAAGCGGCGCTCATGCGGCTGCCGCCAGCCAGCGGGCCTGCATCTGGCGGAAGATGCCCTCAAGGTTGCGGGTGAAGCCGACCTCATCACGATAGGGGGAGGCGTCGAAGCCGGGCCGCACACGGGCCCGCAGGGCGTCCAGCGCCTGGGGGTCCGCCGTCAGGGCGACGGCCTTGTCGACATAGTCGTCCCAGCCTTCGGCGATCAGTTCGGGCAGGCCGCAGGGCAGGACCACGGGTACGCCGATACGGCTGTAGAAGTCGTCGCCACGCTGGGTCAGCACCGGCACGCCATTGGCCAGGGCGTCGCATGAGGTGGTGCCGCCGGGGCAGGGGGAGGGATCGAGCGCCAGGTCGATATCCTGGAACTCGCGCCAGTAGTCGGGGCCGGTGGTGTGGCCGCGGAACTCAAGCTGTTCCGGGGCCGCGCCATAGGCGGCGAAACGGGCGCGGGTCACGCGCTGCATCACCGGGTCGGTGAAGGGGCCGTATTTCAGGATCAGCCGGTCCCCGGGGCGTTGGCGCAGGATCAGCGACCAGGCCGCGATCGTCATCTCGCTGAGCTTGGCCGGGTTGTTGAACGAGCCGTAGGTGACATAGCCGTTCTTCAACGCCGGGGTCGGCACGTCCGGGAGCCGGTCGACCGAGGGTCGGCTGGGGGCGACGATCGGGCCGATGTGCCAGATCTCCTCGGTGAAGAATTCATCCGTGCCCTCCACCTTCATGCTGTCGGCATGCAGGATGTAGTCCATGCAGGCGAGACCGGTGGTCTGGACGAAATTGATCCAGGCGACCTGAACCGGGGCCGGGCGGTGGGCGAATACGGGCAGGCGGCTGCCGGCGGTGTGGCCCCAGACGTCGACGAGGATGTCGATCGTGTCCTTGCGGATCAGGGTGGCGACCTCCGCGTCGGACAGTGCGCCGATGCCGCGCACCGTGCAGCCGGGCGGCAGGGCGTCCTCGGCCGCCGGATCGGCGCAGTAGAGGAAGACCTCGACCGCCTTCGGATCGTGTGTCTCAAGAACCGGCAGCAGGAACTGCGCCACCTGGCTGCGGGTGAAGCTGGGACCAACATAGCCGATCCGCAGGGGGCGGTCGGCCGTGCGTGCGTTGGCGAAGACCGGGCTGGCCGGGGTCAGGGGCGCGGCATACAGGTCGCTCCAGCGGCGGGCTTCGTCCGAAACGCGGCGCATGCGGTCGGGGGCGTGGAACAGGGCGTAAAGCAGGAATTCGTGGACGGCCGGATGGGGAAAGGTCTCGGCCGCCGCGCTGAAGACATTGATGGCCTCGTCGGTCCGGCCCTGATGCTGCAGGGACAGGCCGTAGCTGATCATCGTCTGGACATCGGGATTGTCGAGGTCCAGGCCGCGCCCGAGCGTCAGGCTGGCGGGGGCCATGTGTTTGATCGCATAGAGCTGCTGCCCGATCCGGGCGCAGTAGGCCTTGTCGGTCCTGAACCGGTTCAGGTCGACGCCGTGAGCGCGCAGCATGGCCACGGAATGCAGGTTGCGGGCGTCGTCCAGGGTCTGGCGGGCGGCCGCCGGCTCGCCGGCGGCGACCAGGGCGCTGTAGAGCCAGTAGCGGCTCTCATGATCGGCGGGGTGAGCCTCGGTATAGGGGTAGAGCAGGTTCGCGGCGGCTGCCGGATCGCCGGCCTCGAGCAGGGCGCGCCCTTCGGCGATGGGGTCGGTGGCCGCCTTCGCCATCATGTTCACGATCGTCTCCGGCAATATGGTTAAGGGGCGAGTAGACCGGGATTGCGTTAACCTGTGCTTACGATCCGCTTCCGCGGAACCGCTGAGTCCGGCTTGACGGGTTATTAACCGCAGCGGACGCCAATCAGGCCCATGAACGTCCTCGTTACCGGTGGTGCCGGGTTTATCGGCTCGGCCGTCGTGCGGCGACTGGTCGGCGCCGGCGCCGGTGGCGTGGCCGTGACCAATCTCGACAAGCTGACCTATGCCGGGGACCTGGCCTGTGTCGGCGCGGCCGCGGGTGCGGCCGGCTACAGTTTCGAACAGGTCGATATCTGCGACGCGGCGGCGGTGGCGGAGGTGTTCGCCCGGCACCGGCCCGACGCCGTCATCCATCTGGCGGCCGAGACCCATGTGGACCGGTCGATCGACGGGCCGGCGGTCTTCATCCAGACCAATGTGGCCGGGACCGGGGTGTTGCTGGAGGCGGCGGTGCGGCACCGGGACGCCCTGCCGGCCGGGGCGCGCGACGGGTTCCGCTTCCTGCATGTGTCGACCGACGAGGTGTTCGGCGACCTGGCTCCGGACGCGCCGCCGTTCCTGGAGACCGATCCCTATGCCCCCAGCTCGCCCTATGCGGCCAGCAAGGCGGGGGCCGATCATCTGGTCCGGGCCTGGTCGCGGACCTATGGCCTGCCGACCATCATCACCAACTGTTCGAACAATTACGGGCCGTTCCAGTTTCCCGAAAAGCTGATCCCGCTGACGATCCTGAACGCCATCGAGGGGCGGCCGCTGCCGATCTACGGGGCCGGGGACCAGGTGCGGGACTGGCTGTATGTCGAGGACCATGCGGCGGCGCTGGAGCTGGTGCTGCGACAGGGTGTGGTCGGCGAGAGCTACAATGTCGGCGGCGATGCCGAGCGGCGCAATATCGAGGTCGTACGGGCGATCTGCGCCCTGCTGGAGGTGGCGCGGCCGGAGCGACCGGCGGGGGTGGCCCGCTATGCGGACCTGATCACCCATGTCACCGACCGGCCGGGCCATGATCGTCGCTATGCGATGGACTCCGGCAAGCTGGAGCGCGAACTGGGCTGGGTGCGGGCCGAGACGTTCGAGAGCGGTCTGGCCAAAACCGTCGACTGGTGCCTGGGTCATCTGGACGTCCTGCAGCGACTGCGGGCACGGTATGACGGCCAGCGGTTGGGGTTGAGGGAAGGGACGACACGATGAAGGGTATCGTTCTGGCGGGCGGCACGGGGACCCGGCTGGCACCGATCACCTATGGCGTCTCCAAACAGTTGCTGCCGATCTACGACAAGCCGATGATCTACTATCCGCTGTCGGTGCTGATGCTGGCGGATATCCGCGACATTCTGGTGATCACCACGCCCGAGGATCGCTGGATGTTCGAGCGGCTGCTGGGCGACGGGTCGCGTTTCGGCATCCGCCTGACCTATGCCGAACAGGCCCGGCCCGAGGGGATCGCCCAGGCGTTTCTGATCGGCGAGGAATTCATCGACGGCGACCGGGTCTGTCTGGTGCTGGGCGACAACATCTTCTACGGCCAGGGCTTCACGCCCAAGCTGAGGGCGGCGGCGGCGCGGACCACGGGGGCGACGGTGTTCGCCTATCCGGTCAAGACTCCCGAGCAGTTCGGGGTGCTGGAGATCGGGCCCGACGG
>CAXBHG010000094.1:0-7998 GCA_963975385.1 uncultured Brevundimonas sp.
CCTTCGCCGCCCGGCGCGCCGGGGACCGGTACGGCACCGAGGCCCGGGATGGTGATCGTCCGCCGACCCGACCGCGCGACCCGCGTCTTGACGTCGATCTGCACGACCGCCGGGGCGACCTGGGCGAAGATGTCGGCAAAGCTGAGCGGCGCGCCCTGCGGCGGCGCGAAGGCCAGGCCCGCGGCACCGGCCGACGGCACCAGCTGGCCGGCGACCCGGGCCGGCTCGGCGTGGGCACCCGGCCACTGAATGACGCCACCTGCGGTCGCGGCGGCGGCAAAGGTCAGGCCGACCGCGGCCCCCAGAATGAACTCCTTACGCTTCATCATCTCGGGCGTGGATCCTCTCAGGCGGGTGCCGCGCACCCGTTCGGCAATGAATATAGGACGGTCCGGCCTGTATCCAAACCGCCCACCCTAAAGGGTTGATCCGCCCGCGTGCCCGTCATTGGGCGAAGATGCGTCAGGATCAGGGCAATCCGGCCCCTCCTGCAACAGTTCGGCCAGCCGGCGTTCCTCATCGGCCGACAGGGCCGTCGCCTCGGGACGTCGCCGGTGCCCGGAGACGATCAGGCCCGCACCGGCCAGCACGACCAAGGCCAGCGGTCCGAACCACAGCAGCCAGGTGCCGGGCCGCATGGGCGGCTGGAACAGGACGAAATCGCCATAGCGCCGCACCAGATCCTCACGGATGGCCGCATCGCTGCGCCCTTCGGCGATCTCTTCGCGCACCAGCCGGCGCATGTCCCCGGCGATCCCGGCCGGGCTGTCGGCGATCGATTCATGCTGGCAGACGACGCAGCGGATGTCGGCGAACAGGGCGCGGGCCCGCGCCTCCTGCCGCGCGTCGGGCAGGGGCCGGTCGGGGGCCGCGGCCGGTTCCGCGGCCATCAGGCCGACAGCGGCCAGGGCGATCAGCAGGGCGCGCTTCACGGCCCGACCTTCTTGCGGGCCCCGACACCGACCCGCAGCCGCCGGTCCAGCAGCGACAGCAGCGCCCCCAGCGCCATGATCGCCGGGCCGAGGAAGATCAGCCGCGCCCACGGATTCCACCAGACCCGCACCGTCCAGGCCGGTTCGCCCGCAGGCGTGGCCCGGCGCTCGCCCATCACCACATAGACGTCATCCAGCCCGCGGAAATCGAGGCCGACCTCGGTCGTGGTCTGCCCCCCGGCCGGGAAGAAGCGTCGCTCGGCCACGATCGCCCGGGGGACAGCGCCGTCGCGACGCTCCACGGTCAACCGTCCCTGTTCGGCCAGATAGTTGGGCCCCTCGACCACCTCGACACTGTTCAGCCGGACGATCCACGGTCCGGCCCCGACCTCGCCGCCGGTGGCCACGACCGCCGAGGCCTCGACCCGGTAGCCGGTCTCGACCACGGCCCCCATGACGAAGACGCCCAGACCGGCATGGGCCAGGGTCATGCCCCAGGCCCCCATCGGCAGGCCGCGCGCGCGGCGGAGGGTCTCGGCGGCCGGGGCGCGGAACAGCCGGATGCGGTCGGCGACCTCGGCCAGGGCGCCCAGGATCAGCCAGGCCCCCAGCGCCAGGCCGGCGGCGGACAAGGCCCTGTGCGGTTCGAACACCGCCCAGCCGGCCAGCCCGGCCAGCAGGGCCAGCCCCGCCGCCAGGGCCAGACGCTGCAAGGCACCCCGGGCATCGCCGCGCTTCCACGCCAGCAGCGGCCCGGCCGGCAGGATCAGAAAGGCGATCACCATCAGTGGGGTGAAGGTGATGGCGAACCACGGCGGACCGACCGAGATGGTCGCCCCGGTCGCCGCCTCGAGGATCAGCGGATACAGGGTGCCCAGCAGCACCGTCACCGCCGCCGCCGTCAGGAACAGGTTGTTGAGAACCAGCGCCCCCTCACGGCTGATCGGGGCGAACAGGCCGCCACCCCTCAGCTGCGGGGCGCGCCAGGCGAACAGGGCGAAGGCCAGGCCCGCCGTCACGCCGAGAATCGCCAGCAGCATCAGGCCCCGCTCGGGATCGACGGCGAAGGCATGGACGCTGGTCAGCACGCCCGAGCGCACCAGGAAGGCCCCCAGCATCGAGAAGGTGAAGGCCAGCAGGGCGAGGAAGACCGTCCATCCGGCCAGGGCCCCGCGCCGCTCGGTCACCACCGCCGAATGCAGCAGGGCCGTGCCCGCCAGCCACGGCATGAAGGAGGCGTTCTCGACCGGATCCCAGAACCACCAGCCGCCCCAGCCCAGTTCGTAATAGGCCCAGAAGGCCCCGAGGGTGATCCCGGCCGTCAGAAACCCCCAGCTGGCCAGGGCCCAGGGCCGGACCCAGCGGCCCCAGGCCGGCCAGAAACTGGCCTGTCCCCGCCCTTCGATCAGGGCGGCGACGGCCAGCGAGAAACAGACCGAGAACCCGACATAGCCCGCGTAGAGCAGCGGCGGATGGAAGGCGAGCGCCGGATCCTGCAGCAGCGGATTCAGGGACGCGCCCTGGAACGGGGCCGGATCGATCCGGGCGAAGGGATTGGAGGTGAAGACGGCGAAGGCCAGAAACAGGGTCGCCAGCGCCCCCTGCACCCCGACCGCCGAGGTCTTCAGGCCGAACGGCAGGCCGCCGGCACGCGCCAGGGCCCCGCCGAAGCCGGTCATCACCAGACACCACAGCACCAGCGAGCCTTCATGGCTGCCCCAGGCCCCGGCCACCTTGTAGAGCATCGGCTTGTCGGTGTGGCTGTTGGCCGCGACATTGGCGACCGAGAAGTCGCTGACCACAAAGGCGTGGATCAGCACGGCGAAGGCCACGACGACCGCGCCCGCGGCCGCCAGGGCCGCGCCCTGGGCCGCGCCCGCCAGCACCGGGCTGCGCCGCAGTCGTCCGGCGATCGACAGGGCCGTCTGCAGGGCCGCCAGACACAGGGCCAGGATCAGGGCGAAGGCCCCGAATTCAACGATCATCGTGTGGCGGCTCCGGCCCCGGGACGCCACTCACCCTTGGCCTTCAGGCTCTCGGACACCTCGCGCGGCATATAGGTCTCATCGTGTTTGGCCAGCACCTGGGTGGCGCGGAAGCTGCGGTCAGGCGCGAAGGCCCCCTGGGCGACGATGCCCTGCCCTTCCCGGAACAGGTCCGGCAGATTGCCACGATAGGTCACCCGGGTGTCGGCGGCATTGTCGGTGACCACGAACACCACCGTCCCGTCCGGTTCGTGCCGGACACTGTCCACGACCACCAGTCCCCCAAGACGCACGACCCGTCCGGCCGGGGCCTTTTCAGCCGTCGCCTCGGACGGCGAGAAGAAGAAGGTCACCGAGTCGCGCATGGCCCACAGCGACAGGCCGACCGCCAGGGCGAGGATCGGCGCAACGGCGGCGACCACCCACAGGCGACGCCGCGCCTTCGGGGATTTGGGAAGCCAGCTCATGGTCGAAAAGGCCCGCGACGGGTAAAACAGCGGCCGACGTATAGCGTCCGGTCCGACCGGGTCCAACGCGTCATCGGGCCGCCCCGGCATCGGCGAGCGGCAGTCGGCGCACCAGGTCGATCCGCCGCGGATCGGCCGGGTCCAGCGCGGCGATCAGCGGCCCCCAAAGGGTGCGGACGGCCTGATGATCCCCACGGGCCAGCGCGGCCTCGCCCAGGAAATAGCGGGCACCCAGCTGACCGGGATCGCGCGCCAACGCCTCGCGGAAGGCGGCTTCGGCGTCGCCGCCGACCACTCCGTCCTGCGACCGCACCAGACTTTCGCCCAGGCGGGCCCAGTTTGTCGCATCCTCGGGCTGCAACGCCAGTGCCCGGCGAAAGGCCGAGGCGGCACCGATCGGGTCGCCGGCCTCGAACCGCGCCGTCCCCAGCATCACCAGGGCCTGATGGTCATCGGGATTGTCGCGCACCACCCGGGCCACCACGGCCGCCAGTTGCGGGGCCTCCAGCGACTCCAGGTCACCCGCCCACGCCTCGACCCGCTGTTGATAGGGTTGATCGGCCTGGCCCGGCGCGCCGGTCAGCACATACAGGCCCAGCGCCAGGCCGCCGGCCAGGGCCAGTCCGGCCAGCACCGCGCGCGGGTCCGACGGACGGGACATGACGGACACGACATCGGGGCGGCCGGCCAGCCAGCGCCGCCCGGCCTCGGCGCGCGCCGTCACCCAGGCCTCGGGCCCCAGCAGGCCGCGCCCCTTCAGCCGGTCCAGCTCGTCCAGTTCGCGTCGGGCCAGCTCGGCCGGGGCCGCGGACTCGCCGTCCACACCGCGGCGGGCACCGCCCAGCACGAGAAGACCGGCCAACGCCGTGAGCAGTCCGGTCAGGATCCAGAATACCGTCATGGGCGGATGGTCTAGAGGCCGGAGGACGCGAGGGAAAGTGTTTCACCCGACATCGGTCGGGTGACAAGGTCGCAGCCGCTCAGGCGACCGCCCGGGCAGCGCCGCCGCGCTTCCTGGGCCGGATCGCGATCGCCGCACGCCGTCGAATGGTGCGCGCAGCCTCTTCGTCGTCGATCAGGGTCAGGAAATCGGCCGCAATACTGACCAGCTCCAGCGCATGGCGCGGATCGGCGAGCTCGCCGGCGTTTACGGTCCCGAACGCCTCCTCGGCGTAACGACTCAGCTTCTGGGCCAGGACCTCGACCACCTGTTTGCGCTCGGACTCACAGCCGAAGACCCCGGCGGGTCCGCGAACGGCACCGACCAGACGCAACAGGTCGCGGGCCGCGGCGATGCTTTCACCCTGGGAGGGAGCCTCGAGATCCGGCACTTCGCGGCTCATGCCGCCGGCGATACGTACCCGCACCAGCGGCAGGGCCGCATCCAGCGATTTGTCACTGGTCCGCAGCAGGGCGCACAGCCGCTTTGAAATTTCCACACGGGCATGCCGCGCCGACCGCCCCCAGGCACTGTCGGGCTGTAGCTGCAGGGTCGCCTCGAGTTCAGCGAGAACCGCCGAACACCAGCCGATATCCTCGATCACCGGCGCGATCGGACCCGCACCGGATTTGAAGGCACCGACCCGTTCAACCCGTTCGATCACGCCCGCGATCAACCGATCGACGAAGCCGGCGAGTTCCGAGGCGCTCAGAAACGACTCCCGGCCCGCAGAGCCGGACGTCTGGGTCAGAATTCTGAGAATCAGGACCGCGTCGTCCAGATGGGAGAACAGGATTTCCAGGACCCGCTGGGCCCCGTCCGTCACAATCTCCGCACTGTCGCGGATCATCAGCCGCAGTTCCGCCACCTGATCCCCGTCCGGACGCTTCAACCAGGTGTCGAGGGACGACAGACCCTTTCGGGCCAGATGGATCAGGTCGAGGCTCTCCGCCAGATCGGTCAGGCCCCGCGTTCGCTCGGCCGGGGTCGAGAAGGACACGGGCCAGACATCGTCAGGCCGGTCGCGAACCGCGGCGGCGGCGGCGAGGCAGATGCGGTCGGCAACCTTGATGGCATGCGGGGTAACCTTGTCCAGCCGCGGCAGCAGGGCCGGCTCCCGGGCACTGGCCAGCTTCCACAGGCGCGGCAGGACCCCGGACGGGAACACCACACCCTCGACCCCATCGGTCCGCGGCTGGAACATCGGCAGGATCGGGCCCAGGACCAGGGCGCGCCGTTTCCGGTCGATCAATTCCTCGACCACCAGACCCTCCAGCTGGCGGGCGCGCTCGCCCGGCATGCCCGAGACAGCCTTCTGCAGCTGGCTGAGCATGGGGTCGGCGCACCGCTCGAGCAGCGGGGCCATGATCCGATTGATGGACGCCGGTTCGGCCATGCCGAAATCCCAGGACCGGAATTTGCTCCGGATGCTCCAGTCTGGCGGGATAGGGTTAATATCTGCTTCCCGCGCCGGACACGGGACGCAGCCCGATCAGGTCTCGGCGGCCGGCAATTCCGCCACGACCCTGAGACCGCCCATGGCACTGGCGGCCAGCGTCAACCGCCCCTCATACGCCCGGACCAGTTCGTCGACGATGGACAGGCCCAGCCCCGATCCGGGCGCGCTCTCATCCAGCCGCGCACCACGCTTCAGCACCTCGTCACGCTGATCAGCCGGCAGGCCGGGACCGTCATCCTCGACCACCACCGTCATCTGGCCCGGCCCCGACCGTGTCGCCACCACCCGCACCCGGCGCGTCGACCATTTGCAGGCGTTCTCGATCAGATTGCCGAGGATTTCCTGCAGGTCCTGGCGCTCGCCGCGAAACTCCAGCTCATCCGGGGCCCGCCAGTCGATCTCGACCCCCTTGGCCTCGAACACCTGTTCCAGCATCACCGCCATCTCGTCGATGACCGCGGCGATCGGCGTGCGTTCGCCGATCAGCTGGGCCCGGGCCGCCGCGCGGGCCCGGCGCAGGTGATGATCCACCTGGGCCTTCATGATGTCGGACTGACGCCGCACCATGTCCGGCAACGCCCCCTCGGCCGAACCGGCCTCGGCCAGCAGCACCGACAGCGGGGTCTTCAGCGCATGGGCCAGATTGCCGACATGGGTGCGCTGGCGCTCGACGGTCTCCTGATTATGGGTCAGCAGCCGGTTGACCTGATCGGCCAGCGGCTGGATCTCCAGCGGATAGCGATGAACGATGCGCGCCGCCTTGCCCTTGCGGACATCGGCGATCTCGTTGCGCAGCGAATACAGCGGCCGCAGACCGATCTGGACCTGGATCAGCACCGCCGAGGCCAGGCCCAGCCCCATCACCAGCAGCACCACCCAGGTCACGGTCGCGAACTGGCGCGCATCGCTCTCGACATCGGATCGATCGATCCCGGCCATGAACACGACCGGCTCCGTCCGCCCCGGCATCTGTTTCATGCTGGCGGCGACCCGCAACGGCTCGCCGCGCGGGCCGACGGCGTTGTAGGTGATGATCTGGCCGAAGGCCGCGCTGAGCCGCGGCGGCAGGTCGCCCGGCACGATCAGATCCGCCCCGGCCAGGGAGTCGGAGCGCACCAGCATCCGCAACCGCCCGCCGGCCGTCGGCTCGGCCACGGCCCAGTATTTACCGGACAGCGGCCGCAGCGAGCGGGCGTCCTTGATCTCGGAGGTGACCACGGTGTCGCCGCTGGCGTTCGACGCCACCACCACCTCGTCGATGGTGTCGCTGAGGGTATTGCCCAGCCGCCGCAGGGCCGACTCCTGGAACAGGGAGGTCAGAACCAGGCCGGTGACCACCAGGGCGATCACGATCCAGGCCGAGGCCAGCCAGATCAAACGGCGGGTCAGGGACCGTCCCGGCCGCCCGAACCAGCGCCCCCAGGAGCCCTTCTCCGGTGGCGGGTCGGTCTCGACGCCAGCGCTGTCCGTCATCGCGACGCGATCAGTCCGCGACCGACTCGCCGGCCAGCGGCGTCAGCCTGTAGCCCAGCCCGCGCACCGTCTCGATGCGGTCGGCCCCGATCTTCTTGCGCAGTCGCCCGACGAACACCTCGATAGTGTTGGAATCCCGGTCGAAATCCTGATCGTACAGATGTTCGACCAGCTCGGTCCGGCTGATGACCCGGCCCTGGTGCATCATCAGATAGTGCAGCAGACGGTATTCCAGTGAGGTCAGGCGCAGCGGTTCGCCGCTGACACTGGCCCGGGCCGCGCGCGGATCCAGCCGCAGGTCGCCGCACGCCAGCGTCGCCGAGGCGATGCCGGCCGAGCGCCGCAGCAGAGCCCGCAGCCGCGCCAGCAGTTCCTCGGTATGGAAGGGCTTGGTCAGATAGTCGTCGGCCCCGGCGTCAAATCCCGCCACCTTGTCGGACCAGGCCGCGCGGGCGGTCAGGATCAGCACCGGCGTGGTCTTGCCGTCGCGCCGCCAGCGCTCCAGCACCGACACGCCGTCGATCTTGGGCAGGCCGAGGTCCAGCACCACCACGTCATAGGGTTCGGTATCGCCGAGAAAATGCGCCTCCTCGCCGTCGGCGGCGTGATCCACCGCATAGCCGGCATCGCCCAGCGCGCCCTTCAGCTGACGGGACAGGTCAACGTCGTCTTCGACCAGCAGCACGCGCATTCAGCGTTCTCCAATGATGCGGCCGCTGCGCGCGTCCACGGTAATGTCGGC
>CAXBHG010000095.1:0-7882 GCA_963975385.1 uncultured Brevundimonas sp.
GACCTGTCGGTCGGCGGCGACTATGCCGACGCCTTCTCGCCGGCCCGGCCCTTCACCGCCTCGCAGCGGGCCGACTATGCGGCCTCGATCGACCGCACCTATGAGGAATTCGTCACCCGGGTCGCCACCGGCCGTCGTCTGACCCCGGCCCGGGTGCGCGAAATTGCCCGCGGTCGTGTCTGGACCGGGCGTCAGGCCAAGGAACTGGGACTGGTCGATGAACTGGGCGGGCTGCACGAAGCCATCGTCCAGGCCCGTCGCCTCGCCGAGATCCCGGCCGCGGAATCGGTGCGTTTCAAACGCTATCCCACGCCGGCGTCGCCCTGGGAGGCCCTGTCGGAGGCGTTTGGCGTCTCCAGCGAGGCCGCCCGTGTTCTGGTCGGCATCGGTGGCGTCATGTCTGATCCGCAGGCCCGGGGCGTGCTGCAAAGGATCGAATCCGAGCGTATGCGCAGCGCCGGGGCCTCGGTCCTGGCCGAGCAGCCCCTGCCCTGATCGACCGTCCGGGGCTCTCTCCGCGGGTGCACACTCGCCTGTGACCGTGTCTTCCATTGACCCGGAGGCCATATCGACCGACATTGCGCGCCCGACGCCCCCCGGGGGTGTTTCCAAAGGCCGTTCGATGATCGAGACCGATCGCTTCATTCCCCAGGGGGCTGCATCCCGCCGGCGCGTGCCGGGGTTGCTGGCACCTGTGGTGTGGCTGTGCGGACTGATCGCCACCCTGGCGGCCATGACGGTCGGCGCGATTCTGGCGGTGTTCACGGCGATCGCCGTGGCCGTGATCGCCGTTTTCGGAACGATCCTGATCTTCCTCGCCGGCCTCGCCATCAGCGCGCGCCGCCGCTTCGGCGGCCGCAATCGCCGTGGCGATGATGTGATCGAAGCCCGCAAGGTCGACGGGGAATGGGTCGCCTACGGCTGGGAACGCCAGGGGCGATAAGCCCGCCCATGCCCGACATCAGCGACGCGCCGTCTCCCAATTTCGACAGCCGGCGCGCGCCGCCGGATCTTCTGGTGCTGCACTATACCGGCATGACCAGCGCCGAGGCGGCGGTGGCCCGTCTGCGCGACCCCGCGGCCGCGGTCTCGGCCCACTATGTCGTGGATGAGGACGGCCGGATTCTGAGGCTGGTCGCCGAGGAGCGCCGGGCCTGGCACGCGGGCCGGGGGGAATGGCAGGGCGAGACCGACTGCAATGCCGCCTCCATCGGCATCGAGATCGTCAATCCCGGCCACGAGTTCGGCTACCGGCCGTTTCCGGACGCCCAGATCACCGCCGTGACGGCCCTGGTCGCGGACATCCGCTCGCGCTGGACCATCCCCGACAGCCGTATCATCGCCCATTCCGACCTGGCCCCCGCCCGCAAACAGGACCCGGGCGAGCTGTTTCCGTGGAAGACCCTGGCGGCGGCCGGCCACGGCCTGTGGTTCGAGCCCGCCCCCGAGCGGATCGCTGCCCTCGGCCCGGCCCTGACCATCGGCGACGAGGGACTGGGCGTCATCGTCATGCGTGCCGGCCTGCACCGGCTCGGCTACGGCCTGAAGCCCGGCGGCAGCTATGACGACGACACCCGGCTGACGGTAGAGGCCTTCCAGCGCCACTGGCGGCCCGCCCGCGTTGACGGCATCGCCGACGGCGAGACCCGGGCCACCCTGATGGGGGTTCTGCAGCTGGCGACGGCGGAGAGCCCGACGGGCGTCCTCAACTAGCCGCCGATGGTCGATGGTTCCGACATCGAGGCGCGGCGGCAGCAGCAACGGGATTACCGGGACAGGCACCGGGCCAGGGTCCGGGCCGAGGTCGAACGGCGTGGCCTGGCCTCGGTCATGAACCAGACCCGCTGGACCGAACTGCGCGCCGCGATCCGGGACCTGCCCTTTACCCCGCCCTATCAGCGTCAGGACCTGCTGGAGCCACCCGAACCGCTGTGGGAGTCCGATCAGCAGGTCGACCAGGGCTGCTGGTGCGACGAATGTCTTGAGCCTCTCTACGGGATCGAATGGTTGCGGATCGTCCCGCGTCTGTGGCGGCAGGACGGGGCCCTGCTGCCGCTGACCCTCGTGGAGGATTGTTCCGCCGCCCTGCGGGCCAGTCTGACCCGGTTGAACCTTCCGTTCCGGGAGGACGGAAGGGGCTTCTGGATCTACGGCTATGCCATGGGCGACCCGACCCTGCCTCCGGATTGACGCAGGCGGCCGGAGCGCCCATCTGTCCCCCGTCAGACGGCCGGGCGGTCGCGGCGGGCTTACGCCTGTCGAGGAAAGTCCGGGCTCCACGGTGAAAAGGCGGCGGGTAACGCCCGCCCGGGGTGACCCGAGGGATAGCGCCACAGAAAGCAAACCTCCGGCCCTGCGGGACCGGTAAGGGTGAAAGGGTGGGGTAAGAGCCCACCGCGTCTCTGGTAACAGCGACGGCATGGCAAGCCCCGCCTGGAGCAAGACCGAATAGGGATGTCGCGCGGTTTCGGCCGCAGGGTTCACCGCCCGAGGCATCCGGGTAGGTCGCGAGAACCCTTCAGCGATGAAGGGTCCAGAGGAATGATCGTCACCCGACGTCCGGCTTCGGCCGGGTTGCGGGGACAGAACCCGGCTTACAGGCCGTCTGACATTTTTCCCTTCAGCTGGAGCGGTCGCCCGCGACGGGTCATTAACCCCTGGGGCCGCAGCCGGGCGCATTGTCTGCCCACAGGGTGTTTATACTTAGCGTGTTCTATGTATGTTCCGCATCTTCGCGCACGATGCTGTCCGTCGACTGCGAACTTGGTTAAAAAGCGTCAACTAATCCCATTGAGGCCCATCTGATCCCATGCTATCCCATTTGCATGATTTGGGGCTGAGCGGCGTCGCATAGGGCACGTCACGGATTTCAGGGGCGGACCTAAGGGTCCGATAGGGCAGGGCGTGTTTCTCTCGACCTTCGAGAAGCAGCTGGACGGCAAGCGCCGTCTCTTGATCCCCCAGGAATTCCGCACGGCCGAAAACGGCGCGGAACATGGCGTCTTCTGTTTTCCCTCCATTGAAGCGGACTGCCTCGAGGCCGGCGGGGACCGGTTGTTCGCCGAATACCGGGGTGTGATCGAGAGCCTGCCGTTTGGCGACCCCTACCGGTCGGCGCTGGAGGCGGCGATCTACGGCGAGCAGAAGGCCCTGGCCTATGACTCGGGCGGCCGCATCACCCTGCCGGAATCCCTGTGTGCCGAGGCCGACCTGTCCGAGGCCGTCGTCCTGTATGGCGTCGGTGACCGGTTCCAGATCTGGGCCCGTGACAAATGGGAGGCCCACCGTGCCGAACAGCGCCGCGCGGCCCGTGCCGGCCTGGCCCAGTTCGGCGAGATGCGGCGGCAGGCGATCAAGCCCGGCGGTGCCGGATGAGCGCGCCGCACGCCCCGGTCCTGATCGATCAGGTGATCGCCGCCCTGTCCCCCGGGCCGGGCGATGTGATCATTGACGCCACCTTCGGGGCCGGCGGCTATACGCGCGCCATACTGGCGACCGGGGCCGAGGTGATCGCCCTGGATCGCGATCCGACCGTCCAGCCCTATGCCGAGGCGGTCGCCAACGATTATCCCGGCAAATTCACCCTGGTGCGCACCCCGTTCTCGGGGCTGGCCGAAGCCTTCGCCGACAGTGGTCACGACCGTCTGGACGGCGTGGTCTTCGACATCGGCGTCTCGTCGATGCAGCTGGACCAGGCCGAGCGCGGCTTCTCCTTCATGCGCGACGGGCCGCTGGACATGCGGATGGGCGATGCGGGCGAGACCGCCGCCGACATCGTCAACACCTGGGATCACGGGCCGATGGCCCATATCTTCAAACTGTATGGTGACGAGCGCCAGTCGGGTCGGGTCGCCACCGCCATCCTGCGTCGCCGCGTCGAGCAGCCGTTCGAGCGGACCCTGGACCTCGCCGCCGTGGTCGAAAAGGCCCTGGGCGGGCGGCGCGGGGCGGCGATCCATCCGGCCACCCGCGTGTTCCAGGCCCTGCGTATCGCCGTCAATGACGAGCTGGGCGAGCTGCGGGCCGGGCTCGAGGCCGCCGAGGCCTGCCTGTCGCCCGGCGGGCGTCTGGTGGTCGTGACCTTCCATTCGCTGGAGGACCGCATCGTCAAGGCCTTCCTGACGGAGCGGACCGGCAATGCCCCCGGCGGCTCGCGTCACGCGCCCGTGGCGATTGAGACCCGCAAGCCCAGCTTCACCCTGCAGTTCAAGGGCGCGCGCGAGGCGGACCCGCAGGAGCTGGACGCCAATCCCCGCGCCCGCTCAGCCAAGCTGCGCGCCGCCGTCCGCACCGATGCCGCCCCCTGGGGAGGGATCGCCGCATGACGATGTGGACCGCCCCCCGTAACGGCCTGCAGCGCCTGTTCGACTGGAAGCTGCACGGCATCCGCTGGGTCGAGATCATCGGCCTGCTGCTGGTCGCATTGATGATCTTCTCCGTCTATGTGGCCAAGGCCGGCGCGGCCCGGGAGGGTGTGCGCATCAGCCAGCTGGAGCGTGAGATCAACGACAACGGCGAACGGGTGCGCCTGCTGCGGGCCGAGGTCGCGCGGCTGGAGCAGCCCGGCCGTCTGGAAGCCCTGTCGCGCAGTGCCGGGCTCGCCCCGGTCGACGTTCATCGTCGCAAGGACGAGGGCAGTCTGGCCGCGATCGCGCCGGTGCCGGAGCCGCGCCCCGTGATCGTCTCGCCGACCACGGCCGCGTCCGTCGAGGCCGCCGCCGCCGAGGCCCCGGCGGGGCCGGAGGACGGGCGATGAGCGTCCACGACCATCACGCCGCCTATGACCGGCCCGCGCCCGGCCTGACGCCGGGGCGGCGGGTCTCGCCGACATGGCGCTGGTTCGCCGAGGGTATCTGGTGGGTTGAACACGCCTTCGGTCGCGCCCGGGCCCACGCTCGCCCGGAGGAGGACGCGCGGGTCCGCATCTTCCTGATCCTGGGCCTGTTCGCCCTGGCCTTTGCCGCCCTGGCCGTGGGGGCAGCCCATTCGGCCCTGATGTCCCCGCGCAGCGGCGGGGGCTACGCCGCCAATCCGAACGCCCTGGTACGGGGCGATCTGGTTGATCGCAACGGGGCCCTGCTGGCGACCAATATCGTCCACTATGCCTTCTATATCGATCCGGCCGAGGTCTGGGATCGCGACGTGGCCGAGCGGCAGATCCGCCAGGCCCTGCCGTCGGTGTCGACGGCGCGGCTGAAGAAGGTCCTGAACGGGGATCGCCGGCTGATCGTCATGCCCGGCCTGACGCCGGCCGAGCGCCGGCGGCTGCATGCGCTTGCCCTGGGCGGCCTGTCGTTCGAGCCGGAAGACCGGCGCGTCTATCCGCTGGGGGCGTCGGCCACCCATCTGATCGGCGACGCCGACACCGGTGGACTGGGCATCTCCGGTGCGGAGCTGGCCTTCAATGACGAGATCCGGGCCGCCGGAGAGCGGGGTGCGCCCTTCGCCCTGTCGATCGACCTGCGGGTCCAGGGCGTGCTGGAGAACGAACTGGCCGCCGCCGCCGAGGCGAACGGGGCCAAGGGCGCGGTCGGCATCATCACCGACGTCCAGACCGGCGAGGTCCTGGGCATGGCCAGCTGGCCGACTGACGAGCGTCTCAATCGCGTGACCTCGGCCCACTATGAGATGGGCTCCGTATTCAAGACCTTTACCGTCGCCGCCGGTCTCGACACCGGCCAGGCGGACATGAACACCCGCTTTGACGCCTCCGAAGCCTTCATGATCGGCAATCGCAAGATCACCGACTTCCACGCCCAGAACCGGGTGATGACGCTGGAAGAGGTCTATCTCCACTCCTCGAACATCGGCACCTCGCGGCTGGCGATCGAGATGGGCGGCCCGGTGATGCGGGACTATTTCACCCGCTTCGGCCTGATGGACGCGGCTCCTATCGAACTGAAGGAGTCGGCCCGGCCGCGGCGTCCGCGCCGCTGGGACGACTCGACCCTGGCCTCGCTGTCGTTCGGCTATGGCATCATGATCACCCCGGCCCAGATGGCCACGGCCATGGGGGCCCTGACCAACGGCGGCCGACTGGTGCCCCTGACGCTGCGCAGGGGCGACGGCACGCCAGTGCGGGGTCGCCAGGTGGTCTCGCCCGAGACCTCCCGCACCCTGCTCGAGCTCCTGCGGCTGAATGTCGTGCGGGGATCGGGCGGTTTCGCCGAGGCCCCGGGCCTGCGTGTCGGTGGCAAGACCGGCTCGGCCAACAAACTGGTCGGTGGCCGATACGATCCGACCCATGCCGTCGGCACCTTCGCGGCGGTCTTCCCGGCCGACGGCCCGGTCGACGCGCGCCGTTACTCCATCCTGATCCTGATGGACGAGCCCTCGGCCTATCCGCGCACCGGCGGCTATGTCGCGGCCCCGGCCGTGGGACGGATCGCCGACCGCATCGCCCCCTTCCTCGGCGTCCAGCGTCGTGCCGACGCCTGGCGCACCGCCCTTGGCGAGCCGGTCGCGGCCCCCGTGCAAGGGGTCGTGCGATGAGCGGCCTGCGCCTGTCGGATCTGCTGCGTCGCGATGTCAGTTCCGACCCCATGATCACCGGGGTGACCGCCGACAGCCGTCAGGTCGCGCCCGGATCGCTGTTCGTCGCCCTGCCGGGGACCACGGCTGACGGTCGCGCCTTCATTCCCCAGGCCCTGTCGCGGGGCGCGGCGGCGGTGCTGGCCCCACAGGACACGCCTGACGGTTCCGCCCCGGTGCTGGTCACCTCGGGCGATGTGCGCCGCGCCTATGCCATCGCCGCCCGCAGCTTCTACGGGGCTCAACCGGCCGTCTGCGTGGCTGTCACCGGCACGAACGGCAAGACCTCGGTCGCCACCTTCTGCCGCCAGATCTGGGCCGCGCTGGACATCAGGGCCGCCAGCATGGGCACGCTCGGCGTCGTCGCCCAGTCCGGCGCGGTGTGCGAGGCCCTGACCCCGCCGGGCCTGACCAGTCCCGACGCCGCCGACGCCGCCCGCCTGCTGGCCCGGCTGGCCGGGCAGGGCGTCACCCATCTGGCGCTGGAGGCCTCGTCGCACGGCATCGACCAGCGCCGCCTCGACGGGGTGACGCTGAAGGCGGCGGCCTTCACCAACCTGTCCCAGGACCACCTCGACTATCACGGCACGATGGAGGGTTATCGCGCCGCCAAGATGCGGCTGTTCGAAACCCTGCTGCCGCGCGGCCGCACGGCGGTGCTGAACGCCGACTCCGACGTCTATTCCAGCTTCGCCTCGGCCAGCATCATGTCCGGTCTGGGTGTGCTGGGCGTCGGCCAGCGCGGGCGTGACCTGACCCTGGTCGCGCGCCGGCCGACCGCCGAGGGCCAGCGCCTGACCATCGATGTGCGCGGTACCCTGCACGACGTGCTGCTGCCGCTGGCCGGTGCCTTCCAGGCCTCCAACGCCCTGGTGGCGGCGGGCCTGTGCATCGCCGCCGGGGAGTCCCCCGACCGGGTTCTCGCGGCCCTGTCCACACTCAAGGGGGCGGAAGGCCGGCTGCAGCGTATTCCCGGGGCGGCCAGGGGTGAGGTCTATGTCGACTATGCCCATACGCCCGACGGACTTGAGACGGTGCTGAAGGCCCTGCGGCCCCATGCCAGCGGTCGACTGATCGTGGTGTTCGGGGCCGGCGGAGACCGCGACCGCGCCAAACGCCCCCTGATGGGCGAGATCGCCGGGCGGCTGGCCGATGTGGCCATCGTCACGGACGACAATCCCCGGTCCGAGGATCCGGCCGTCATCCGCAAGGCCGTCCGTGCCGGCTGCCCCGACGCGCTGGAGATCGGTGACCGGGCCCGGGCCATCGCCGAGGCCGTCGGCATGCTGCGCGACGGGGATGTGGTGGTGATCGCCGGAAAAGGGCATGAACAGGGTCAGATCGTCGGCGG
>CAXBHG010000096.1:0-7707 GCA_963975385.1 uncultured Brevundimonas sp.
GCCACCCGGGTGATCGGGGCCCACCCGAAGGTGAAGGCCGTGGACCTGACCGAATATGATCCGTCGCTGGAGATCGGCGACCTGGGCGCGCTGACGGCGGGGCGCTGGCTGTGCGAACTGCTGGCCGGGTTTCAGGGGCGATGAGGGGGCGGATTCAGAACCCCTCTCCCATGGGGAGAGGGGCAGGGGAGAGGGGTTTCGGCGGTGGCCGTCTTCGCACCTTAACCCCTCACCCTTTCGCGCAAGAACGACGGCTGCGCCGCCGTGCGCTCAAGCCCTCTCCCGCCGGGAGAGGGATATGAGACTCATCACCGACTGCCGGATCGCCACCATGGTCGCCGGCGGCACGCCCTATGGGGCCATTGAGGACGGGGCGATCCTGGTCCGCGACGGGCGCATCGCCTGGGTCGGGGCGCGGGCGAACCTGCCGGACCATGAGGCCGTCGAGACTGACCGGCTGGGCGGGGCCTGGGTCACGCCGGGACTGATCGACTGCCATACCCATCTGGTGTTCGGCGGGGACCGGTCGGGCGAGTTCGAACAGCGGCTGGAGGGCGCGACCTATGAGGAGATCGCCCGCGCCGGGGGCGGCATCGTCTCCAGCGTCAAGGCGACCCGGGCGGCGACGGAGGATGAGCTGTTCGACTCGGCCATGCGCCGGCTGGACGGGCTGACGGCGACGGGGGTGACCACGGTCGAGATCAAGTCCGGCTATGGCCTGGACCGCGACAGCGAGCTGAAGATGCTGCGTGTGGCCCGGCGCATCGGGGCCGAGACCAATGTGCGGGTGCGGACCAGCTATCTGGGGCTGCACGCCGTGCCGCCGGAGTGGAAGGCGGATCGCGGTCGCTATGTCGATCTGGCGGTGGACGAGATCCTGCCCGCCGCCCATGCCGAGGGGCTGGTCGACATGGTCGACGCCTATTGCGAGCCGATCGCCTTCTCGACTGATGAGGTGGCGCGGCTGTTCGACAAGGCGAAGGCGCTGGGCCTGCCGGTCAAGCTGCATGCGGATCAGTTGTCGGATGGCGGCGGGGCATCGCTGGCCGCGCGGTACGGGGCGCTGTCGGCGGATCATATCGAACACACGACCGAGGCCGGGGTGAAGGCGATGGCCGAGGCGGGCGTGGTCGCCGTGTTGTTGCCGGGGGCCTATCTGATGCTGCGCGAGACCACGCCGCCGCCGGTCCAGCTGTTGCGGGATCACGGTGTGGCCATGGCGGTGGCGACCGACTGCAACCCGGGCACCTCGCCGCTGGCCTCGATGACGGCGGCGCTGAACCTGGCCTGCGTGCAGTTCCGCCTGACGCCGGAGGAGGCGCTGGCCGGGGCGACGCGGATCGCGGCCAGGGCGCTGGGGCTGGAAGCGGAGATCGGCACGATCGAGGCGGGCAAGGTCGCGGATCTGGCGGTCTGGGACATCACCCGCCCGGCCGAGCTCTGTTACTGGCTGGGCAAGCCGCTGCTGTTTTCACGCTATGTCGACGGCTGGCCGGAGCAACCATGACCACCACAACCACTGACGTCGTCATCCTGGGCGGCGGCCATAACGGGCTGGTCTGCGCCTTCTATCTGGCCAGGGCCGGACTGAAGGTGACGGTGCTGGAGCGGCGTCATGTCGTCGGCGGGGCCGCGGTGACCGAGGAATTCCATCCCGGCTTCCGCAACTCGACCGCCAGCTACACGGTCAGCCTGCTGAACCCGAAGGTCATCGCCGACATGGACCTGGCCGGGCACGGGCTGAGGGTGGTCGAGCGGCGGATGTCCAACTTCCTGCCGCTGGATGACGGCCAGTATTTCACGGCCGGGGAGGGGCGGACCAAGGCCGAGGTGGCGCGTTTCTCGACCCGCGACGCGGAACGGCTGGAATCCTATGAGACGCGGCTGGAGACGGTGGCGGCGATCCTGCGTGATCTGGTGCTGCAGGCCCCGCCCAATGTGGTCGAGGGCGGCTGGCTGGCGGCCCTGCCGGAGATGCTGAAGGCCGGATCGATCGGGCGGCGGGTGGCGGGTCTGGACGTGACCGGGCGGCGCGACCTGCTGGACCTGTTCACCAAATCGGCGGGGGACTGGCTGGACGGCTGGTTCGAGAGCGATCCGATCAAGGCCCTGTTCGGCTTCGACAGTATCGTCGGCAACCATGCCAGCCCCTATACGCCCGGCTCGGCCTATGTGCTGCTGCACCATGTGTTCGGCGAGGTGAACGGTCGCAAGGGCGTCTGGGGTCACGCCATCGGCGGCATGGGGGCCATCACCCAGGCCATGGCGAAGGCCTGTGCCGGGGTCGGGGTCGATATCCGGCTGGACGCACCGGTGGCGGCGGTGCTGACGGAAAAGGGCCGGGCGGTGGGCGCGGTGACCGAGGCGGGCGATACAGTGCGGGCCCGGGCCGTGGTGTCGAACCTGCATCCGCGCCTGCTGTTCGACCGGTTCGTCGATCCGGCGGTGGTGCCGCAGGATTTCCGCGAGCGGATCGGCAACTATGCGTCGGGGTCGGGGACCTTCCGCATGAATGTGGCCCTGTCCGAACTGCCGACCTTCACCGCCCTGCCCGGGGCGGGGGATCACCACACCGCCGGCATCATCATCGCCCCCAGCCTGGCCTATATGGACCGGGCCTACAGCCAGTCGCGGCTGAACGGCTGGTCGTCCGAGCCGATCGTCGAGATGCTGATCCCGTCAACGCTGGACGACAGCCTGGCCCCGGCCGGGCAGCATGTGGCCAGCCTGTTCTGCCAGCATGTCGATCCGACCCTGGCGGATGAACACCGGGATACGGTCGCGGACCTGATGATCGAGACGGTCGATCGCCATGCGCCGGGGTTCAAGGCCTCGGTGGTCGGGCGGCTGGCCCTGACCCCGAAGGACCTGGAGCGACGCTTCGGCCTGGTCGGGGGCGACATCTTCCACGGCAAGCTGGGTCTGGACCAGCTGTTCAGCGCCCGGCCGGTGCTGGGCCATGCCGATCACCGGATGCCGGTACCGGGCCTGTATCTGTGCGGGTCAGGGGCCCATCCGGGCGGCGGGGTGACCGGTGCGCCGGGGCATAATGCAGCCCGGGCGGTGCTGAAGGACGTCAGGCGACGCTGACCCCCAGCGCTGTCCGCAGCGCGTCCCGGATGGCGGCCTCGGTGAAGGGTTTCTGGATCGTCGGCTGGCCGCGCCAGTCGTCGGGCAGGCCGCCCTCGCCGTAGCCGGTCGAGAAGACGAAGGGGACGCCGCGCGCCCGCAGGATTTCCGCGACGGGGAAGATCTGCCGGCCCGCCACATTCACGTCGAGCAGGGCGGCGTCGAGCGTCGATTCCCCTTCGGCCATGGCGAGGCCTTCCTCGATGGTGGAGGCGGGGCCGATCGGGATACAGCCCATGTCCTCGAGTATGGTCTCCAGCAGCATGGCGACGAGGGATTCATCCTCGACGATCAGCACGCGGCGGCCGTCCAGTCCTGCGGTCATGCCGGGTCTCCACGGTTTAGCGGGATCGAGATCGTGACCTCGAACCCCTCGGGGGGGTAGCAAAGATCGATACTGCCCGCCAGATCGTGGCGGATGCTGCGCTCAATCAGCCGGCTGCCGAAACCGCGGCGCGTCGGGGCTTCAACCGCGGGTCCATCGACCTCGCGCCAGGTGAGGTAGAGGCTGCGGGTGTCCGTGCCGGTGATCTTCCAGTCCACCAGCACCCGGCCCTCGACGACGGACAGGGCCCCGAATTTGGCGGCATTGGTCGCCAGTTCGTGGAAGATCATGCCGAGCGCGAGGGCGGTCGCCGGGCTCAGGGCCAGGGAGGGACCGTTGAGCAGGACCCGCTGCGGGCCGTGGGCCTCGGTCTCGTGCTCGAGGATGGCGCGCAGCTCGGCCCCCTCCCAGTGGCTGCGGGTCAGCAGGTCGTGGGTATGGGACAGGGCCAGCAGCCGGGCCTGGAAGGTTTCGGCGAAGGAGGCGGGGTCGACGTGGGTCCGGGCCGTCTGCATGGCGATCGACTGGACGGTGGCGAGGGTATTCTTCACCCGGTGGTTCAGCTCATCGATCATCAACCGCTGGCGATCGACAGCCAGGACGGTGTCGGTCACCTTATGGCCCTGAACGAAGATGCCGACGACCTCGCCCGCCTGGTCGCGGATCGGCTGATAGATGAAGTCGACATAGACGGTGTCCAGCGGCCCGTCCGGGTGGCGGCGCAGCTGAAGGGGCGAGCCGCGGCCTTCGATCGCCTCTCCGGTCTTCCAGACCCGGTCAAGAAGGTCGATGAAGCCCTGTTCGCGTACTTCGGGAAGCGCTTCGGCGACGGACCTGCCGACCAGGTCGTCACGTCCGACCAGACGGGCGTAGGCCTCGTTGTGCATCTGGTAGACGTGGTTCGGTCCGGACAGGACGGTGATGAAGCCGGGGGCCTGCATGAAGATGTCGAACAGCCGGTTGCGCTCGGACTGCAGTCGGCGATTGTCTTCCTGGACGTGTTCGGCGCGGGCGAGGATATTGCCGCCGACGATCACATTGAGGGCGGTCTCGGTCTGGCGCCCGGCGACCTGTCGGCGCAGGATCTCCAGTTCGGTGATGTCGGTGGTGTGCTGCAGGATGTAGGCGGTCTGGCCCTTGGCATTGCGGATCGGGGTATGGGTCGCCGACCAGTAGCGATCCTCCATGACCGTCTCGCCGGTCGGGAGGGTTCTGGGCAGGGCGTAGCGGATCACCGCCAGATGGTCGGGCTTGCCGGTGGCGAGTACGCGTTCAAACGAGGTGCGTAGTTGCCGGTTGTTCTCGCGGCCCTCTTCCGTCGGGCCGGCGTCGAAGATGTCGAACAGGTTCCGGCCGATCAGGGCTTCACGGGTGGCACCGACAACCGCGAGATAGGCCGCGTTCATGCCGGCGTAGTGAAAGTCGGGCGTGATCAGCATGTAGGGATTGGGGGAGGCGTCGAAGGCCGAGGCCAGGTCCGCGGCCAGCTCGCCTGAAATAACCAGCTCTTTCAATGCAATCCCCGAACAAAGAGCCTTGGTAACGCACAAGCTCGACAATTGGTTCGCCGGGGCGTTCAATATTTCCCCGACGATCCGATCCCGGGGCCAAACGGGCGAATCCTGTCAGGGTCCGGGGGCATTTTCGTCGCTCGTCTGGTCGTCGCGGTCACCCTGTCTATGGCATCATCCGAACCCCCGCCCGCCGGCGTGAACCCGGTTGTCCGCACCGTCCAGGGGGCCCTGGTCGGGCGGACCGGGGCGGGCGTGGCTGCCTTCAAGGGCATCCCCTATGCGGCCCCGCCGGTCGGTCCGCTGCGGTGGCGGGAACCGCAGCCGCCCGCCAGCTGGCCGGGACTGCGCGAGGCGGCGACGGTCGGGCCGATCTGCGTCCAGCCCCCGGCCGCCGGAGACCCCGGCGTCGGCCCCCTGCCGATGAGCGAGGACTGTCTGACGCTGAATGTCTGGACCCCGGAGGCTGTCGGCGACGGGCCGTTGCCGGTCATGGTCTGGATCCACGGCGGCGCGCTGATCAACGGGTCGGGCACGGCGGCCCTGTATGACGGGGCGGCGCTGGCGCGGCGTGGCGTGGTGGTGGTGACGATCAACTACCGGCTGGGGCGGCTGGGCTTCTTCGCCCATCCGGCCCTGAGCGCCGAGGCGGGCGGGGAGGGCCTGGTCGGCAACTATGGACTGGCCGACATGGTCGCCAGCCTGGAATGGGTGCGGAACAATATCGCGGCCTTCGGCGGCGACCCCGGCAATGTCACCGTCTTCGGCGAGTCGGCCGGTGGCGCGGCGGTGCTGCGGCTGATGATCGCCGAACCGGCGCGCGGCCTGTTCCACCGGGCGGTGGTGCAGTCCGGTCTGGGCCGCGAGGAAGCCACGCCGGTGTTTCAGGGGCGGGGCGGACGATCGAGCCTGGAGGATCGCGGCATCGCCTTCGCGGAAAGCCGGGGTCTGGTCGATGCCACGGGCGCGCAGTTGCGGGCGCTTCCGGCAGGGGCCCTGCTGACGCCGCCGCCCGGCTTTTATGACGGCGACCTGCTGGTCATCGACGGTTCCGACGGCGGCGGGCTCGTCGATGAGGATGTCGAGCCGGCCTTTGCGGCGGGGCTGCAGGCCCCGGTGCCGCTGATCATCGGCACCAACAGCGACGAGTTCGGCGGCATCCGGCCGGGCGACATGAGTCCGTGGCGCGAGATCGACGCGGCCCTGACCGTGGCGGAGCGGGACGCCCTTTATGAGAGCTATGGCGGCGAGGACGGCTACAGGGCCGGGGTGGTCAGCGACCTGGCCTTCAACGAACCGGCGCGGCGTCTGGCGCGGCTGCATGCCCGGGCCGGCCATCCGACCTGGCTGTACCGGTTCGACGTGGTCGCGGCGGCCATGCCCGGTGTCCTGTCAGGTGCACCGCACGCGTCCGAACGGCCCTATGTGTTCGACAATCTGTCCACTCTGGAATGGCCGGTCGGTGACCGCGACCGGCAGGCGGCGACGGTGATGGCCGACTACTGGACCGGTTTTGCCGCGAGCGGAGACCCCAACGGCGGGGGGCGACCGGTCTGGCCCGAATACCGGGCCATGCCGGGGCAGCTGCTGATGTTCAGCAATGACGGCCCGGCGGCCGCGCCGGTGCCGTTTGTCGCGCGGCTGGACCTGATCGAGGCCCTGTACGCCCGCATCCGCTAGTCGGGCTCAGGCGGCCATGCGGAAATGCGCGGCGGCCGGGGTCTCGACGGGACCGGCGCGGAACTCGTCCCACAGGGCGTCCTCGTCCGAATAGCGGGCACTGGCGGCGGCATCGATCACATCGACGACCTGTTCTTCCAGCCGGTCCCAGATGACGGCGAGGTCGGAACAGCCGTCGGCCTCGCAGGGCACGATCAGATAGCGGTTGGCGGAGACGGCGGCGTGGGGGGCGAAGGCGCGGGCCATGGGAAACTCCTGAAGCGGGGTGGCTTGCTGATGAGCCTACTTTGCGACAGTGTTGCGCCAGAAACGGACGTATTGGATCGAGCGACCCGATGAGACACGACAAGGCGGTGATGGTCATCGAGCTGGCCCGCCATATGGCGGCCAGTGCCGAGGGGCTGACCCTGGACGAGATGGCGGCGGTCAGCCGGGTCGGGCGGCGCACCGCCGAACGGATGCGGGATGCCGTGCTGATGCTGTTTCCGGCGGCAGAGGAGGTGTCCGATCCGCCGACCAAGCGCTGGCGCATCCGGGGCGGATTGTCGGCCTTCGAACAGGCCCCGACCACGACGGAACTGGTCGAGCTGACCAAGGCGGCCCAGGGGCTGCGCACAGCCGGGGAACCGGGGCGGGCGGCGGCGCTGGAAGGGCTGGAGCGCAAGCTGAAATCGGCGATGCGCTCGACCACGCTGAACCGGCTGGCCCCCGACCTCGAGGCGCTGATCCGGGCCGAGACCATCGCGGTCCAGGCGGGACCGAGGCCGTCGGCGGACGAGGCGGTGCTGGCCGAGATCCGCGGCGCGGTTCTGGCCGGGCGGCCGCTGGGCTTTACCTATTCCCGGCCCGGGGCCGAGGCGCGACGGCGTAGCGTGGCCCCGTGCGGGGTGGTGTTCGGGCGGGCCAACTATCTGGTCGGGGCCGATCGCGAGAGCGGACGCATCCAGACCTTCCGGCTGGACCGGATGAGCACGGTCGAGGCCCTGGACGGGATCGCCGCCCCGCCGGCCGATTTCGACCTGCAGGCCTTCGCCAGCCAGTCGTTCGGCATCTATCAGGACG
>CAXBHG010000097.1:0-7684 GCA_963975385.1 uncultured Brevundimonas sp.
CCCTAGACCAGCGCCGCCACGCCCGGGCCCGACTTCCAGTCCCTGAACCTGACCTCCAGCGGCGGCTCGCGATCGCCGCGGGCCAGGTCGACGATCAGCGGGCCGATCTCGGACGGATGGGGCACATCCTGCGGATCCTCGCCCGGATAGGCCTGGGCGCGCAGCGTGGTGCGCATCCGGCCGGGGTCGACCACGGCGGCGCGGATCGGCGTCGATTCGATCTCGTCGGCCCAGCATTTGATCAGGGCCTCGGCCCCGGCCTTGGTCGCGGCATACATGCCCCAGAAGGCCCGGGGCGCGCTGGCGACGCTGGTGGTCAGATACAGGGCCCGCCCGGCGTCCGAGGCGCGCAGCAGCGGCTCCAGCGAGCGGATCAGCCGATAGACGGCGGTGAAATTGGTCTTCTCGACCTTCGCCCAGACGCGCGGGTCGGCGTGGCTGACCGGGGTCAGGCCCGAGGCCCCCATGGTCGCCGCCGCCTGGACCCAGATGTCCAGCCTGCCGAAGCGTTCGAAGATGGCCCCGCCCAGCCGATCGATGGCCCCGCCGTCGACCAGGTCGAACGGCACCAGGGTCGCGTGCTGGCCGGTGGCGGCGAAGATGGCGTCGTCCAGCTCCTCCAGCCCGCCCTCGGTGCGGGCGGTGGCCACCACATGGGCCCCGGCCTTGGCCAGGGCCAGGGCGGCTTCATAGCCGATGCCGCGCGAGGCCCCGACGACGAGGGCGATACGGTCTTTCAGGGGGAGATCAGCAGACATGGGGCCTGATAGCGCGCGCCCGGGTCCGGGCAAAGTGGCTTAAGCCGTGACGAGGAGTGACAGCTGGCGATAGGTGACGTCGCGGCCGCCCTGTTCGATCTCCCGGTCCAGCAGCCGGGTCGGATAGTCGCCGGTGAAATAGTGGTCGGTGAACTGCGGATTGACGGGATCACGCGGCCCGACCCCCATCGCCTCATACAGGCCGTCGACCGACAGAAAGCCCAGACTGTCGACCTCCAGCATCGCCTTCATCTCTTCCAGCGTCTTGTTGGCGGCGATCAGCTGGTCCCGCTCGGGCATGTCGATGCCGTAGAAGTCCGGGTACAGGATCGGCGGGCTGGCCGAGCGCAGATGCACCTCGGTGGCCCCGGCCGCGCGCACGGCCCGCACCAGCTTGACCGAGGTGGTGCCGCGCACGATCGAATCGTCGATCAGCACGACCCGCTTGCCTTCCAGCACCGACCGGTTGGGGCTGTGCTTCATGCGCACGCCCTTCTGCCGGGCCCCCTGGCTGGGCTGGATGAAGGTGCGGCCCAGATAGTGGCTGCGGATGATGCCCATCTCATAGGGAATGCCGCTCTCGCGGGCATAGCCCAGGGCGGCGGGCACGCCGGAGTCGGGCACCGGCACCACGACATCGGCCTCGACCGCATGTTCGCGCGCCAGGCCTTCGCCCATCCGCTTGCGCACGCCATACACCGACCGCCCGTTCACAATACTGTCGGGGCGCGAGAAATAGACATATTCGAACAGGCAGGGCCGGGCGACCCGGGCCGGGAAGGGCTTCAGCGAGCGCAGGCCGTCCTTGTCGATGACCACGACCTCGCCGTGCTCGACGTCCCGCACGAAGGTGGCCCCGATGGTGTCCAGCGCACAGGTCTCGGACGCCAGCACCCAGGCCTCGCCGATCTTGCCCAGCACCAGCGGCCGGATGCCCAGGGCGTCGCGGGCCCCGATCATCTTCTTGCTGGTCTGGGCCACCAGGGCATAGCCGCCCTCGATCCGGGCCAGGGCGTCGATGAAGCGGTCGACGATCCGCGCCTTCCGCGACCGGGCGATCAGATGCAGGATCACCTCGGAATCCGAGGTCGACTGGAAGATCGAGCCTTCCGAGACCAGCTGGTTCCGCAGGAACAGGAAATTGGTCAGATTGCCGTTGTGGCCGATGGCGATGCCACCGGAGTCCAGATCGGCGAACATCGGCTGGATATTGCGCAGGAAGGATCCGCCGGCGGTCGAATAGCGGGTGTGGCCGACGGCGGCCTGCCCGGGCATCCGACTGGGCAGGTCGGTGCCGCCGAAGGCGTCGCCGACCAGACCCTGGTGGCGTTCGGTATGGAAGCGTTCCTCATGGACGCTGGCGATGCCGCAGGCTTCCTGGCCGCGATGCTGCAGGGCGTGCAGGCCCAGGGCGACGATGGCCGCGGCCCCGTCGGGCTCGGCCCCCCATACGCCGCACACGCCGCACTCGAGGCGGGGGCGGTCATCGTCCGGATCGCGATGGTGGTCACGATGGACGACGGGATCGGCAATCAGGTGGCGCATCGTGACTCCGATGGTCCGGGAAGCAATCAGGGGGCGGTGCCGCGCGGGGTATGCCCTGTTTGGGGCGGGGGCAAGGCTTCAGTGTCGGAAAATCCCTCGTGGACGGAGGAATTGATCACCGGCGTCAGGGCGTCGGCCCCGCGCCCGATGCCGGGAAGGACGATCTGGATGACCCGGGCGGCCCCGGCGCTGACCGGATACAGCATGGCCTGGGTCAGCCAGCGCGGCGTGGCCTCACCCGGCATGGCCGCGACGATCACCAGATGGATCGCCCCCAGCAGGACCAGCGACCGCGCCGCCCCGATGAAGACGCCGAAGAACCGGTCGATCCCGCCCAAATGCGGATGGGCCTGGGCCCGCTTCGACAGGGCCGAGCCGAAGATGCGGATGCCGAAATAGACCAGCAGGAAGGAGACGATGGCCGCGGCAATGGCCCCGGCCCAGTCCGGATCGATCATCGACCGGCCGATCGGGGTGGTGAAGGGCAGGGCCACCAGGGCCAGAAACGCCGCCAGCACAAAGCTCAGCAGGGTGATGATTTCGCGCGTCGCCCCGCGCACCCAGCCGGCCGCGGCCGAGGCGAGGATCACAATCAGGGCGAGGGCGTCAAAGCCGGTCACGCGGTCAGTCGATCCTCGGGCGGGGGTTACTGAACCCCCTCATAGCGGTTTTGCGAGATTCGATCGACCGCTTCCGTCAATCGCGTCACCGAGGTCACCGCCACCCCGCCGCCCTTGACCGTCAGCGGCGGTGTCAGGGCGTTGTCGAAACCCAGTTTGTGCGCCTCGCGCAGCCGCGCCTCGGCCCGGCCGACGGCCCGCACCTCGCCCGACAGGCTGATCTCGCCGAACACCACACAGCCCTGCGGCAGGGGTTTGTCGGTGGCCGAGGAGATCAGGGCCGCCGCCGCCGCCAGGTCGGCCGCCGGCTCATTGATGCGCAACCCCCCGGCCACATTCAGATAGATGTCCTGATCCCCGAAGCCGAAGCCGCAGCGCGCCTCCAGCACGGCCAGCACCATGGCCAGCCGTCCGGTGTCCCAGCCGACCACCGCCCGGCGCGGCGTGCCATAGGCCGATTTCGAGACCAGGGCCTGCATCTCCACCAGAACCGGCCGCGAGCCCTCGATCCCGGCGAAGACGGCGGCCCCCGGGGCCCGGTCCTTGCCCTCGCCCAGGAACAGGGCCGACGGATTGCTGACCTCGCGCAGGCCGGTGTCGCCCATTTCGAACACCCCGATCTCGTCGGTGGCCCCGAACCGGTTCTTGCCGGCGCGCAGGATGCGGAACGGATAGCCACGCTCGCCCTCGAAGCTCAGCACGGCGTCGACCATATGTTCGACCACGCGCGGGCCCGCGACCTGGCCGTCCTTGGTCACATGACCGACCAGCACCACGGCCACGCCCTGCGACTTGGCCAGCCGTACCATCTCCCCGGCGCAGGCCCGCACCTGGGTGACCGAGCCGGGCCCCGCCTCATGGGCGTCGGACCACAGGGTCTGGATCGAATCGACGATGACGATGTCGAATTTCTCGCGCTTCAGCGTGCCCAGGATGTCGCGCAGGGCCGTGGCCGAGGCCAGTTCGACCGGGGCCTTCGACAGGCCCATCCGTCTGGCCCGGGCGCGGATCTGCTCGATCGCCTCCTCGCCCGAGATATAGGCGACGCGCGCCCCCTTCAGCGCGGCCCGCCCGGCCACGTCCAGCAGCAGGGTCGACTTGCCGACGCCGGGATCCCCGCTCAGCAATATGGCCGAGCCGGGCACGACGCCGCCGCCGCACACCCGGTCGAATTCCCTGACCCCGGTGACGATGCGCGCCGGCTCGGGCGTGTCCGACTGCAGGGTCTCGAACTGCAGGCCGCGCGTGCGGGCCGCACTGACCGGCTTCATCGCGCCGGGCGGGGCCGCACGGCTCTCCTCGACGACACAGTTCCACTGGTTACAGGCCCCGCACTGGCCGGACCACTTGCCGTGGACCGCCCCGCAGGACTGACAAACATAGATCGCACCGTCTCTGGCCATGACCCCGGCTTACAGGAGTCGCGGACGGCGGGGCAGGGGGGGCGGATGTCGCCTGCGTCCGATACTGACGCGGGGCGTGCGGCTCAGCCGGTATAGACCCGCGGCACCCGCGGCGTGACCGAGGTCAGCAGTTCATAGGCGATGGTCCCGGCGGCGGTCGCCGCCTCGTCCAGCGGGCGATTGGCCCCGAACAGCTCGGCCCGGTCGCCGACGGCTACGGCGGTGCCGGTCACATCGACGGCGATGACATCCATCGATACCCGCCCCACGATCGGCCGCAGGCATGCGCCCAGCCAGACCGCGCCCCGGGGGCTGGCGCTGCGCAACACCCCGTCGGCATAGCCGGCGGCGCAGATGGCGATCCGGCGCGGTGTCCCGGCCCGGAAGCCTTCCGAATAGCCGACGCTCTCGCCGGCCGGCACGTCCCGCACCTGCAACACCTCGGCGGTGAAGGTGGCGACGGGCTTTAACCGGTCGTCGGGACGGCCTTCGGGACCGCCGCCGTACAGGCTGATGCCCGGGCGAACGGCGTCGAAGCCGAAGTCCGGGCCCAGAAACACCCCGCCCGAATTGGCAAACGACCGCACCACCCCGGGATAGCGCTGGACCGCGACCGCGAAGGCGTCGCGCTGCCGGCGGTTCAGCGGGGTGTCAGGCGCATCGGCACAGGCCAGATGGCTCATCACCAGCGTCAGCCCCGGGAACGGCTCGGGGGCCTCTTCGGGACGGAAGCCCAGCCGGTTCATGCCGGTGTCGATCTGCAGGCCGCAGGCCCCGCCGCCCGCCGCCCGCCACGCCGCCAGCTGCCCGCCGTGGTTCAGGATCGGCCTCAGGTCGGCGGCGATCATCGCCGCGGCCCCGTCGCCGACACAGCCGTCCAGCACATGGATGACCGGCTCCGGCCCCAGGGCCTCGCGCAGGATGACGCCGCCGCTGGCCCGGGCGACGAAGAAGGTCCGCGCCCCCTCGGCCATCAGCCGCCGGGCGACCGGCACCGCGCCCAGGCCATAGGCGTCGGCCTTGACCACCGGATGCACCGGCACGCCCCCGATCGCTTCCAGCGCATGGAAATTGTGCGCAAGCGCGTTCAGGTCGACGGAAAGCGTGGCAGGAGCGGGCATGAACGCCTTATGCCGCAAGTTTTGTGCGGCGCACACCGCAAACCACCCGGCCTACTCCGGAATGTCCCGGAAATTGGAATACCGTCCGTCGTTGGCCAGGTTGCCGAACCGGGTGGTGTCGGCGTCGAAGCTCAGTTTGACGATGCCGATCGGGCCGTGACGCTGCTTGCCGATGACGACCTCGGCCTGGTGCTGCAGGACGTCCATGTCCTCCTGCCATTTCAGATGTTCCTCAGTGCCCTCGCGCGGCTCGGTCCGGCCCAGGTAGTAGCTCTCGCGATAGACGAACATCACGCAGTCGGCGTCCTGCTCGATCGAGCCGGATTCGCGCAGGTCGGACAGCTGCGGCCGCTTGTCCTCACGGTTCTCGACCTGACGCGACAGCTGCGACAGGGCCAGGATGGGCACGTTCAGCTCCTTGGCCAGGGCCTTCAGGCCGCCGGTGATCTCCGACACCTCCTGCACCCGGTTGCGCTGGTTATTGCCGTCGCCGACGGTGATCAGCTGCAGATAGTCGATGATGATCAGGTCCAGACCCTGTTCGGCCCGCTTCAGCCGCCGCGCCCGCGCCGCCAGCTTGGAGATGGCCAGACCGCCGGTGGCGTCGATGTACAGCGGGCTCTCGCCGATCTCGATGGCCGCGTCGCGCACCTTGCCGAAGTCCGAGGCGTCGATCTCGCCCTTTCTCAGCCGGTCCGACGACACACCCGAGGCATCGGCCAGGATCCGCATCGCCAGCTGTTCGGCGCTCATCTCCAGCGAGAAGAAGGCGACCACCCCGCCGTTGACCGTCTTGCGGCCCTCCGGCGTCGGCTCCCAGCGGTAGTTGCGGGCCACGTTGAAGGCGATATTGGTCGCCAGCGCCGTCTTGCCCATCGACGGACGGCCCGCGAGGATCAGCAGGTCAGACGGGTACAGACCCCCCAGTTTCTGGTCGAGGTCGTGCAACTGGGTGGCCAGACCGGCCAGCTTGCCGTCGCGCTGATAGGCCTCGCCGGCCATCTGGACAGCCCCGGCCAGGGCCGTGGAAAAGCTGACGAAACCGGATGACGGCTTGCCCGTCTCGGCCAGGGAATACAGCGACTGCTCGGCCTGTTCGATCTGGTCCATGGCGGGCCGCTCGGGATCGGGGGCCTCCTTCATGATGTCGCCGCCGATGCGGATCAGGTCGCGCCGCAGGGCCAGGTCATAGACGACGCGGGCATAGTCGGCGGCATTGGCCGCGGGCGGGGCCCGGTCGACCAGATCGGCCAGATAGCGCAGGCCCCCGAACTCGGCGAAGGCCGGATCCTGTTTGAACCGCTCCATGAGAATGGTCGGCTCGGCCAGCATGCCCTGACGGATATGGTCCTCGATCGCGTCGAACAGCCGGTTGTGGAACGGTTCGTGGAAATGCGAGCCGCGCAGCCGGTCCGACAGCCGCTCGAACACGGCGTTGTCGAACATCAGCGAACCCAGCAGCGCCTGCTCGGCCTCGAGGTTGTGTGGCAGGGACGATATCGACGCGGAGTCGGCGGAAAAGGGGGCGAAGGCGTTCATCGGTTAACGCTTAGCCCCGCCCTGCGTCGGAAGCGGACGGAATTATCGGTCCCGGTCCAGATGAACGGGGACACCTCTGTGGACGGTCCGCTTCGACCGGGTCAGGACGGGCAGGGGTGCTCTTCCGCCATCCATTCGCGGATGGCCTGGGTCAGGCTGATGTTGCGCCGCGCGGCGGGAATGGCGTTGAGCCGTCCCAGCAACTGTTCCGGGTTCACCGACACCCGTTCCGGCAGGCAGGTCGCCGGGCGACGGCCGGCGGTGCGGGCGGCGGTCTCCTCGCTGCGGACGGTGGCGAAACTGGCCCGCATCTCGGTCATCAGCCGGCGGGTGTCCGCGCGCAGCAGGGCGGTGGGATTGCGCGGAATCCCGTCGGCGGTCGTCAGGAACTGGCGCACCGTCATGTCGCGGGCGCTGGCGACCCCGGCAACCAGGCTGACCACGACGGCCAGGGCCAGCGATGTCTTGCGGATCATGGAAATGTCCTGCGGTTGATCGCGCAGTTTGCCAGCCGGATCATGGCCGGACAAGGGCGGCGATCGGGGACGCAGGGCATGAAAAAGGGCGCACCCCGCAAGGTGCGCCCCCTTCATCTTGCGGTCGCTGGCAGACCTAGGCTTCCGAGCCCAGGCCGTCCTGCTGGCCGGCACCGCCGGCGACCATGTCGCGAGCCTGTTCGAGGGCCGCGGCGCGGTCCT
>CAXBHG010000098.1:0-7585 GCA_963975385.1 uncultured Brevundimonas sp.
GGACTGGTGGGCAGCGCTGCCCGTGCGACGACCCCTCATCCGTCAGACGCCCCGCGCGCCGAGCCGACGGACCCGCTCCAGCCAGTCGCGCCGGCCGTCAGGGCCGATTCCCTCGACCGTTCCGATCAGGGTTTCCCGCGTCGGGCCGATACCGACAAAGGCGAGAATGTTGCGCTTCAGACTCTTCAGCGAATGCGACAGATAGAAGGTGCGATAGACGAAGGCCGGCATGCCCATGGTGACGATCACCCGCCCCGTCCGGCCGTTCAGCAGGCCACCCCGCAGTGCCGGTTCCCCGGCCGGAAAGGCGAAGCCGGGCCGGAACACCTGCTCCAGCAGGGCCTTCAACAGGGCCGGCTCCGCGCCCAGCCAAAGCGGATGGATGATCACCAGATGCCGGGCCCACTGCAGGTCAGCCTGGACCGCGGCCACCGCCGGTGGAGGGGCGTCCTGTTCCCAGTCATGACGGCTGCGCAGCACCGGAAACACCAGATCCGCCAGCCGGATCAACCGGACCTCATGCCCGCCCTGTTCGGCACCGGCCGCATAGGCGTCAGCGACGGCATGGCCAAAACGGGCCGGGTCGGGGTCGGGATGACCGTCGATGAGGGCAATACGCAGGGTCACGGGGCCTCCGGAACGGGCGGGCGTGACCGGTCGTCAGACCGGTTGCAGCCTCTTGACCGCATAGGTGTGCTGGGTGCCGCTGGCGGTGAGCATCGAGACATATTCGCCCAGCACGAATTTTTCCTCGCCGAGACGGAAGCCGGTCACGTCATCGGCATCGCCCGGTTCAAGGTCCAGCACCCAGCGGTCGCCGGTGGTGTGACGCAGCTGGCCGGTCGCCACAGTCGCGTCGTCAACGAATTTGCGTACATGGCAGCGCTCGGGTTCCGCGTTCAGCGCGGCCAGGTCCAGTCGCCCCTCCGCGTCGAGCGGAGCCACCAGGTCATAACCGGCCCCCGCGTCGCCGCGCGGATGACCGGGCTCGCGGGCCAGTTCGAGGCGGATATGCTGGAAGGTGGACATGGGGGGTTCCTTTCGGGGTCAGTGGCTGAGCAGAAGGCAGACGGGGCCGTGGTCGAGCAGGGACCGGGTCACACCGCCCAGTGCCCATTCGCGCAGCCGGGCATGGCCGTAGCCGCCGGCGACGATCAGGCCCGCGGCCTTGTCCGCGGCGAATTCCAGTATGGCGTCGGCACAGTTGCCGCCGGTCGGGTCATGTACCGTGGAGTCGGCGGTGATGCCGTGACGACCCAGCCAGGCGACGACATCCTCCAGCCGGTCCCGGGCCTCGGCGGTGTCCTCGTCGTCACAGACCTCGAACACATGGACCTTGCCGGTCTGGCGCAGCATCGGCAGGGCAGCCACCACCGCGCGCCGGGCCTCGCGACTTTCGGACCAGGCGATGACCGCCGGCCAGCCGACCGGGGTCCGGGGGGCGGCGGGCGGCACCACCAGCACCGGTCGTCCCGCCGCCATGAGCACATCGGCCGGGTCGGGACCGTAGAAGGGTGCACGGTCGGTGCGGCGTCCGAGGATAAGCAGGTCGGCCGCGCGCGACTGGGCGATCATCAGTTCAGCCGGAAAACCGATATGTCCGCGCCATCCGGCAGCGGTGATCCGGTCGTCGGTGATTTCACGAAAACGGGCCTCGGCCCGGGTTACATTGGCCTCGGCCAGGTCGCGATACAGGGTCAGGGCCTCGCCCAACACGCCGCCGCCCATATAGGGGTCGCCCATCGGTGGCGGCACAGGTGCGCTGCCCGAGACACCGATCAGATGGGCGTCGAAGACTCCGGCCAGATCGCAGGCCAGGGTGACGCGGGTATCGCTGTCCAGGCCTTCGTCGGCATAGACCATCAGGGTCTTGTAGCTCATGGCGGACCTCTCGTTCGCCGCCATCAGACGGGGTCGTCGCTGCCGCCGCATTGATCGGGATCAATGTCTGTGGCGATCCTGTATGGGACACAGAACGGGAGCGAGGGAGCTGACCATGTCACCATTGAAATTTCTCGGCCTTGCGGTGCTCGCCGGCTGTGCCGGCGCGCCCATGCCGGTTTCGGACACCGTTGCCGGTGCCCCGGCCACGTCGGTGGCCATGACGGAGGTCGCGGGGGAGGGCTCGGTCGTGCGGGGCGCGGCCCTGGTCCGGTCGCGCTGCGCCGCCTGTCACGCCGTGGGTCCGGCCGGAACCAGTCCGCTTGCCGCAGCCCCGCCGTTCCGCGAGCTGGGCCGCCGCTATCCGGTCAGCAGTCTGCAGGAATCCTTCGCCGAGGGCATGGTCACGGCCCACCCGGACATGCCGGAGTTCATCTTTGAACCCGGGCAGGTCCGCGATCTGATCGCCTATCTCGAGAGCGTTCAGGACGCCGCGCCGGGGGGGCGCTAGGGACACCCGGGCGGGCTGCCTCAGGCGGCGTCGTCCGGGCGGCGCGGCAGGGCCGTCCTCAGGGCAGCCCAGCCGACCGCGAGAATGAAGGCGGCAAAGACGGCGACGGTTCCGATGATGATGGGGACGACCTGTGCAGGCATGGCAACTCTCCTTTTCCAGACTCAGATGACCGCGGATCGGCTTGCGCCGCATTGATCAAGGTCAAGCGCATCAGAGCACCTGGTGCAGAACCGTGGCCCCGGACGCCAGCACCAGGGCGGCGGTGTGCGGGGGCGCGTCCAGTGGCCGGACCAGGCTCAGGCTGTCGCAGTCCCGGATCTCGGCGACCCGCAACACCTCGGTGATCAGGGAATCGGCCACGCGCGCCGGATCCATCAGGTCAAAGCTGATCAGCCGGTCGATCTGCAGACTGGGGCGTCCGGCGAATTTCGGGGCGATCGCATACAGCAACAGACCGCGCGGCCGATCCCTCCGGTCGTGGGCGATCAGGATTCCACCGCTGAGGTCATCGGCCTCGACCCTCTGGCGCGCCATGGCCCGCCAGTCTGCCTGCGACAAATTGGCATAGCCCAGCCGCACCAGCACATAGGCGGCGTCGATATCCTCGGCGGCAAGATGTCGAACGGTTACAACAGGCATGACACCCTATTCATGGCGTTTGCCGGGGTGCCGCCTTGATCTCGGTCAAAGTCACCGGTTTGCGGTGTGCCGGGATCACGCATAGAGTGTGAGGCTACGGACAGGACTGGCTGATGCTGGAACTCAAGACTCTTCCGGGCGACTGCTCCACACGTCGGCGCAGCAACGCCTGCGACACCTGCGGGGCCCGTGCGCTCAGCGTCTGCGGCAGTGTCGATGACGCGGACCTGGGGCGGCTTGACGCCATGGCTGAACATGCGGCCTTCGCGGCCGGTGCCGTGCTGATCCGCGAGGGCGACCCCGCCGGCCATGTGTTCAACATCACCTCGGGTTCGGTGCGGGTCTACAAGCTGTTGGCCGACGGCCGGCGCCAGATCATCGGCTTCCTGTTCTCCGGGGATTTCCTCGGACTGGCCACCGGGGACACCTATGTCTTTTCGGCCGAGGCGGTGGAGCCCGCGACCGCCTGTCGCTTCCGCAAGGCTGAATATCGCGCCCTGGTGCGTGACTGTCCCACGCTGGAGACCACCCTGCTGGACCGGGCCAATCACGAGCTGGTGGCGGCCCAGAATCAGATGTTGCTGCTGGGTCGAAAGACCGCCCTGGAGCGGATCGCCAGCTTCCTGCTGGATCTGCCGGCGCGTGATCCTGCCCGCGCGATCCTGCCCGGGCACGTCCATCTGCCGATGACGCGCGCCGAGATCGCCGACTATCTGGGCCTGACCATCGAGACCGTCAGCCGCGTCCTGACCCGGCTCAAGACCCAGGGCGTGATTCGTCTGGTCTCCCTGTCCGAATTGCGGATCGAACAGCCTGACGTCCTGCGCGATCTGGCCGACGGCGTCGGCTGAGCCGGTCAGGCGGCGGCGCGCGCCGCGGCCGGTTTCATCACGACCCGCCCGTCGACCGCCAGGCCCGTGACCGCAATTATCTGATCGCACAGGGCCACCGGGGCGGGACGGTGGCTGACCAGGATCAGACCCTGGCCCGTGGCCGCAAGTCGCGCGTCCAGCCGCGCCAGCACCCGGGCCTCGGTCGCCGCATCCAGTCCCTCGGTCGGTTCGTCCAGCACCAGCCAGGCGGCCGGACGCAGGCAGGCCCGGGCCAGGCCCAGCCGCCGCCGCTCCCCGCCCGACAGACGTTCGCCATTGTCGCCAAGGGCCGTGTCGAGGCCGGCGGGCAGGGCCCGGACGCGGCCGGCCAGATCGGCGGTTTCCAGTGCCGCCCACAGTTCGGTCTCGGGTGCATCGGCCCGGGCCAGGGCCAGGTTGTCACGCACCGTCCCGGCCAGCAGCCGTATGTCCTGGGCCGCATAGGCGAAATGCGCGCGCACGGCCCGGGCGTCGGCTGTGGCCAGATCGACCCCGCCCAGGGCTATCTCGCCCGCTACCGGGGTGCGCAGGGCCATCAGCCGCTCGATCAGTGTGGTCTTGCCCGCACCCGACGGGCCGGTAACGGCCAGCCGCGCTCCGGCGGTCAGGATCAGATCCGGGCCGGTCAGGCTTATGGTGCCGCCCGCCGGTAACGCCCCCGTTTCGGGGGCCGGATCGTCCAGCAGATCGCCGAGCCGTTCCACGGCCTCGGTCGCGGCCCCGCTCTGACGGAAACTGGCCACCAGGGCCGCCGCCGCCTCGATTCCCGTGACCGCGGCCAGGGCGGCCAGGGCCACCAGGGGCAGGGGGGCGGCCCGGGACAGCAGCACCACCCCGACGACCGTGGCCCCGGTTACCGCCCCTTGCCAGGCGGTCATCCAGCCGGCGGCGGCGGCGGCGTCGATGGTACGACGATCCAGCGTCCGGGCCTCGGCGGCGATCTGTTCCACCGCCCAGGCCTCCAGTCCATAGGCCCGCAGTTCCGGCGCGGCGGCCTGCAGGGCCGAGAACCGGTCCTTGAACCGTCCCGTGGCGATCTGGACGCGGCGTCCGGCCGGATCGGCGGCGCGGCGGCCGATGAGCAGCGCGCCCAGCACGGACAGAAGAATGCCGGCGGCGGCGGCCGCCGCCACCATCGGTCCGGCGAGGCCGGCCAGGGCGACCGCTGCGATCCCGCCCGTGCCGGCGGCCCACGGCGTGCTCAGTCGCACGAACAGGGTCTGGACCGCATCGACATCCTGGATCATCCGGGCCGAGGCCTCACCGCTGGACAGGGCGCGCGCCCGGGCGGGCGGGCCGGCGGCCAGGCCGTCGAACAGGGCCGGTCGCAGCCGGGCCAGGGCCTTCAGCGCCGCCGCATGGCCGCTGACCCGTTCGATGTAGCGGGCCCCGGTCCGGGCGATGGCCAGGAAGCGGATGGCGGCGCTGGGCAGCAGATAGTTGAAGGCCCCGATCGCCGCGCCGCCGGCGACCCCGGCCAGGGCTGCGCCGGTGATGAACCAGCCGGACAGACCCAGCAGTAACACCGAGGCGACGGTGACAATGGCCCCGGCCCCGGCGGCGAGGGCCAGACGCCCGCCCTGCTGGCGGCGCTGCTCGCGGATCATCTGCCGGAAGCGGACGACACCGGTCACAGCCGCACCACCACGTCGGCCATGGCTTCGACAGCGCTGGAATGGGTGGCGATCAGGGTCGTGCGCCCGCGGGCCGCGGCGCGAATGACCGGCAGCAGGGCCGCTTCCGACGCGGCGTCCAGATTGGCGGTGGGCTCGTCCAGCAACAGGATCGGCGCGGGCTTGAGCAGGGCGCGGGCCAGACCCAGTCGCCGCCGCTCACCCCCCGACAGGCCGCCGCCGCGTTCGTCCAGCATCCGGTTCAGGTCGCCGTCCAGTCCGGCCAGGGTCGCGACCGTCTGCAGCCGCTGGCGCGAGGCCCCGCGCGCCGCCAGGGCGATGTTGTCACCGAGGCTGCCGGGGACCACCACCGGGGCCTGGCTGGCCCAGCTGACCCGGTCGGTGAAATTCCCGGCCGCCGACAGGGCGACGCCGTCCGCCTCGACCTCGCCCCCGGCCAGCGGGGCCAGACCCAGCAACAGATGCAGCAGGCTGCTCTTGCCCGAGCCGCTGGGCCCGACGAGGGCGACGATCGATCCCGCCGGCACATCCAGGTCGAAATCGCGTACCGGACGGGTGCCGTCGTCATAGGTGATGGTCACGCCCCGGAAGCGGATGACCGGAGCGGCGGCGGCTGCCGCGACCGGGACCCGCCGGCGGCCGGTCGCGGGTGGCGGGAGGGTGTCGGCCAGGGACGCGGCCGCCGCCTCGGCCGCCTGCCGCTCGTGATAGGCGGCCGCCAGCCGCCGCATCGGGGCATAGACCTCCGGGGCCATGGCCAGGACGAAGAAGGCCTGCGACAGGGTCAGATTCTCCGGCACCGGAAACGGCAGCAGGTGCAGCAGGTTGAAGCCGCAATAGACGGCCACCAGCGCCACCGAGAGGGCCGAGAAGAACTCCAGCACCCCCGACGACAGAAAGGCGATCTTCAGGACCCGGCCTGTCCGCCTTTCCAGCTCGTCCGCAGACCGGGCGATCTCGACGGTGGTGCGGGTCTCGGCCTGGAAGGCCAGCAGGGTCGGCAGGGCCCGGACCCGGTCGAGAAACAGGCCCGACAGCCGCTCCAGCGCCAGGAACTGCCGCCGGCTCTCGGAGGCCGCCGCCGTACCCGTCAGGATCATGCCGAAGGCGAACGGGACCAGGGTCAGGACCAGTATGGCCGCCGCCACCGGACTGGCGATCGCGCACAGGGCGATGATCAGCATCGGGCTCACCGCCGCGGCCAGCCGGGCCGGATTGAAACGGGCATAGTAGCCGTCCAGCGCCTCGACCCCGTCGACCACGGCGGTCATCGGATCGCCGGACGGATGCCGGCCGGCGAACAGCCGGGTCAGCAGGTCGCCGCGCACCCGGCGCTTGACCATGGCCGCCGCCTGGCCCGCCGTCATGACGGCGGCCTGGGCGACCAGTCCGCGCAGGGCCAGGCTGACACCGGCCAGCACCAGACCCGGCAGGGCGGCCTGGGTGGACTGCTGCAGGGCCCCGATGGCCATGGCCAGCCCCAGGGCAAAGCCCGTCGCGGGCAGGACATCGGCGATGACAAGGCCCGTCGCCAGGCCGTTCAGACGCCGCCACGGCCGCGCCACGGCCACCAGCCAGCGCTTGGGTTCAACGGTCGGTGCGACATCAAGGGTGGTCATCGACTGTCGATAAGGGCCTGTGTTCGTGCAAACTTTGATCAAGATCAAGGTTCGGACCTAAAGCCGCCCCTAGACGGGGCGTCAACCGGTCGTCCGAACCGGTGCCCAGGAGACCTGCCCCATGATTGACCTCGCGGTCGTCGATCTGTCCCGTCTGCAGTTCGCCCTGACGGCGCTGTATCATTTCCTGTTCGTACCGCTGACGCTCGGCCTGTCCTTCATGCTGGTGATCATGGAGAGCATCTATGTGATGACGCGCCGGCCGATCTGGCGGACCATCACCCGCTTCTGGGGCGTGCTGTTCGGCATCAATTTCGCGCTCGGCGTGGCCACCGGCATCACCATGGAATTCCAGTTCGGCATGAACTGGGCCTACTACAGCCACTACGTCGGGGACATCTTCGGGGCCCCGCTGGCGATCGAGGG
>CAXBHG010000099.1:0-7561 GCA_963975385.1 uncultured Brevundimonas sp.
TGGATCAGGATGCGCTGGACCCCGATGCAGGACTGGCCCGACTGGTAGAAGGCCCCGAAGATGATGCGTTCGGCGGCGTCTTCCAGATCACTGTCGCGGTCGACGATGACGGCGGCGTTGCCGCCCAGTTCCAGCACCACCTTCTTCTTGCCGGAGCGGGCCTTGAGGTCCCAGCCCACCTCGGGCGAGCCGGTGAAGGACAGCAGTTTGAGTCGGTCATCGGTGGTGAACAGGTCTGCCCCGTCGCGGGTAGCCGGCAGGATCGAGAAGGCCCCTTCCGGCAGATCGGTCTCGGCCAGGATCTCGCCGATGATGATGGCCCCCAGCGGGGTGCGCGAGGCCGGCTTCATCACGAAGGGGCAGCCTACGGCGATGGCCGGGGCGATCTTGTGGGCGGCCAGGTTGAGCGGGAAGTTGAACGGCGAGATGAAGGAGCAGGGGCCGATCGGCACCCGTTTCCACATGCCCTGATACCCTTTGGCCCGGGCCGAGATATCGAGGGGCTGGACCTCGCCGGTCATACGAACAGATTCCTCGGCGGCGATGCGGAAGGTGTCGATCAGCCGGGTCACCTCGCCACGCGAGTCGCGGATCGGCTTGCCGGCCTCGATGCACAGGGCATGGGCCAGTTCGTCGGCACGCTCCTGGAAGCGGGTCACACAGTGGGTAAGCACCGCCTGGCGCTCGTAGGCGGCCATCGCCGCCATCGGTCCGGTGGCTCGCACCGCAGCAGCGATGGCCTGATCGATCATGGCGGGATCGGCCAGCGCCACCCGGGTGGCGGGCTTGCCGGTGAATTTGTCCGTGACGACCAGATCCTGGTTCGGCGTCATCGCCCGATTGGCCAGATAGAGCGGATAGGACGACTTCAGGGAAGGCATGGGTGGGCTCCGGTCGGCAACTGGCGTGAAGGGGAGGCTTGCCCCTACCATGCAGTATCGGACCTTCGGCTATCCAGGGCGAGACCTGTCGGACGTTTGATCAGCGGGCCGTATAACCCCCGTCGATCACCAGCTCCGAGCCGGTGATGAATTTGGCCTCGTCCGAGGCCAGGTAGACCGCACCCCAGGCGATGTCGTCGGGTTCGCCCATATGGCCCAGCGGGTGCAGGTCGGCGGTGGCCTGGCGGGCCGCCTTCGGGTCCTCCATGGTCCCGAGATGTTGCTCGACCATCGGCGTCCAGATGAAGCCGGGATGGATCGAGTTCACCCGAATCCTGTCCGGGGCATAGATCAGGGCGTCGGTCTTGCTCATCAGCCGCACCGCCCCCTTGGAGGCGTGATAGGGCGGGACGTCCGCGCCGCCGATCAGGCCGTAGATCGACGACAGGTTGATGATACTGCCGCCGCCGCCCGCCTTCAGGTGCGGAATGGCGTGTTTGGTGCAGAAGAAGACGCCCTTGACGTTGATCGCCTGGACCCGGTCCCACTCGGACTCGGTGATCTCGTGCGTGGGCTTGTTCACCCCGGCCACGCCGGCGTTGTTCACGACGATGTCCAGCCGCCCGAAATGATCGACGACCTCGGCCATGACCCGGGCCACCGTGGCCTCGTCCGAGACGTCACAGCGCCAGCCACGGGCCCTGTGTCCGGCGGCGGTGAGTTCGGCGGCCAGTTCCAGGGCATCGGATTCCAGAACGTCCAGAACCGCGACGGCGGCCCCTTCTCCGGCCATCCGGGTGGCAATGGCGTGTCCGAGGCCCAATGCGGCTCCGGTCACGACGGCGACCTTGTTCTTGAGACGATCCATGGCGGTGTCCTCCGGATTGCTGGACCGTCAGGATGCGCCCTGGATCACCGTCGCGCATTGACCCGCATCAATCCCGGCCCGGCGGCGTTCCGCGTCAGACGGCGTCGGTCGGCGGGGGCATCTGTTGTACCAGCCGGGTGAGCAGGGCGATCTGTTCTTCCTGCTTGCGCAGCATGGTCTCGATGCCCTCGGTGCGCAGCTGATCCAGCTTGTCGTGCAGGGCCATGATTTCGATTTCGGCCTTGAGGTTGACCTCATAGTCGTGGGCCGCGTCGTGGCGGTCTTTCACCGCAAGACGGTTCTGGCTCATCATGATCAACGGAGCCTGGATCGCCGCCAACGTCGACAGGATCAGGTTGAGGAAGATGAAGGGGTAGGGATCGAAGGCGCTGCGCAACAGCAGCAGGTTAAGCCCCACCCACAGTGCCAGAAAGGCACCGAACCCCATGACGAAGCGCCAGGACCCGCCGAACGAAGCAACCTGATCTGCCAGCTTCTCACCCAGGGTGAGCTTGTCGTCGAAGCTCAGATTGGTGTTTCTGGAGACAGTCTGTCGGGTGGCGGCGTGTCGCAGCACCCGACGTTCGCGATCACTCAGGGCGTCCGGAGCCTTGGCGAACCATCGGCGCGCGGCCTGGGTCAGGTCGGGGTGCTGGGAGTCGGTCATGTGAGCTACTTCATCCGGAGGCGTTGATCGAACCGACAGACTATCGTCTGGTCGTTCGGAAGGCAGCGGTTTCCTTCGCGACATTGTCGGTACCCTGACCGCCGGGACGGCCAACCGGCGGTGATGGACGGGCCCGACGCCGTTAGCATTCTGACCAATCTTTGAAAGTACACCATTGATGCAGGCGAATTGGAGGGCCTGGCCCATGTCTGCGAACGAGAGGTGGAGACGGACGTTGCCGCCGGTCGCGCTGGCCGTCGCCGTGTTCGCGCTCGTGGTCGCCGTCACCCTTCTGACGCGGGCGGCCGACAGCTATGTCATTGTCTGGCCGGTCAACGCGCTTGTGCTGGCCGTCGCTCTCAACTGCCCGCGGGTTCAGCGACCCTGGCTCCTGGCCGGTGCCTTTGTCGGCAACAGCCTGGCCGTCGCGGCCGTGGGCAATTCCTTGCCGATGGCGCTGCTGATGGCCCTCACCAATCTGGTGGAGGTTGGTGTCATGCTGTTGGTCCTGGGACGAAGTGGCGCTGTTCGACTGATGCGTCGGTCCGGCATGCCCCGCTTCGGCCTTGCGGCGACGGTCGCATGCGTCATGTCGGTCGGGACAGCCGAGGCCGGACTCATGGTCGCCGGTTTCACGCCAACCGTCGCCGGTGCCAGCCTATGGTTTGCCGCGAACCTGCTTGGGCTACTGGTCTTCACCCCCCTGCTTCTGGCCGGATTCAACCGTCGCTTTTCCGAACTGTTCGGCGTTGACCGTCGCCAAACCGTGCTGGGTTTGGGGTTGCTGGTTATCGTGTCAGTGGCGGTCTTCCTGCAGTCGACACTGCCGCTGCTGTTTCTGCCGCCGGCGGCGCTGACGCTGGTCGCGATCCGGTCCGGCATCGCCGGGGCCGCGCTGGGCGCGCTGCTGGTTGCCATCATTGCGGTCATGGCGACGATCCATGACGTTGGTCCCCTGGTTCTGGTCGCGGGGGACCCTGCGCGACGGTTTATCGTCCTCCAGCTGTTCCTCGCCACGCTGACGGCCATCGCCCTGACGGTCGGCATGACCTTCGCCGAGCGTCGCAAGCTCATCGAGCGGCTAACGCGAGCCCGGGTGGTCCGGCGCGCCAAAATCGCCCGCGAAAGGCAGTTGATCGACCATGCCCGGCTGGCCGAACGCATGTCGCAGGTGGGCTACTGGACATTGAATTTCGCAACGGGCGCGGTCTTTTGGTCACCCGAGGTCTACCGGATTCACGGTACCGATCCCGACACGTTTCACCCGGAACTTGACGACGCCCTGGCATTTTACGCCGACGGGGACCGACAGCGTGTGGAGGCCCTGGTCAAGTCCGGCGTGGACAGCGACCAGGGGTGGGAATTCGATGCGGTCCTGATCCGGCGGTCCGACGGTGCCCGTCGCGATGTCCGGTCGATGGCGGCCTGCGAAAGGGACGCCGACGGCAAGGTCGTCGGTTATTTCGGTGTCTTCAAGGACCTGACGGAAGAGCGGCAGGTCGTGGCCAAGGCTATTGAACAGGAGCAACGCTTCCGTCTGCTCGCGGACAATTCCAGCGACATCATCGCCGTCTATAACGCCAGGGGTGTGTTCAGCTATGTATCGCCGTCCGTTGAGGAAATCCTCGGCTATACGCCGGACGAACTGATCGGGAAGACACTCTATTTTATCGTTCCCGAGGATCGCGCGAGGGTCGCATCACAGTTCGAGAAGGCGCTGGATTCGGACGCGCCGATCACGATCGAATATTGCGCCCTGGCCAAGGACGGATCACGCAGGTGGCTGGAGGCCCGACCCCGGTTCCAGCGCAGCGACACGGGACGGATTGTCCAGATCACCGATTCCGTCCGCGATGTGACCGAGCGACGGGAACGGGAGGCGGCGCTGGCCGAGGCCCGGGCGGAGGCCGAGGCAGCCACTCGGGCCAAGACGGAATTCCTCGCCAACATGAGCCACGAAATCCGGACGCCCCTGAACGGCGTGCTGGGCTTCGCAGATGTTCTGGCGGACACGCCGCTGTCAAAGGACCAGACGCGCTGCGTCGACCGGATCCGCACGGCCGGGCGGGGCCTGGCGGTCTTGATCGACGACATTCTGGACTTCTCGAAGATCGAGGCCGGCAAGATGACGGTGGACCACCGTCCCTTCGACCTGCACGCCCTGGTGCTGGACGTTATGGATTTGACGCGAAGCGGGGTGGGAGACCGTTTGACCTTCGCCGTGGAGTTTGCCGGTGACGTAGCACACTGGATCATGGGTGATGAGCAACGCACCCGTCAGATCCTGCTGAACCTGCTCGGCAATGCAGCCAAATTTACCCAGACCGGATCGGTTCGGCTCGAGGTCAGCCTGACCGGGTCGATGCTGGAACTGCGCGTTATCGATACCGGGATCGGTATTGCGCCGGAGGCACTGTCCCAGCTGTTTCAGGCCTTCACCCAGGCGGATGCCTCGGTCGGGCGCCGGTTCGGCGGCACGGGGCTGGGTCTTTCGATCAGTCATTCCCTGGCGCAGCTGATGGGGGGCGGTGTACGACTGGAGAGCACGGCGGGTGTCGGTACCACGGCGATATTGAGCCTGCCCTATACGGCCGCCACCGCCCCCGTGGCGGTGCCGGCCCCGGCCGTCGCAGGGGGGACCCCGACGGTTCGAAGCCTGAACATCCTCGCCGTCGACGACGTGGAGGCCAACCTTGAGCTCATCGACATCCTGCTGTCGCGCGCCGGGCACCAGATAAAGGGTGTGACGTCCGGGGATGCGGCCCTTGCGCTGCTCGAGTCCGACCCGGCGTTTGATGTTGTCCTGATGGACGTACAGATGCCGGGCATGGACGGTCTTGAAGCGACCCGCCTGATCCGGCGGCTGGGCAACGGGGCCGAGACCATTCCCATCGTGGCCCTGACGGCCAATGTCATGGCTGAACAGGTCGCTGAGTGTCGGGCCGCCGGCATGGACGAGCACCTGACCAAACCGGTCCGGACCGAGGACCTGTTCGCGGTTCTATCCCGGGTCGGGGCCCTGACCGGACAGGCAGCGGCTGCGCAGGACCCGACCGAGGCCAGTGATCCGTTTGCCGCGCTGAAGGGCCGTTACCGCTTCCAGATGTCGACGTTCGCGACCGAGTTCGGGCGGATGCAGGGGCTGGAAGAGCCGGAACGTACAAGGTCGATCCTCGCCCTGGCCCATTCCATCGCCGGCACCTCCGGCAGCCTCGGCTTCGATGCGGTCTCGGCCGCGGCCTTTGCCCTTGAAGCCGAGGCAAAAGAGGCCCTGGCCACGGGACCCGACAGCCGGGACCTCACACCGGCTATAGAAACGATGATTGCAGCCCTCGTCTCATCGTGACGGTTGGGCTACTGACAGAGATCGGTCGCTTGGAGGCGACGGCGCGATTCAAGAGTTATCTGTGCTCCAGTTCATCATTGCCGGGGGCAGCCCCCTCGGGGGGCGTGACGCCAATGTCGCCGCGGCCCGAGCCAGGGCCGGCCTGACGGGTCGCTCCCCCGGACAGCGGACACGCGCTGCGGCGGCGACCGTCCCCCCGAACCAACCGGTGACCCTTGTCACCTGAGATCGAAGGGCCGGTAACGGGCGGCGCTTCGGAGGCTCCGCTGATTCTGGTCGTCGACGACGATCCGGTCATGCGGGAGTTGGCCCGGATTCACCTCGCCGGTGCCGGCTATCGGGTTGAGCTGGCCTCAGGCGGCGCAGAGGGCGTTGCCAAGGCCAATGCTCTCGGGCCGGCGCTGATGATCATGGACTTCGCCATGCCCGAGGTCTCGGGCCGCGATGCCCTCAGACAAATTCGGAGACGGCCGGCGACGGCCGGCATTCCGGTCATCATGCTGACCGCCTGGTCTTCCTCGGAAGATCGGCTGGAGGTCGAGGCCCTGGGAGCCGTCTGGGTCGACAAGCCGCTGGAGCCGGAAGCCTTGCTCAAGGCCGTGCGACGGATGGCCCGTGCGCCGTCGCAGGCTTCGGACACCGTGCCCGGGCCGGCGGAGGCGGATGCCGCCGGCGTCGAAATCCTGGTCATCGACGATGACGCCTTCATTCGGGAGCTCCTGGTGGAGGTCCTGTCCGGCGATGGTCGCCGGGTAACGACCGTTCCGACGGGGGCAGACGGCCTGGCCCGGCTGGCCGAGCGCCCGCCGGCCCTGGTGCTGCTCGACCTCGGTCTGCCGGACATCCCCGGCCTCACCCTGTTGCGGCTGTTGCGGTCGGCTACGGGCTGGGAAGACGTCCGGATATTGATGCTGACCGCCTCCAGCGGCATCGACCACGTCGTCGCCGCCAAACAGGCGGGTGCGATCGGCTATGTCTGCAAGCCCATACGGGCCGAGGCCCTGCTGGCGATGGTCAATGATGTGCTGGCGCGGGACGACCTGACCTGGCTGGATGACTATACGCGCTCCTGGATTCCCGACTGAGCGGTGCGGTCGCAAGGGACTGTTCATGGTTCATGGTTAAAAGCAGTTGGACCTCGCACGCCCACTGTTGGTCGTGACCGCTTCCGGAGTTTCGTCGTTGCCCTCCCCCAAGGTTCTTGTTGCTGACGATGACCGCTACCTGGCGGCCATGGCGCGTCAGACGCTAGAGGCGGACGGGATGACCGTCGCGGTGGCGACGAACGGTGATGAGGCTCTCAGGACCGCTGACGGGTTTCGGCCCGACGTCATCGTTCTTGACACGATGATGCCCGTTCTCAACGGCATTGAGGTGCTGGAGCAGTTGCGACGTCACAAGGTGCATCAGAACATCCCGGTGCTGATGCTGACCTCACTGCGGACCGTGGGCGACATCAAACGCGCCATGGGCTCGGGCGCGTCAGCCTATCTGACCAAGCCGTTTCGGCCGGACGAGTTTCTCAAGCGGGTAAAATGGCTGTTGGAGGTGCCGGCGAGCGCGAACCCGTCCCCCCCCGATGATGATCTGGTGATCGACATCTGACGACTGTTTCAACCAGCCTGGGTGCGGGTTTCGGAGCCTTTCGCGGCCGGTGTGGCCAGAAGCCGGGCAACGGTTTTGGTAAGGGTGTCCGCGTGCAGCGGCTTGGGCAGGGCGTCGTCTGCTCCGAAGGCCAGGGCCGTGCGCAGCAGCATGCCGCTGTCCATCCGTCCGCCTGACGAGATCGCCAGAATTCT
>CAXBHG010000100.1:0-7559 GCA_963975385.1 uncultured Brevundimonas sp.
CGAACGGCGATCTTCCTGTCCGACAGGGACGACCCCCGCCCTCGCCCTAGATCACGTCCAGCGGCTGTTCCGACGTCGGGGGCGGGAAGGCGCGGTCCAGCGCCGCGATGTCCTCGTCGTCCAGCCGGATCTCCAGGGCCGCGGCGTTCAGCTCGACGTGCGCGACGCTCGAGGCCTTGGGGATGGCGATGATCCCGTCCTGACGCAGCACCATGGCCAGGGCGATCTGGGCCGGGGTGGCGTCGTGGCGGTCGGCGATCTGTTTCAGCACCGGCTCGTCCAGCAGCCTGCCGCGCCCCAGCGGCGAATAGGCCATCACCGGCATGTCGCGGGCATTGCACCAGGGCAGCAGGTCGAACTCGATGCCGCGCGAGCCGGGGTGATACAGGACCTGGTTGGCGGCGCACTGGTCGCCGCCCTCGATCTTCATCAGCTTGCGCATGGCCCTGATGTCCAGGTTGCTGACGCCCCAGCGGCGGATCATGCCCTCGTCGACCAGTTCCTCGAACGCGGCCACCGTCTCCTCCAGCGGGAACCGGCTCTCCCAATGCAGCAGATACAGGTCCAGCCGGTCGGTGCCGAGCCGCTCCAGCGACTTCTCGCAGGCCAGCATCATCTTCATCTCGCTGGCATTGTCCGGCTTGACCTTGGAGACCAGAAACACCTCGTCGCGGCGCCCGGCGATGACCTCGCCGACCAGCCGTTCGGACTGGCCGTTGCCGTAGATCTCGGCCGTGTCGACCACGGTCAGGCCCAGGTCGAGGCCGCGCGACAGGGCGCGCATTTCGGCGTCCCGGGTCCCGGGACTGTCGCCCAGCTCCCAGGTCCCTTGGCCGAGGATGGGAACGGCCGTACCGTCCGCGAATGAAGTCAGGCGGGTCATGAGCGGCACAAATCACAATGCCGCGCCCGGCGCTACTCTTGACGGAGGCCCGATGCAGACGCGGCAGTTGAAAACCGACGGCCTGACCCAACAGATCCTCGAGGCCGGGACCGGACCCCTGGTGCTGCTGATCCACGGCTTTCCCGAACTGGGGATCAGCTGGCGGGCCCAGGTCGAGGCCCTGGCGGCGGCCGGCTATCATGCCGTGGCTCCCGACATGCGCGGTTATGGCGGCACCGACAAGCCGGCGGGGGCGGAGAATTACACGGCCCTGCATCTGGTCGGGGACATGGTCGATCTGGTGCGGGCCCTGGGCGAGACCGAGTGTTTCGTCGTCGGCCACGACTGGGGCGCGCCGGTGGCCTGGCACTGTGCCCTGCTGCGACCCGACCTGTTCCGGGCGGTGGCCGGCCTGTCGGTGCCGTTCCAGCCGCGTCGGCCGGGTGGCCCCCCGACCCCGGCCATGGCCGTGCTGTCGAAACGGGCCGGTCTGGGCGACCTCTATATCAACCGGCTTCAGGCCCCCGACGCCCATCTGGCGTTCGACGCCGATCCGGCCACGGCCCTGCGCAAGATGTTCTGGTCCTATGACGGGGCCACGGCCGACGCCGACCAGTCGACCGGCTTCCTGCCGCCGGGGGTGTCGATGCTGGAGCAGGTGCCCGACCGCGCCACCCTGCCGCCGTGGATGCGCCCGGAGCATTTCGCCGCCTATGTCGCGGCCTTCACCGCCGGCGGGTTCGAGGGGCCGGTCAACTGGTACCGGGCCATGGATCTGAACTGGTCGCTGACCGCCTTCCTGCAGGGGCAGAAGATCCACCCGCCCGCCCTGTTCATCGTCGGCGAGCGTGACCCGGTGCGCCACTATTCCGGGGCGCATGAGGCGGGCATGGCCGACTGGGTCACCGACCTGCGCGACCGGATCGTCGTCCCCGGTGCGGGCCACTGGATCCAGCAGGAGCGGCCGGAGGCGGTCAATGCCGCCCTGCGGGGATTTTTCGACGGGTTATCTACGCAGCTTGGCTGTAAGTCTTGAGCAAGGCTTGAGTCCTAGACAGGGGGGTCGTTCCAATCTTCGGGGATTCCCCGCGTGCCCACCCTCGTGTCCCTGACGGCCCTCGGCCACAAACGGCAGGACCAGCTTGATCGCGTGATCGAGGCGAAACTGCCTGAACAGGGGCGGGTGTTTGCCCTCTCGCTGGAACCGATCCGCAATTCGCTGGGGGCCCGCTGGGCCGGCAAGCGGGACCAGGTCTGGGAAGCGGCCGAGCGCGCCCTGGCCCGCCGCCTGCCCCCGCCGGACGTCTTTCTGCGTATCGACGAGACCACCTTCCTGTCGGCCATCGTCTCGGTCGATTCCTACGAGGCCCAGGTGCTGTGTTCCGAGGTGCTGCGCGACCTGCTGACCTTCTTCCTCGGCCGCAGCGCCGACGAGGACGTGGTCCTGACCCGGGTCGCGGCCCTGGACGGGCCCAACCTGGTCTGCGAGCGGATTGATCCATTCGCGCCGCGGCCTGTTCAGTCCACGGCCTCCGCTGTTGGTGGCCGGACGCCCCGGCCGCTCGATCCCAGCGCCTGGAAGCCCCCACTGGCCGGACGGCGGCATACGGCCAGGGTGGCGACGCGCTCAGGCAACCTGATCGATATTGAACTGGAGGTGGTTCCGGTCTGGCGGCTGGACCAGGGAACGATCAGCGCCTTCCGGATCGCCCGCGACCTGCGGCAGACGTCGCTGATCGACAACCAGTCCGAGCTGGAAATGATCGACCGGGCCACCCTGGATTTCCTGCTGCCCCTGCTTGAGGAATACCGGCGCGAGGGTGCCGTTTTCGCCCTGGTGGTTCCGCTGTCCTTCTCGACCCTGTCGGCGGCGCGGCCCCGTATCGCGGTCCTTGACCGCTGTGCGCCGGTCGCCGACCTGATGCGTCAGGTGGTGATCCTCGAGATCGACGGGCTGGATGCCGGCGTGCCTTCGGGGCGGCTGGGCGAGACGGTCGCCATGGTGCGCCCCTTCTTTCGCAGCCTGCTGCTTCAGGTCAGCAATGCCGCCCTGCTGGCCCGCGCCATGCGCGAACATCCGTTCAGCGGGCTGACGATCAATGTGCCCCGCTCCGGCGGGAGCCCGGCGGGGCTGGGCGGTTTGATCCAGGCCGCGCGAAAACACAGCCGCAACATCATGGTCCTGGGTCTGCACGGGCGCAGCAATGACGAGGCCCTGCGGGCCAGCGGCGTCAGCCATATCTCCTGCCTTGAGGATGGCGACAGCCGCCCGCCGACCGGACCCGCCTGAGACGGTGCCCGGTCAGACCGGGTGGGTCGGCGGCGGCTGGACCGGCTCGGACCGGGTGGTGACGGCGGCGTCCTCGGGCAGGGGGATGAACTCTTCCGCATCGTCCCGGGGCAGTTTCATCCGGCCCGCCTTCCAGTCGGCCCTGGCCGCATCGATCCGGGCCTGGGACGAGGCGACGAAATTCCACCAGATCAGCCGTTCGCCCACCGGCTCACCGCCCATGACCATGACGGTCGACGGCACCAGCGCCTTGATGGTCGGTTCGGCGTGGGGTTCCAGCACGATCATCTGGCCGCGGTGGAAGGTCTGGTCGCCGACCTCGATCATGCCCCGGGCGACATAGAGGGCGCGTTCGCTCATGCCGCCGGCGCCCCGGCCCGGCGGCGGCGCGGTGCGCACCCCGGCCTGCAGCTCCCAGTGGACATAGAACAGCGGCGAGGAGGTCCTGACCGCGGCCCGGGTGCCATAGGCCTCGCCGGCCACCAGACGGGCGAACAGGCCGCCGTTCTCGTAGGTCGGCTGGTCAGCCTCGCCGTGGTGGAAGAAGCCGGGATCGCAGTCCTCGGCCTCGTCGGGCAGGGCGATCCAGGCCTGCATCCCGTGCATCGGGCCGCCGGTCGACCGCTTCAGCGGATCGGTGCGCTCGGAATGGACGATGCCCTTGCCGGCCGTCATCCAGTTGACCTCGCCGGGGCGGATGGCCTGGGTCACGCCGGTATTGTCCCGGTGCATGATCTCGCCCTCGAACAGATAGGTCAGGGTCGACAGGCCGATGTGCGGATGCGGGCGCACATTGATCGCCTCGGCCCCCGGCGCGAACTCGGCCGGTCCCATCTGGTCCAGGAAGATGAAGGGGCCGATCATGCGCCGGGCATGGAAGGGCAGGATACGTCCGACCTCGAATCCCCCGAGGTCCTTGCGACGGGCGTCGATCACCATTTCGATCATTGTCTTGTCCCCGTTAGTCCAGCCGCAGACGGGAGATCAGCGCTGGCTCGGGCGAGTCCGCGCGCGGCATCCCGTCTCCGTCAAAATCGCTCCACTGCGACCGCGATACGAACACCAGTTCGCCGTTGTGGACCAGTCCCGTCGTGGGTTCATCGATCTGCGGCAGATTGGCGGCCAGCACCTCCACCGCCGCGATCCGGTGCCAGGCCGCGTCCGGCGTCAACCTCAGCACCCGCTGCGGTGCCGTGCCGTTCTGCAGCGCATAGAGAAACCGCCCGTCGGAGATCAGGCCGTCGATACCGACCAGGCTGGCGTCGGCCGGGGCCTCGAGCCGCATCGCCGCGCCGCTCGCCCGGTCGACCCGCCACAGGCCGGACGAATAGTCCGCCGTGATCAGGGCCGCCCCGTCCGGCGTCACGACCATTCCCTGCGGCGAGCGCATCCGGCCCGCCGGCACCAGCACCGCCAGGGCGTCGCCGCCCGGCCTCAGCTGGAACAGGTCGTCGCCGGCGACATAGACCGTCCCGTCCGGTGCCAGGGTTACGTCGCCCAGCATTCGGTCGGCGCGCGGGGCGGGATAGCGGGCCAGCACCCGCCCGCTGGCCGCGTCGATCATCAGCAGGGCGCTGACGAGGGGCGGCGCATCGGCGGGCCGGCCATGCACCGCCGGGGGCAGGGGCGCGGTCGCCGCCCACAGCACCCCGGCCGGCCCGTCCACGGCCAGACCCAGCACGCCCCCGATCGAGTCGTCCGGCGCGAGGAAGGGGCTGATCCCGCCCGCATCGTCCAGCGCCACAATGGTCCGGTCGCGGACCATGGCCACCAGCCAGCGTCCGCGGGCCTGGTCCCGCGCCACGCTCTCGACCAGGCCACCGCCGGGAATCGCCGCCCGAGTCATCAACCGGTCGGCCCCGACCGGCGCGCGGTTGGCCTCAAGCCCCGCGAGGAGGGCGTCGAACCCCGGCTGCCCCGCCAGGGTCGACAGCGCCCGGTCGCCGGCCAGGTCCACCACCAGCCCGGCGTCGGCGTAGCGCCTTGCCAGGGCCAGCGCTTCTTCAGTTTGACCGGCCCCGACCGCCAGTCGCGCCCGCATCAACATCAGTCCGGGATGGTTGGGAATGCGTGTATCGGCCTCGGCCAGCCGCGCCGCCGCTGTCTCCAGGTCGTCGGCATTGGCCGCCGCAACCCCCTCGGCGCGCAGCCTCACGAAGGCGGCGACATCGGTTTCGGCCACGTCCTGCGTCAGACCGGGCGTGGCGGCGGACAGGACGCCCGCGAATACGATGGCGGCGGCAAGGCGCATGACGTTCCCCTCAAGCTTTGTAGCGACTATCCGCCGGGCGGCGGCTTCCGCCAACTCAAGGATCGGTAATGGGGCTCAGCTGACGTGCGGGGTGACGATGCCCAGCGGCAGGGCGGTCACATTCTTCACGCCCCGGGTGACGATATGGCTCTCGCAGTCCGAGACGATGCCCAGGGTCAGCAGCTTGTTGCGCAGGAAGCTGTCGAAGGCATGCATGTCCGAGGTGATGATCCGCAGCACATAGTCCTCGCGCCCGGTGATGGTGGCGCACTGAACGACCTCGGGCCAGCCGGCGACGGCGGTCTCGAACAGATCAAGGTTGTCCCGCGACGGCAGGTTCAGCTTGACGATGGCATAGACCTCGAAGTCCAGGCCCAGCATGGCGGCGTTCAGCAGGGTGACCCGCTTGCGGATCAGGCCGCTGTCCTCCAGTCTCTTGATCCGGCGCCAGCATGGCGAGGCCGAGAGTCCGACCCGCTCGGCGACGTCGGCGACCGAGAGTCCGGCGTCCTGTTGCAGGATGTCGAGAATTCGGGCGTCAACGGGATCCAGTTCGTCCGCCAATGCGTTTCTCCTATTGATATTCTGGCGCAATAAAATACCCGAAAACGGCCTTGTGCAAGGTCGAATTTGAGCGAGCCAACGGCGACGTCTCATGCTAATGGGCGCCTTCGAGGAAAAGCGGTCGGATCAACAGACGGCAGGACGCATGACCAGGAACAGCCAACCATTGTCGCTTCGGGTGCCGGAGCCTTCGGGCCGGCCGGGAGACCCGACCGACTTTTCGCATCTGCAGCTGGATCCGGCCGGGGCCGTCGACCGGCCCGGCGTGTCGACCACGCCGTATGAGATGCGTGACCACGCCTTCCGGCTGGTCCGGGTTCTGGACGATGAGGGCCAGGCCGTGGGTCCGTGGAATCCGAAGCTGGATGCCGACACCCTGCGCAAGGGGCTGAAGGCGATGATCCTGACCCGGGCCTTCGACGACCGGATGCATCGCGCCCACCGCCAGGGCAAGACCAGCTTCTATATGAAATGCACGGGGGAAGAGGCCATCGCCGTCGCCCAGGGCATGATCCTGTCGCGCGAGGACATGGGCTTCCCCACCTATCGCCAGCAGGGCCTGCTGATCGCCCGCGGCTATCCGCTGGTCGATATGATGAACCAGATCTATTCGAACGCGTCCGACCCCATCAAGGGCCGGCAGCTGCCGATCATGTATTCGGCCAGGGACTACGGCTTCTTCACCATCAGCGGCAATCTGGGCACCCAGGTGCCCCAGGCCGTGGGCTGGGCCATGGCCAGCGCCTACAAGGGCGACGACAAGGTCGCCATCAGCTGGATCGGTGACGGAGCCACGGCCGAGGGCGATTTCCACAACGCCCTGACCTTCGCCAGCGTCTATCGCGCCCCGGTCATCCTCAATATCGTCAACAACCAGTGGGCCATCAGCTCCTTCATGGGCATCGCCGGCGGGCTGGAGACGACCTTCGCCTCCAAGGCCATCGGCTATGGCCTGCCGGCCCTGCGCGTCGACGGCAACGACTTCCTGGCCGTCTGGGCCGCGACCCAGTGGGCCGAGGAACGGGCCCGCACCAACCAGGGCGCGACGGTGATCGAGCTGTTCACCTACCGCGGGGCCCCGCACTCGACCTCGGACGACCCCAGCCGCTACCGCCCGGCCGATGAGCACGACAAATGGCCGCTGGGCGATCCGATCGCCCGGCTGAAACAGCATCTGATCGCCCTGGGCGAATGGTCCGATGATCAGCAGACCCAGGCCGAGGCCGAGGCCGTCGAACAGGTTCGCGCCGCCGGCAAGGAGTCCGAGGCCATCGGCACCCTGGGCCAGTCGCGCCCGTCGGTGAAGACGATGTTCGAGGAGGTGTTCGCGACCGAGGACTGGCGTCTGGTCGAGCAACGCCGCGAGGTCGGGGTCTGACCATGAGCGACACAGCCAATAAAGAGACCGCCGCCGTGCAGCCCGATATCGCGCCCATGAACATGATCCAGGCGCTGAACTCGGCCCTGCATGTGAAGATGGCCGAGGATCCGAACGTCCTGTCGTTCGGCGAGGACACCGGCTATTTCGGCGGCGTCTTCCGCGTCACCGACCAGCTGCAGCAGAAGCACGG
>CAXBHG010000101.1:0-7529 GCA_963975385.1 uncultured Brevundimonas sp.
AGAGCTACAACAACCATATCGGCGTGCCCCTGACCCTGGCCCGGATGCCGGCCTCAACGGAACGGGCCGTGTTCGAGATCGGCATGAATGCGCCCGGCGAGATCGGACCGCTGAGCCGGATGGTCCAGCCCCATGCCGCCTGCGTGACCACGGTCGGCCCGGTCCATATCGAGGGCTTCAGCGACGGCGAAACCGGCGTGGCGCGCGAGAAATCGGCCATCTTCGAAGGTCTCGGCCCCGGCGGCGTCGCGGTCATCAACGGCGACAATCCCTGGGAGCCGATGCTGCACCAGGCCGCCCTGCGCGCCGGGGCCCGTATCGCCACCTTCGGGTCCGAGCCGGGTCATGACGCGCGGCTGATCGATTTCAGGCCCGGCCCGGACGGGGCCCGGGTCTCGGCCGAGGTGCGCGGCCGCACCCACCATTTCAACCTGCGTCAGTCGGGCTTTCACTGGGGGCTGAACTGCCTGGCCGTGATCCTGATGCTGGAGGCGCTGGACGTGCCGGTAGAGACGGCGCTGGCCGCCCTGTCGGACTTCGAACCCCTGGCCGGGCGTGGCCAGATCCGCAGTGTCAATGTCGCGGGTGGGGCCTTCACCCTGATCGACGAGAGCTACAACGCCAATCCGCTGTCGATGCGGGCCGGTTTCCTCAGCCTCGGCGCGCGCGCCGTCGCGCCGGGTGGTCGCCGTGTCATCGTCCTGTCGGACATGCTGGAACTGGGTGATCAGTCGCGCGCCCTGCACGAGGGGCTGGCCGAGGTGATCGAGGCCGCCGCCATCGATGTGGTCCATGCCGCCGGACCGCAGATGCGCCACCTCTACGATACTGTTGCGCCCGAGCGTCGCGGCCTGTGGTTCGCCACCGCCGCCGAACTGGCTGAACACGCCGATGATCTGGTGAACCCCCGTGACGTGGTCATGGTCAAGGGCTCCAACGGATCGAAGGCGTCTCTGGTCGCCGCCGCCCTGGCCGACCTCGAACGCCGCCACGACGCCCGGTTCAACGACGCAATAGGGAGCGTCTGATGTTCTACCTGCTCTACCTCTACTACGCGGATGTCGCTCAGGATTACCCGCTGCTCAATCTGGTCCAGTACCAGACGGTGCGGGTCGCCCTGGCCATGGCCACGGCCATGATCGTGGCAGTGGCCATGGGCAGTCGCTTCATCGCCTGGATGCGCACCAAACAGGGCAAGGGCCAGCCGATCCGTGCCGACGGTCCCGTCAGCCACCTGTCCAAGGTCGGCACCCCGACGATGGGCGGGCTGATGATCCTGGCCGGCATCGCCGTGGCCGTCTTCCTCTGGGGCGACCTGACCAATCCCTATATCTGGATCGTGTCGCTGGTGACGGCGGCCTTCGGGGTGCTGGGCTTCATCGATGACTATGCCAAGGTCACCAAACAGACCTCGGCCGGCCTGTCCTCCAAACAGAAGCTGCTGGCCCAGACCGCCATCGCCGTGGTCGCCGGGATCCTGACCGTGATGTGGATGACGGCCTCGCCGACCACGCCCAATCTGGAAACCTCGATCGCCTTCCCCTTCTTCAAGGCGGTGCTGCTGAACATCGGCTGGTTCTATGTCGTGTTCGCCGCCTTCACGATCGTCGGCTTCTCCAATGCGGTGAACCTGACTGACGGCCTCGACGGCCTGGCCATCGTGCCGGTGATGATGGCCGCCGCCGCCTTCGGCGTGATCACCTATCTGGTCGGGAATTTCATCTTCTCGGAATATCTGCAGATCCACCACGTGCCCGGCGCGGGCGAGCTGGCGGTGTTCTGCGCGGCTATCATCGGCGGCGGCACCGGCTTCCTCTGGTACAATGCCCCGCCGGCCAAGATCTTCATGGGCGACACCGGCTCCCTGGCCCTGGGCGGGGCGCTGGGCGCGATCGCCGTGGCGACCAAGCATGAGCTGGTTCTGGGCATCGTCGGCGGTCTGTTCGTGATCGAGGCTGCCTCGGTCATGATCCAGGTGGCGTATTTCAAGGCCACGAAGAAGCGCATCTTCCTGATGGCCCCGATCCACCACCATTTCGAAAAGCTGGGCTGGCCGGAATCGACGGTGGTGATCCGCTTCTGGATCGTCTCGGCCATGCTGGCCCTGGCCGGTCTGGCCACGCTGAAGCTGCGATAGCGCCATGATCCCCGTTCCCGGTTTCGAAGGGCGGCGCATCGCGGTCTTCGGCCTGGGACGGTCGGGGATCACGGCGGCGCGCGCGCTGAAGGCCGGCGGGGCCGTGCCGGTACTGTGGGATGACAGTGTCTCCAGCCGTATGCAGGCCGAGGCCGAGGGTTTCGATGTCGCGGACCTGACCGTGGCCGACTGGTCGGGCTTCGCCGCCCTGGTCCTGTCGCCGGGCGCGCCCCTGACGCACCCCGAGCCGCACTGGACGGTGGGCAAGGCGAAGGCGGCGGGGGTCGAGGTGATCGGCGACATCGAACTGTTCGCCCGCGCCATCGCCGCCTTGCCCGAAAGCGACCGGCCGAGGGTCGTGGCGATCACCGGCACCAACGGCAAGTCGACCACGACGGCCCTGATCGGCTGGGTGCTCAAACAGGCCGGGATGACCGTCCACGTCGGCGGCAATATCGGTATCGGCGTGCTGGCCCTGCCGGCCCCGACGGCGGACGCGGTCTATGTGATCGAGGTGTCCAGCTACCAGCTGGACCTGACCACCGGCTTTGCCCCCGACGTGGCCATCCTGACCAATATCAGCCCCGACCATCTGGACCGCCACGGCGGGATGGACGGCTATGTCGCGGCCAAGGCGCGGCTGTTCCAGGCGATGGGGCCACAGGCCGTCGCCCTGGTGAGTCTCGATGACGACAGCAGTCGCGGCATTGCCGCCACCCTTTCGGCTGCCGGGCGGCACGTGCGCACCGTCTCGACCGAGGTCGCCGCCGAGATCCGCGTCGCAGACGGCGTGCTCAGCATCGCCGGAGACCCCGTCGCCAGCCTGATCGGGGCCCGGTCCCTGCCGGGCCGTCACAACGCCCAGAACGCGGCCTTCGCCTGGGGCGCGGCCCGGGCCCTGGGCGTGCCGCGCGCCGTGGCGGCGAAAGGCCTGATGACCTTCCCCGGCCTCGCCCACCGGATGGAGACCGTCGGCACCCTCGGCGATGTGCGCTTCATCAACGATTCCAAGGCCACCAATACCGACGCCGCGCGGCAGGCGCTGCTCAGCTATCCGTCGGTGTTCTGGATCGCCGGCGGCCGGGCCAAGACCGGCGGGATCGAGGATCTGGCCGACCTGTTCCCCCGCATCGCCCGGGCCTATCTGATCGGCGAGGCGGCCCCCGATTTTGCCCGCACCCTGTCCGGCGTGTCGCACCAGATCAGCGGCGACATGGCCAGCGCCGTGGCCCAGGCCGCCGCCGACGCGGCCGAGGTCGCCGAGACCGACGGGCCGCAGGTCGTCCTGCTGTCGCCCGCCGCCGCCAGCTTCGACCAGTATCCGGACTTCGAGGCCCGGGGCGAGGCTTTCCGCGCTGCGGTCCTGGCGCTGGGCGCGACCCCGGCGGCCGGCGCATGACCCACGGCTATACGCCCGCCTTCTCGCGCAACGACCAGGGCCCGATCGCCAAATGGTTCTGGACCGTCGATCGCGGCCTGCTGGGGGCGGCGCTGGGTCTGATGGGGCTGGGCGTGGCGCTCAGCTTCGCCTCCAGCCCGGCGGCCATTCTTGCCGATGAGTCGATCACCGACCCGTTCCACTATTCGTGGCGGATGATCGTCTTCGCCTCGGCCGGTCTGGCCACCATGCTGACCACCTCCCTGCTGTCGCCGCGCGGCGTGCGGCGGATCGCGGTGCTGGCCCTGTGCGGAGCCTTGGTGGTCATGGCCCTGTTGCCCTTCATCGGTGACACGGTGAAGGGCGCGGCGCGCTGGATCAATCTGGGCCCGTTCAGCCTGCAGCCGTCCGAATTCGCCAAGCCGGCCCTGATCGTCTTCGCCGCCTGGATGTTCGCCGAGACCCAGAAGGGCCAGGGCGTGCCCGGCGTCTCCATCGCCTTCGGCTTCTATGCCGCCACGGTCTTCCTGCTTCTGATCCAGCCGGATATCGGCCAGACCCTGCTGATCACCACCACCTTCATGGCCGTCTTCTTCATGGCCGGCGTGCCGCTGAAATGGATGGCGGTGCTGGGGGGCATGGTGCTGGCGGGCGTGTTGTCGATCTATTTCCTGTTCGAACATGTGCGCACACGTCTGGCCAAATTCATCTCGCCGGGAGTCGAGGACACCCACCAGGTCGACCGTGCCTCCGAGGCCATCCGCGCCGGCGGTCTGGTCGGGCGCGGGGTGGGCGAGGGGGTGATGAAACGCCACGTCCCCGACCTGCATACCGACTTCATCTATTCCGTCGGGGCCGAGGAGTTCGGCCTGGTCCTGTCACTGCTGATGATCGGCCTGTACGCCTTCATCGTCCTGCGCGGCATGAGCCGGGCCATGAAGCTGAATGATCCGTTCGAACAGACGGCCGCCGCCGGCCTGTTCATCCTGATCGGCCTGCAGGCCTGTATCAATGTGGCGGTGAACCTGAACCTGATCCCGACCAAGGGGATGACCCTGCCCTTCATCAGCTATGGTGGCTCGTCGATGCTGGCCATGGGGCTGACCATGGGCTTTGCCCTGGCCCTGACCCGGCGTCGCCCCGGTGCCTATGAGCCGGGTACCAGCCTGCCGCAGCGCCGCCGCCTTCTGCCCTGAATCCCCAGTCCGCCCTCGGCACGGCCGCGCGCGTGACGTAAGGAGGCGGGGCAATCCCGGAGTGTCCATGTCGTCGAGAGTCTGTGTCGTCGCCGCCGGAGGTACCGGCGGTCATATGTTCCCGGCCGAGGCCCTGGCCCGCGAACTGGCCGGTCGCGGCTGGCGCATCGTCCTGGCCACCGACCGGCGCGGCGAACAGTACGCGACCGCCTTTCCCGCCGAGGAACGGCTGGCGCTGGACGCCGCCACCGGCTCCGGGCCGATCGGACTCGGGAAGGCCGGACTGGCCATAGGCCGCGGTGTGCTGCAGGCGCGCTCGGCCTTCAGCCGGCTGGATGTGGACGTCGCCGTCGGCTTCGGTGGCTATCCTTCGGCCCCGGCCCTGCTGGCGGCGATCAGCCAGGGCCGCCCCGCCCTGCTGCACGAACAGAACGCCGTCCTCGGTCGCACCAACCGCATGCTGGCCCCGCATGTGAAGGCGCTCGCCTCATCCTTTCCGGTGCTGGAGCGGGTTCCGGCCCCGCTGGCGTCCCGGGTCCATCTGGTCGGCAATCCGGTTCGGCCGGACATCCGCGCCCTGTTCGACCGGCCCTACAAGGCCCCGACCGTGAAAGGGCCGATCCGTATCCTGATCACCGGCGGCAGCCAGGGGGCCCGCATCCTGTCCGAGGTCGCGCCCCGCGCCCTGGCCGCCCTGCCGCCGACCCTGCGCGCCCGGCTGGTGGTGCAGCAGCAGTCGCGTCCCGAAACGCTGGAGGCAGCCCAGGCCCTGTATCGTGACGCGGGGATCAAGGCCGAGGTCGCCCCCTTCTTCACCGACATGGCCGCGCGCCTGTCGTCGGTCCATCTGGTCATCGGCCGGGCCGGGGCCTCGACCTGTTCGGAACTGGCCGTGGCGGCCCTGCCGTCGGTACTGATCCCCCTGAAGATCGCCATGGACGACCACCAGCGCTTCAACGCCGGCAGTCTGGTCGAGGCCGGCGGGGCGGTGATGATCCTCGAGGATGACGCGAGCGTGGAGGCCCTGACGGCCGCCCTCGCCGCCGTGCTGTCCGACCCGGCCCGGCTGGCGACCATGTCGGCCGGGGCCCGGTCCGTGGCCCTGCCCGACGCGGCCGCCCGGCTGGCCGATCTGGTCGAGGCGACGGCGGACCGGACGACAACCCGCGGTTAACCGCCTTCGAAAACCTCGCTTACAGACACCTGCTGTAGCGTGGCCTCATGTTTCACGAGCGCACAGGCTTTGATCTCGCGGCGGCCCTGCCGGACCGGCGCCGCGTCGCGCGCAGCCTGTTCCGCACCCGCAGGCGTCCCGAAGAGACCGTCACCCTGCTCGGCGAGCCTGTCGATCTGGTCCGGCCCGAGGAGGTCATGCACCATGTCGAACGCTGGGTTCGGGCGGGGCGCAAGTCCGTCGTCGCCAACCACAACCTGCACAGCCTGTATCTGATCCGTCGCGATCCGGGGCTGCGACGCTTCTTCCAGCGCGCCGACCTGACCCAGCTGGATTCAACGCCCCTGGTCTGGTTCGCCCGGCTGCTGGGTCTGTCCAGCCGTCCGTTCCATCGTTGTACCTATCTGGACTGGCGCGAGCATTTCTGGAGCCTGGCCAATCGCGAGGGCTGGCGCGTCATGTATGTCGGCGGGGCCCCCGGCGTCGCTGAACGCGCGGCCCAGAGCCTGAACGGGCGTGCCCCCGGGGCCACCATCGCCTTCCATCACGGCTATTTCGACGCGACCCCGGGCTGCGCCGACAATGCCCGTGTCGTGGCGGCCGTGAACGAATTCCAGCCCAATATCCTGTTCGTCGGCATGGGTATGCCGCGCCAGGAAGCCTGGATCGCCGACAATATCGACGCCCTGCCGGGTGCGGTGATCCTGTCGGTCGGGGCCGCCTTCGACTATGAGGCCGGTGTCCAGAAAGCCGCGCCGCGCTGGATGGGCCGGATCGGTCTGGAATGGCTGTTCCGTCTGGTCGTCGATCCGAAACGGCTGTTCACCCGCTACTGCGTCGAGCCGTGGAGCCTGCTGGGTCCGGCGCTCGCCGACCTGCGCGCGGCCCGCCGTCGCGCCGCCCGTAACCCGACAACGCGCCGGATCTAGGCGACCAGCTTTTCGGCCTGGTGCAGGTCGACGCTGACCAGTTGCGAAACCCCGCGCTCCGGCATGGTCACGCCATACAGGCGATCCATCCGGCTCATGGTCACCGGATTGTGGGTGATGACGATGAAGCGGGTGTCGGTGCGGTTGCGCATCTCGTCCAGCATCCGACAGAAGCGATCGACATTGGCGTCGTCCAGCGGGGCGTCGACCTCGTCCAGCACGCAGACCGGTGCCGGGTTGGCCAGGAAGACGGCAAAGATCAGCGCCGCCGCCGTCAGCGCCTGTTCGCCGCCCGACATCAGGCTCATCACCGACAGCCGCTTGCCCGGCGGGCAGGCGAAAATTTCCAGCCCGGCCTCCAGCGGATCATCGCTCTCGACCAGCTTCAGTTCGGCCTGTCCGCCGTCGAACAGGGTCTCGAACAGGGCCTTGAAATTATCGTTGATGATGTCGAAGGCGGCGACCAGCCGTTCGCGGCCCTCGGCGTTCAGCTCGTCGATACCGTCGCGCAATTTGGCGATGGCTCCAGTCAGGTCGGACCGCTCCACCCGCATGCTGTTCAGCCGTTCCCCGTATTCGTCGGCCTCTTCCTCGGCCAGCAGGTTGACGGCCCCCAGGGCGTCCCGCTCCCGCTCCAGCCCGAACAGCAGACTCTCGGCCCCGGCGGCGTCCGGCGGGCGGGCAATGGCGTCGTCGGTCAGTTTACGGCCCAGGT
>CAXBHG010000102.1:0-7510 GCA_963975385.1 uncultured Brevundimonas sp.
GAAGGCTTCCTCTGGGGCACGGCGATCTCGGCCTATCAGAGCGAGGGCAACAATACGAACAGCGACGCCTGGCTGATGGAAAACCTGAAGCCCAGCATGTTCCGTGAACGCTCGGGCGACGCCTGCGACAGCTATCACCGGTACGACGAGGACTTCGCCCTGGCCCAGGCCCTGGGCTTCAACTGCCACCGCTTCGGCGTGGAATGGGCGCGGATCGAGCCGAGCGAGGGCCATTTCTCCAATGCGGAACTCGACCACTATGGCCGGATGCTGGACGCCTGCCTGGCGCGGGGCCTGAAACCCATCCTTACCCTGAACCATTTCACCACCCCGCTGTGGTTCGCCCAACGCGGCGGGTTCGAGATGGCGGACTCGCCCGACATCTTCGCGCGCTATTGCCGCAAGGTGGCCGAGCGGCTGGGTGACCGGCTGCACATGATCACCACCTTCAACGAGGCCAATATCCGTCTGCTGGTCGATATGATGCCCCAGGCCGAGGCGGCGCGGGGCGCGGCGGGCGCGGCGATTGCCGCAGCGGCCGAGGCGACGAATTCGCCACGCTTCTCGCGCCTGGCCTTTGCCGACCCGGCCGTGGCCACGCCGCTGATGCAGCAGGCCCACCGTCTGGCCTATGATGCGATCAAGGCCGTGCGCCCTGATCTGCCGGTCGGGGTGACGCTGACAACCCAGGACATTCAGTCGAATGATCCGGACCTGATCGCCGTCTACCAACGCAAGCTGTACGGCGACTGGGTCGAGGTGGCGCGGACCCATGCCGACTTCTTCGGGGTGCAGACCTATACGCGGTTCATCGTCGGCGAGGACGGGGTGCAGCCCGCCCCGTCGGGAGCCGAGATGACGATGGCGGGCTATGAATTCTATCCGCAGGCCCTGGCCAATACGATCCGCTGGGCCCATGCGGCGGTCGGCAAGCCGATCTATGTGACCGAGAGCGGCGTGGCGGTGGCCGACGACGCGCGGCGTATCGCCTTCATCGACGCCGCCCTGGACGGGGTGCGGCAATGCCTGGACGAGGGCATCCCGGTGCACAGCTATCTGTACTGGTCGCTGCTGGACAATTTCGAATGGACCTCGGGCTATGGCATGCCGTTCGGCCTGTCGGCGGTGGATCGTGAGACGTTCGCGCGGACACCCCGGCCCAGCGCCCTGCATCTGGGGCGACTGGCGAAGACGAACCGGATCTGAGACCAGGCCGGCCCGCGCCATGCTTTCCGGCTTGAGCCCGACATCAATCCGGTTTCATCTAGCCGCCCCAGCAAGGAGACCCGCCATGTTCAAACCCGCCCTGATCGCCGCCGCCGCCGCCGTGGCGCTGGCCACAACCGCCCCGGCCACAATCGCCCTGGCCCAGACCGCCTCTGCGCATGACCATTCCAGCCACGCGGCGGCCCGGCCGACGATCGAGTCGTCCATCAAGGATCTGCTGGCCAATCCCGACACAGCCGCCGTGGTCGAGAAACACCTGCCGGGCGTCTCGCAGCATCCGGCCCGTCCCCAGTTCGAGGGTATGACCCTGGCCCAGGTGGCCCCGGTGTCGAACGGTGCCGTCACCGCCGAGATCATCGCCGCCATCGATGCCGATCTGAAGGCCCTGCCGGGGCACTAGACGGACCAGGCCCGGCCCGCCCCGCTTTCGGTCGGGCGGGCCCGGCATGGGGCAGCGACGGATCGGGGTGTGAACGCCGTTGAATCCAGACAGCCTCCGGAGAGACCGGTCCATGACCCCGACGCCGCGCGACGCCGCCGCCATCGCCCTGACCCGTTTCGGCCTCGGGGCCAGACCGGGTGAGATCGACGGCGTGGCGGTGGATCCGGCAGGCTGGCTGGAGCGCCAGATCGATCCGCGCGGTGCAGCGCAGCCGGACGGCCGGTTTCCGACATCCAGTGATCAGGTCACGGCCCTGCAGACATATCTGCGCGAGGTCCGGCAATTCATGCCCGACGACCGCCCCGCACCGGGCGGGCCGCCGGCCCGCGCCGACCGGGCACCGACCATGGCCGACCCCGCGGCCGAGGCCGCCTTTGCCGCCCAGCGAGACAGCCGTCGGGCTCTGACCGAGGGGATCGGCCAGGAATTCCTGGCCCGGACCCGGTTGGCGACCACGACGGATGCCGGGTTCGCTGAGCGCTGGACCCTGTTCTGGGCCAATCATTTCACGACCTCGGCCAGTAAATTCCAGGCCGGCGTCTTCATCGGCCCCTATGAGCGCGAGGCGATCCGGCCCCATGTCTTCGGCCGGTTCGACGTCCTGGCCCAGGCGGCCGAGAGCCACCCTGCCATGCTGTTGTACCTCGATCAGGTCCAGTCGATCGGCCCGAACAGCCCCGCGGGGACGCGTCGGCAGTCCGGTCTGAACGAGAATCTGGCCCGTGAAATCCTGGAACTGCACACCGTCGGCAGCGAGGCCGGCTACACCCAGGCCGATGTCACCGAATTCGCCCGCGCCCTGACCGGATGGTCGGTTCCGGCCCCGGCCGACACCGGAGGGCAACGGCGCGCACGCGGCCGCCGCGCGGCCCTGCTGGCGGGCGAACCCGGCGAGCACGGCTTCACCTTCCGGGCCGTGGTTCATGAGCCCGGAGAGCGCACAGTGATGGGGCGCCGCTATCCGGCGGGCGGGGTCGACCAGGGCCGGGCCATCCTGCGCGACCTGTCCCGCCAGCCGCAGACCGCCCGTCGGCTGGCCCGCCGGATCGCCGGCCATTTCGTCGCCGATGATCCGCCGCCGGGCCTCGTCGACCGGCTTGAGGCGGCCTGGACCGGGTCGGACGGAGACCTGGCCGTCGTCGCCCGGGCCCTGATCGCCGCCCCCGAGGCCTGGTCACCCGCCGCGACCAAGATGAAAACCCCCTATGAGTTCATCGTCTCCACCCACCGGGCACTGGGCAGCTCACCGCAGCGGATCCCGGGCCTGCAGCAGCCGCTGGTGCAGATGGGCCAGCCGCCCTTTGCTCCGCCCTCGCCCGAAGGCTGGCCCGACACGGCGGCGGACTGGGCCGGGCCCGACGCCCTGGTCAAACGCCTGAACTGGGCCCGGACGGTCGGGGAGCTGGCGGCCCGGCTGGATCCCGTCGTCATGGCCGAGAGCGCACTGGGCTCCCGTATGGGGGCGCGCACCCGCGAAACCGTCGCCCGGGCCGAAAGCCGGCCCGAGGCGATCACCCTGTTCCTGATGTCGCCGGAGTTCCAGCGCCGATGACCCACGCCCTTCAGATCCATCGTCGCCTGTTACTGGGCGGAGCCCTGGCCGGGATCGGCCTGGCCTGTGCCGGACGCAGCGCCGCGCAGACCCGGGGTCCCCGTAGCAAACTGGTCGTCATCATCGCCCGGGGGGCCATGGACGGCCTGTCGGTGACGGTGCCGTATGCCGATCCCGACTATCGCGCCCTGCGGGGCGGGCTGGCCATCCCGCCGCCGGGCGCAGTGGACGGGGCACTGGCGCTGGCTGACGGCTTCGGCCTGCATCCGGCCCTGCCCGGCCTGAAGGCCCTGTATGACGCGGGACAGATGCGTTTCGCTCCGGCCGTGGCCATTCCGGTTCGGGTACGCTCCCATTTCGACGCCCAGGACGTTCTGGAAACCGGCGGCGCGCCCCTGCATCGGCAGGACGACGGCTGGCTGAACCGGGCCCTGCTGGCCGCGGGTGGTCGACCGGCCGCCCTTTCGATCGGGGCCCAGACGCCGCTGATCCTGAGGGGCGCGGCCGAAACCTCAAGCTGGGCCCCCGGCGGGCAGGTGAGCGGCGACGACCGGGTCGCCGCCCAGTTGCTGGACCTCTATGCCGGGGACGCGATGCTGCAGGGCAATCTGGCGCGCGGCCTGCAGACCGAGGCCATGGCGATGGCCATGGGCGACGGTACGACCCTGCGCCGCAATGACGTCAGCGGCCTGGGTCAGGCGGTGGCCCGGCTGATGACCGGTGACGGCGGGGCCGATGTCGTGGCCCTGTCGGTCGACGGCTGGGACACCCACGCCCGGCAACTGCCACAGCTGCAACAAAGGCTGGCGGGTCTGGATCAGGTGATTGACGGTCTGCGCACCGGCCTGGCGGCGCAATGGGCGGAGACCATCGTCGTCGTCGCCACCGAATTCGGCCGCACCGCCCGCGCCAACGGCACCCAGGGCACGGATCACGGCACCGGCTCGTCCCTGCTGCTGGCCGGCGGGGCGCTGAAGCCCGGCGGTCCGATCGGCGACTGGCCGACCCTGGCCGACAATCGCCTGTTCGAGGGCCGCGACCTGACCCCCACGCTGGACGTACGCGCCGTATTCAAGGGGGTGCTGCGCGACCATCTGGGCATCGACCGAGCCGCCCTGGACCAGCGGGTCTTCCCCGGCAGCGCCGCCGAGGCCCCGGCGGTGGACGGGCTGGTCTAGGGGCGTCCAACGCTCCCCTCTCCCATCGGGAGAGGGTGCGGGATGGTCACCACCACTTGTCCGGCCGGGCCACGAACCCCGCCGCGTCTTCCAGCGCACTGGCGACCTTGAACACGGTCGCCTCGTCCAGCGCCTTGCCGATGACCTGCAGGCCCAGCGGCAGGCCGCCGCTGTCGACGCCGGCGGGCACCGAGATGCCCGGCAGGCCGGCGAGGTTGGCGGTGACGGTGAAGATGTCGTTCAGATACATCTGCAGCGGGTCGATCTGTTTGTCGCCCAGGGCAAAGGCGGCCGACGGGGTCGAGGGCGTCAGGATGGCGTCGACCTTGCCCCAGACCTTGTCGAAATCCTCGGCGATGCGACGCCGGACCTTGAGGGCGCGGACATAGTAGGCGTCATAGAATCCGGCCGACAGCACATAGGCCCCGATGGTCAGGCGGCGCTGGACCTCCTTGCCGAAGCCCTCGGCGCGGCTGGTCTCGTACAGGTCGGTCAGGCTGGTCGTGCCCTCGGCCCGGTGGCCGAAGCGCATGCCGTCATAGCGGGCCAGGTTGGACGAGGCCTCGGCCGGGGCGATGATGTAATAGGCCGGCAGGGCGTATTTGGTGTGCGGCAGGCTGATCGGCACGATCTCGCAGCCGGCGTCCCTGAGCCAGGCCATGCCCTGGTCCCACAGCTTCTGGATCTCGGCGGGCATGCCGTCGACGACATATTCCGCGGGCACGCCGATGCGCAGTCCCTTGACCGACTGGCCGAGCGAGGCGGTCCAGTCCGGGGTCGGGATGTCGAGACTGGTGGAATCCTTCACGTCGAACGAACACATCGACTGCAGCATCAGGGCGGCGTCGGCGACGGTCTTGGTGATCGGTCCGGCCTGGTCCAGCGAACTGGCGAAGGCGACCATGCCGAAACGGCTGGCGCGGCCGTAGGTGGGCTTGATCCCGACCGTGCCGGTGAAGGCGGCGGGCTGGCGGATCGAGCCGCCGGTGTCCGAGGCCGTGGCGGCCAGGCACAGGTCGGCGGCGACCGAGGAGGCCGAGCCGCCCGAACTGCCACCCGGTGTCAGATCAGCGTTGGAACCGGTTGATTTCCAGGGATTGACCACGGGACCGAAGGCGCTGGTCTCGTTCGACGAGCCCATGGCGAACTCGTCCATGTTCAGCTTGCCCAGCATGACCGCCCCGTCGCGCCACAGATTGGCGCTGACGGTCGATTCATAGGGCGGCACGAAGCCGCGCAGCATGTTGGAGCCGGCCGTGGTCTGGACCCCGTCGGTGCAGAACAGGTCCTTGATCCCCAGCGGCGCGCCTTCCAGCACCCCGCCCTGCCCCGCCGCCAGCCGGGCGTCGGAGGCGCGGGCCATGTCGATCGCCTTGTCGGCGGTGACGGTGACAAAGGCGTTCAGGGTCGGGTTGGCGGCCTCGATCCCGGTCAGGAAGGCGCGGGTGATCTCCTCGGACGAGAACTGTTTGGCCTTGAGGCCGTCGACAGCCGCTTTCAGCGTAAGTTTGGTCAGGTCGCTCATGACTATTCGACCACCTTGGGCACGACGAAGAAGCCGTCGGCCGAGCGCGGCGCATTGCCCAGCACATCGGCGACCCGGTTGCCGTCGGTGACCACGTCGTCGCGCAGGCGCAGGGCCTGGGCCACGTTCGAGGTCATCGGTTCGACGCCCTCGACGTCGACCTCGTTCAACTGCTCGATCCAGGCCAGAATGCCGTTCAGTTCCCGGGCCAGCGGCTCGAGGCGGTCTTCCGGGGTCTTGATACGGGCGAGGTGTGCGACCTTGCGCACCGTCGCTGCGTCGATGGCCATGCGGCTCTCCAGACGTGACAGGTCAAGCGGGCGGATTAGCCGCCCGGCGGGCCTTTCACAAGCGTCCGGGGCGCTTTGGCCGTCAGGTGGCCGGGGTAAGGGTGATCGATGACGGCGGCGGTGCGCCCGCGCCCCCGGACTCCCAGGTGACGATGAAGCGTTTGACCTCGCCGGTGACCATGTCGCCATTGTCGCCCATCCGCCCCTGGGTGGTCTCCAGCACGAAGCGGCCGGGGCCCTGTTCGCCGAGACTCCAGCCTTCGAAATCGCCCAGCGGGAAGACGCGCCAGCCCTCGGACGGGTCGACGAAGAAGGCCAGATAGGCATGGTCGCCGTTCAGGGCCGGATCACCGCCGGCCATTCCGAACAATTTGGCGTCGGCCGCGCGGTCGCTCAGCGGGACCACAGCGAGGACCGAGGCGGCCGATTGCAGATAGTCGTCCGCCTGGGCCGAAACGGCCTGTCCCGGGCCCGAGGCCGTGGCCGGGGTGGTCGCGGCGGCCACGACAGCGGCGGAACCGGCGTCCGGCCCTGCGGTCTTGCGGGTTTCGACCCCGGAATCGCAGGCGGTGACGGTGCCGGCGATGGCCAGAAGCAGCAACGGATGTTTGATCATGTCAAAACTCCCCCTTTGACGTGCCCGCATCTTGTCCTTTGACACGCGGCGACACCAGCCCTACCGCCACAGTGTGTCAATCGTACCCCTCCTCGACCTGCCCGCCGCCTGCCCGCCGCAAACCGCGTGGATGGGTCTGGATCTGGGCGAAAAGACCATCGGCGTCGCCGTCTCGGACGTGACCCGGATGATCGCCAGCCCGCTGGAGCTGGTCCGCAAATCCAAATTCACGCTCGAGGCCGAACATCTGTTCAAGCTGATGGGGCATCGCAAGGTCAGCGGCCTGATCATCGGCCTGCCGACCAATATGGACGGCACCGAGGGGCCGCGGGCCCAGTCGTGCCGCGCCTTCGCCCGCAACCTGCTGCGGCTGCGCGACATCCCGATCGCCTTCTGGGACGAACGGCTGTCGACCAGTGCCGTCGAACGCTTCCTGATCGGCGAGCTGGACCTGACCCGCAAGCGCCGCGCCGACGTCGTCGACCGCACCGCCGCCGCCTGGATCCTGCAGGGGGCGCTGGACCGGATCCGCGTCGCCGAACAGACGTGAGCGCCCTGCTGACCGGCATCGTGCCGGTCTTCGCCATGATCGCCCTGGGCTGGGGGCTGAAGATGCGTCGCTTCCTGGCCGACGACGGCTGGCGCGCGGTCGAGCGACTGACCTATTTCGTCTTCTATCC
>CAXBHG010000103.1:0-7509 GCA_963975385.1 uncultured Brevundimonas sp.
CAATGGCCCCGATGTCGAACCAGGAGGAACAAGCTTTGAAAGCCCACACCATCCGCCAGCAATTGCTGGCTACCACTATCATCGGCGGTCTTGTCGCCTTCGCCGCGCCCGTTATGGCGCAGACGCAGCCGGCCGCTACCCAGGTTGACGAAGTCGTTGTCACCGGTTCGCGTATCGTCAAGCAGGACTTTACGGCGATCAGCCCGGTCACCACCGTCGGTCAGGAGCAGCTCGAGCTGACCCAGACCCTTACGGTCGAGTCGCTTCTCAACGAACTGCCCCAGGTCGTTCCGGGCAACATGCGCACGTCCAACAACTCGGGCGGCGAAGCCTTTGCTACCATCGACCTGCGTGGCCTCGGCGCCAACCGCAACCTGGTGCTGGTCAACGGCGAGCGCATCCCCGGGTCCTCGACCACGGGTACGGTCGACCTGAACACCATCCCGGCCTCGCTGGTTCAGCGCGTTGAAGTCGTCACCGGCGGTGCCTCGGCCGTTTACGGTTCGGACGCCATCTCGGGCGTGGTCAACTTCATCCTGAAGGACAACTACGAAGGCGCCGAAATGTCGGTGACCTACGGTTCTTCGTGGGATGGCAACGCGCCGGAAATCGAAATCAACGGTCTGTTCGGCGGCAATTTCGCCAACGGCCGCGGTAACATGACCGCCTATGGTGCCTACTACAGCCGTGGTTCGGTCTCGCAGAGCGAGTTCGACTTCTCGGCCGTCTCGGGTGCCCTGTGCTCGAACCGCCCCGACTTCGAAGAAGCCTATGTCTGCGACACCTCCGCTGAAGCCGCTGCAGCCCAGGCTGCCGGTGGTGGCGTGCTGTTCTCGGGTGGTTCGGCCACGCCGGCCTGGGGCTGGATCGCCAACTCGGGTGCCAACCCGTTCAACGCCGCGACCATCAACGCCAACCCGCTGACGGCCGGCCAGTTCGCCAGCTATGACCACGACTGTAACCCGGCCACGGCGAACATCGCCTACGGCGGCGGCAGCCTGTCGTTCGACGACGCCGGCAACCTCGAGCCCCGCAACACTTCGGGTGCCTGCGGCGTTCCGGATCGTGCGGCTGGTTCCTCGCGCTACAACTATGCGCCGGACAACTTCCTGATCATCCCGGCCGAGCGCGTCAACTTCACCACCATCGGCACCTACGACTTCTCCGACACCCTGCGGGCCAAGGTTCACCTGAACTACGTCAACAGCACCTCGGAAGTTCAGCTGGCCCCGACGCCGGCCACGGGTCTGACCGTTTCGATGACCCCGGCCATGCAGAGCCTGATCACCACCAATCACCCCGATCTGGCGGCTGCCCTGGCCTCGCGTCCGAACCCGCTGGGTGCGTTCACGCTGAACCGCCGCATGAACGAAGTCGGCACGCGTAACTCGTATGACGAGAACAACTCGTTCTACCTGCTGACCACCCTGGAAGGCGAGTTCTCGCCGGCCTGGGACTGGAGCCTGACGGCCTCGTTCGGTTCGAACAAGTTCGACAGCCGTGGTGCCAACTCGGTCAACGCAACCGCCTTGGCCCAAGGCCTGGCCGGTTGCCAGGACGCGACCACGGGCGCTTCGCTCGGCGTCAACGCCCTGCCGGGTTGCGTGCCGCTGGACCTGTTCGGTGCCGGCACCATGACCGACACGATGGCCGCCTTCGTCCGCGTCAACACCTTCTCGACCACCCAGGTGGAAGAGACGCGGATCGCCGGCTTTACCCGCGGCAACCTGTTCTCGCTTCCCGCGGGCCCGGTCGCTTCGGTGTTCGGCTTCGAATATCGTGAAACCGACGCCGAGTTCCGCGTCGACAACGAGCAGCGTACCGGCAACATCTTCGGCTTCAACGCCACCCAGGACCAGGCCGGTTCGGTCAACGTTCAAGAGCTGTACACCGAACTGTCGGTGCCGCTGCTCGCCGACATGGAATACGCCAGCTACCTCGGCCTCGAGCTGGGCCTGCGCTATTCCGACTACTCGACCATCGGCAAGGTCTGGACCAGCAAGATTGGCCTGGAGTTCGCTCCGATCCCGTCGCTGCGCTTCCGCGCCGTGTTCAACGAAGCCACCCGTGCTCCGTCGGTGTTCGAACTGTTCCAGAACGGTGACCAGGGCTTCCCGTCCTACATCGACCCCTGCGCCGGTGCCACTGGCCCCGACGCGGCCTTCTGCTCGGCGCAAACCGGTGGTGCCCAGGCTCCGGCCTTCTTCGCCACCATGACGCAGACCAACTCCCAGGTTGAGGCCTTCGCGTTCGGTAACCCGAACCTGGAGCCGGAAAACGCCCAGACCTTCACGGCTGGTGTCGTGTTCCAGCCTGACTTCCTGCCGGTCGGTCGTCTGAGCGCCTCGGTGGACTACTACGACATCGAAATCACCGACGTTATCGCGTCGTTCGGTGCCCAGTTCTTCATCAACGACTGCTACGACAACGCTGTCGCCACGTCCTGCGCCCGCGTCGTCCGCGATCCGAGCAACGGTCAGATCGACTACGTGAACACCTCGCGTGGCAACCAGGGTGAGTTCGCCACCAACGGTGTCGACCTGGCCGTGGAATACTCGATCGATCTGGCTGACGTCGGCCTGGCCGGTCGTCTGCGGATCAACGAACTGGCCAGCTTCGTGGACTCGTTCACGTTCAACGGCAGCGAGTTCGTCGGAACCACCAGCGCCGGTATCGGTGGCGCGACGTTCGACTTCAAGAACGTCCTGACCGCCTTCTACGATATCAACGACTGGACGTTCATGACGCGCTGGAGCTACCTGCCCGAGCTGTCCGACGATCCGGGCTTCGGCTTCACGATCACGCCTTACCAGCCGTCCGCTTCGTACGTCGACATGTCCGCTCGCTGGAACGTGACCGACTCCGTCGCCCTGTCGGCCTTCATCGGTAACGTGCTCGACGAGAAGGCGCCGCAAACTCTGAACGGCATCTTCTCGCAGGGTAACACCGACCCGCAGGTCTATCGTGTCCTGGGTCGTACGTTCTCCCTGAACGCACGGATGCGCTTCTAGGTCTCGATCTAGAGCTCAAGACTGGGGGCGGCGGGGGAAACCCCGCCGCCCTTTTTCTTGCCCGGTCGGTGTGTCGACCGAGTCCGGTGTCCCGAAAAAAGCCATCGGCAGCCATCAGACCGGTGCTGCGTTTAGACGGGTGGCCAGAGGGTGGCCGCCGTTGCTGAAGGTTGATCCATGAGTATTCTTGCCGTCCTCGCCGCTGCCGCGGTTCTCCAGGTCCCGGGCCAGACGCCGACTCCGGACGGGCCGATCGTGACCGCTGCCCCGGTTGTCGAGGCCGCCGATGCGGTGCGCTATCGCGAGGCCGTGGCCTATGCCAATCCGATGCCGCGTGGCGCACCGGACGCCGACTATCCACTGGTCGCCTGGTGCGATGCTCTGGTCACCGGCCACGTCGCTATCGGCGAGAGCCTGACCAACGCCGATCCGCTGGATCTCGATATCATCCGTCTGGGCAGGCTGGAGGCCGCGGACTTCCGCGCCGCCCTGAGATCCGCCGAACCCCGTCAGACGGCCGCGACCAGGGCCGCGGCGCGCGAGGCCGCCGCCGAGGCCACCGCCCGCTGGGCCCCGCTGATGGCCCAGGACGAGGCTGTACGCAGTCAGGCCTTCGGACTGTTCTTCGGCCTGCCGGGCCGGTGCGAACATGCCGCCCGCCGGATTCGTGAGGGCATCACCACCCCGCCGGCGACTCCGGAAGACGTGGGCGCGGAAGACCCCGCCGCCTGAGGCGAGGGGGCTATCGGATCAAGCCAGCAGGCACTCAGACAGTCGAATTGAATGAGGCGCAGCAGAGATCATCTGCTGCGCCTCTCTCTCAGGTAAGGAACTGAAGCTGTCAGGGATTCCAGCCAACCGGCGGCCAGTTGCCTTCGCATCGTTCATTGCTGATCTCGATATAGTAGGGCGTAACGGTGCCCCAGCCGCGGAACTGCCGCTGGCACGTATTGATCCAGTAGCCGACCTGGACCGTGAACGTCGCGTCGGAATAGTATTCGCGCTCCCGCATAAAGTCGGTGGCGCTTGCGGGACCGGCAAGCACGGGGGACGCGATCGCGATGCCCAGAGCGAGCAATTTGGCGGCTTTCACTAACATGAGACCCTCCTGGTTCGACCACCTGTGATGGTGGGTGAGGGCAGGGTGGCAAACCTAAAGGCGAAACACAACGCGGTTCACAACTCTGTGTTTTTCGAACCTCACCTCGCCGGGTCGTAGTTGAGGATCGGGGCCAGCCAGCGTTCGGCGGTGGCCACGTCCCAGCCCTTGCGCCGGGCATAGTCCTCGACCTGGTCGCGATCGATCTTGCCGACGCCGAAATAGTGGCTTTCGGCATGGCCGAAATACAGGCCCGAGACCGAGGCCGGCGGCGTCATGGCGAAGCTCTCGGTCAGGGCCATGCCGGCATTCTGTTCGGCCTGCAGCAGGCGGAACAGGGTGGCCTTCTCCGTATGGTCGGGCTGGGCCGGATAGCCGGGGGCGGGGCGGATACCCTGGTATTTCTCGGCGATCAGGTCGTCGACGCTGAGCGCCTCGTCGGGGGCGTGGCCCCAAAGTTCGGTGCGGACCTTGCGGTGCAGGGCCTCGGCGAAGGCCTCGGCCAGGCGATCGGCGAGGGCGGTCGCCAGGATGGCGGAATAGTCGTCGCCGGCGTCCTTGAACCGTTTGGCCACCTCCAGCTCGCCGTGGCCGGCGGTGACGGCGAAGGCCCCGATATGGTCGCCGCCGTCCCCGGCCACGAAGTCGGACAGGGCCAGGTTGGGCTTGCCGTTCGACTTGCGGATCTGCTGGCGCAGGGTGTGGAAGCGGGCGATCTCCTCCGTCCGGGACTCGTCGGCATAGACGGCGATGTCGTCGCCGACCGCATTGGCGGGCCAGAAGCCGACCACGCCCTTCGCCGTGAACCATTTCTCGTCGATGATCCGCTTCAGCATCGCCTGGGCGTCGGCGAACAGGTCGGTCGCGGCGGTGCCGACGATCTCGTCCTCGAGGATCATCGGATAGCGGCCGATCAGCTCCCAGCTGGCGAAGAAGGGGGTCCAGTCGATGTGGTCGGCCAGGTCCTGCAGGTCCCAGGCGTCGAAGCTGCGCACGCCAAGGAAGGACGGCGCGCCGGGCAGGGGTGTGGCCGGATCAGGCCGGAAGCGGTTGTCGCGGGCGGCGGCCAGGGTGGCCCGGGCCTTGACCTCCTGACCGCGGGCATACTGCTCGCGGATGCGGACGTATTCCTCGCGGGTGATGGCCTCGTTCGTCGCCCGCTCGTCCTTTGACAGCAGGCCGGCGACCACGCCGACGGCGCGGCTGGCGTCGACGACATAGGTGGTCGATCCGGCCTTGTAGCCCGGCTCGACCTTGACCGCCGTATGGGTGCGGCTGGTGGTGGCCCCGCCGATCAGCAGGGGGATGGTGAAGCCGCGCCGCTCCATCTCACGGGCCACGAACACCATTTCGTCCAGCGAGGGCGTGATCAGGCCGGACAGGCCGACGATGTCGACCCTGTGCTCGATGGCGGCGTCGAGGATCCGGTCAGCCGGGACCATGACGCCGAGGTCGATGACCTCATAGTTGTTACACTGCAGCACGACGCCGACGATGTTCTTGCCGATGTCATGGACGTCGCCCTTGACCGTGGCCATCAGGATGCGGCCCGCCTGTTCGCGGGGTTTGCCGGCCTTTTCGGCCTCCATGAAGGGTTCGAGGTGGGCCACCGCCTGTTTCATCACCCGCGCCGACTTGACCACCTGCGGCAGGAACATCTTGCCCGCGCCGAACAGGTCGCCGACGACGTTCATCCCGTCCATCAACGGGCCCTCGATCACATGCAGCGGGCGTTCGACGCCCAGCCGGGCCTCCTCGGTGTCCGCGACGATCCAGTCCGTGATGCCGTTGACCAGGGCGTGTTCGATCCGCTTGCTGACCGGGCCCTCGCGCCATGTCAGATCGACGACCCGGGCCACACCCTTGTCGCCCTTGTAGTTGGGGGCGATGTCGACCAGCCGCTCGGTGTTCGAGACATTGGTCCGCTGCGGCCGGTTCAGGATCACGTCCTCGACCGCCTCGCGCAGGGTCGGGTCGAGCGTGTCATAGACGGGCAGGTCGCCGGCGTTGACGATGCCCATGTCCATGCCCGCCTGGATGGCGTGGTACAGGAAGACGCTGTGGATCGCCCGGCGTACCGGCTCATTGCCGCGGAAGCTGAAGCTGACATTCGACACCCCGCCCGAGACGCGGGCATAGGGCAGGGTCTGTTTGATGACCCGGGTCGCCTCGATGAAGTCGACGGCATAGTTGTCGTGTTCCTCGATCCCCGTCGCCACGGCGAAGATATTGGGGTCGAAGATGATGTCCTCGGGCGGGAAACCGACCTCGTCGACGAGGATGTTGTAGGCGCGGGTGCAGATCTCGATCTTGCGCGCGGCGGTGTCGGCCTGGCCGACCTCGTCGAAGGCCATGACCACCACGGCGGCCCCGTAGCGCAGGCATTTGACCGCCTGCTGCCGGAACTCGGCCTCGCCCGCCTTCATCGAGATCGAATTGACGATCGGCTTGCCCTGGACGCATTTCAGCCCGGCCTCGATCACCTCCCATTTGGAGCTGTCGATCATCACCGGCACGCGGGCGATGTCGGGCTCGGCCGCGATCAGGTTGAGGAAGGTGACCATGGCCGCCTGCGAATCCAGCAGGCCCTCGTCCATATTGATGTCGATCACCGAGGCCCCGGCCTCGACCTGCTGACGCGCCACCGACAGGGCGGCGGCATAGTCGCCGTCGATGATCAGCTTCTTGAATTTGGCCGAGCCGGTGACGTTGGTTCGTTCGCCGACGTTGATGAAGGTGGGACGCACTACGCTACCAGTTCAAAAGGTTCGAGGCCGGAGAGGCGCATGGCGACGGGCCGTTCGGGGATTTCGCGCGTCGGCAGTTTCGCCACCGCCTCCGCCGTGTGCCGGATATGCTCCGGCGTCGTGCCGCAACAGCCGCCGACGATGTTGACCAGGCCCGAGGCCGCCCATTCCTCGATGAAGTGGGCGGTCTGGTGCGGCTCCTCGTCATACTGGCCCATGGCGTTGGGCAGGCCGGCGTTGGGATAGGCGGCGACCAGGGTGTCGGCGACGCGGCTTAGTTCGGCGATGAACGGCCGCATCAGGTCGGCCCCCAGGGCGCAGTTGAAGCCGATGGCGAAGGGTTTGGCGTGCCGCACGCTGTTCCAGAAGGCCTCGGCCGTCTGGCCCGACAGGGTCCGGCCCGAACGGTCGGTGATGGTGCCCGAAATCCAGATCGGCAGGGCCTCCATCCCCTCGTCCTCGAGGTCCTTGATGGCCTTGATCGCCGCCTTGCAGTTGAGCGTGTCGGTGATGGTCTCGATCAGATACAGGTCGACCCCGCCTTCGTTCAGCGCCTTCACCTGATGGCGATAGGCGTCATAGACCTGGTCGAAGGTTACCAGCCGCGCGCCGGGGTCGTTCACGTCCGACGACATCGACAGCATCTTGTTCA
>CAXBHG010000104.1:0-7415 GCA_963975385.1 uncultured Brevundimonas sp.
GCGGCCTCGTTCGAATATCTGCAGAGCCTGTCGGTCGACATCGTCAAGATCGACGGCAGCTTCATTCGCGACATCGTCGACAATGCCCGCACCCGCACCCTGCTCAGCCATCTGGTCGGCCTGTGCCGCTCGCTGAAGGTGGCGACCATCGCCGAGATGATCGAGACGACGAAACAGGCCGATGCCGTGCGCGCCCTGGGCGTCGACATGGGCCAGGGGTATCTGTTCGGTCGGCCGTCGGCGGAGGCGGCCATGCCGGCCCCGGTGACGGCGACACCAGTTCGACGCCGTCAGGGCGAAGTCACCGGCTGGGGCTGACCCGTCGCGGGCCGACGGCTGTGAGGGCCCGGCGTCAGTCGGCCGGGTGGCGGCGCGTGCGGTTGGCGCGAACGCGGATCGGCACCGGCTTCGGAGTCGGCAGCTGCGAGACAAGCCCGGCCAGGACCGCAACGACGGAAAGGGCCAGACCGATTTCCAGGGCTTGGATCATGGGAAGCTGCCTCGTGTACAAACGCGATAGGTTGAGAATGGCGTCGGCCCGCGCCGGGCGCAAGAGCCTTCCCCTCACGGTTGGGTGACGGCGACGCGGTGTCGCACGGATGGTCGGGAGCGTGCCGGGGGCCTATGTCCTGACCATGACCTCGTCGGATGACCTTGACCCGCCCCTGACTGAATCCCGTCGCGACCTCGCCACGCGCCGGATCGAGGCCGAAACCGGTATCGACGAGGCGATGATCGCCCGTCTGGTCGATGCCTTCTACGACCGGGTCCGCGCCGACGTCCTGATCGGGCCGGTCTTCGCTGAGCGTATCAGCGACTGGGGGCCGCACCTCGCGCAGATGAAGCTGTTCTGGTCGTCAGTCGCCCTGATGAGCGGGGTCTATCACGGTCGCCCCATGCCCAAACACCTGCCCCTGCCGGTCGACGGTCGCCATTTCGACCGCTGGCTGGAGCTGTTCCGGGCCACGGCGCGCGACGTCTGCCCGCCGGCTGCCGCTGATCATTTCATCGAACGGGCGCAGCGCATCGCCGAAAGCCTCGAACTGGGCATTGCCGGGGCCAACGGCGTCCTGCTGCGGCGGGGCGAACGCTATGTCCGCCCGACCCAAGCCTGGGTCCCGCCGGCCTCCCCCGACCGGTAGGCGTTTGCGTCAGGTCCCCGTCCCCTCACCGCAGAACAGTGAGGGGATCGGTCAGCTGCACGTCATGCATCTGGTTGAGATAGGCTTCGTAGTAGCCCTTGTGGGACGCCCCCACGATGGCCAGCAGCCGGGTGCCGGGCTTGCGGCCCAGCACATCGCGGATATTGGCCACCATGCGCAGGTTGCGCGTCTCCCAGTAGGCCAGGTAGCTGCGGCCGAAGCCCTGAGGGGACGGCTCCATCAGGGCCGCCCCGAAATCCGACTGATAGACCAGCATCGGCGCATCGGGCGCATTGTAGGCGCGGTACATGTCCAGCACGCCGTCTTCGCGGGTCAGCCCGGCTATGAGGCGGGTATCGGCCTCCCGGCGCGCCTGGGTCGCGGGATTGTCCCAGGCCGCCATGATCGCCGCACCATAGGCTTCGGGATCCTCCGAATCCGGCGTGTCCGCCGAATGGTCATCCACGCCCCACAGCCGTTCCAGACCCAGGCGCGCGGCAAGCACGGCGGCGATGAGATAGGTCTCGTTGGGACTGTCCTTGCGGCGGTTCAGACTGGCCACAAGGTCCTCCGTCAGCCCGTCCTCCGCCCGTCGCTCATCCGGCGTCAGTCGAAGCCATTGCACCAGCGCCGATCCCGGTTCGCCTGCCGCCAGGAACATCGCCGCCAGTCGGCGTCGTTGTGGGGGCAACGGTTGCTCGGGCCAGGACGCCAGTATCCGCTCGACCTCGGCATTGGCGGCGGGCACTTCCAGGCCGGTGGCCAGCCCTGCCGCCGTGGGATCGGGGCAATAGCCCGCCACAGAGTCAGCGTAGCGGCTCGGGTAGCGACGCAGGCTGTCGCACTGCAGGCCCGACAGGTTTTCGGTTGCGATCACGGTCGGCTTCCAGGCCTCGAGCCGGACCAGCAGGGGCTCCAGCATCTCGGGCCGGAACGTGTCGCCAAGAACGGACAGGTGCTGCGTCCCGAGAACCATGACCTCATTCGGGGTGCCGACCACAGGGCCTTTCAACTGGTCAGGGTGGAAGGCTGGACGATAGGCTTCTGTCGACTGAGCGGCCGCATAGCCGGGCACGGCGGCGAGGCTCATGACGAGAGCGGCAAGCAGGGTCGCGTTTGTCGGGCGTCTCATGGGCCAAATCCTGTGGGGTTCGGTTGGAAGGGTGTGGGCTGACCGGTGACATGATCTGTCAGAAGCCGGCCGGAAACCCGTTAAATTTCTGACAGCTTCACAGGCAATGGGGCCGGCGGTCGACCGGCCGTTTCGCGGCCAGTCGGAATCCGGACCCGGCGAGGACGAGGGTATCGGCCTGCCGAGGTGGATTTCGTGTGGCGGAATGTTCCCATATTGTTCTTGCTGAAACCCGCGAATTGATCCCCATATAGCGGTGTCGCCCTGAACCCTGCCGTTCCCGCCGCGTTTCCGGATTTCATGACCGAAAAACACAATTTCATCCGCGTCCGCGGTGCCCGCGAACACAATCTCAAGGGCGTGGATGTCGACATCCCGCGCGAGAAGCTGGTCGTGATGACCGGCCTGTCCGGCTCGGGCAAATCCTCGCTCGCCTTCGACACCATCTATGCCGAGGGTCAGCGCCGCTATGTCGAGAGCCTGTCGGCCTATGCCCGCCAGTTCCTCGAACTGATGGGCAAGCCCGACGTCGACCTGATCGAGGGCCTGTCCCCGGCCATCTCGATCGAACAGAAGACCACCTCGAAGAACCCGCGCTCGACCGTCGGCACGGTGACCGAAATCCACGACTATATGCGCCTGCTCTGGGCCCGGGTCGGCGTGCCCTATTCGCCCGCCACCGGCCTGCCGATCGAGAGTCAGACCGTGTCCATGATGGTCGACAAGCTGACGGCCCTGCCCGAGGGCGAGCGCCTGCTGCTGCTGGCCCCGGTCGTGCGCGGTCGCAAGGGCGAATACCGCAAGGAGATCGCCGAATGGCAGCGCTCCGGCTTCCAGCGGCTCAAGATCGACGGCGAATTCTACGCCATCGAGGACGCGCCGGTGCTCGACAAGAAGTTCAAACACGACATCGACATCGTCGTGGACCGCATCGTCACCAAGGCCGGGCTTGAGGGCCGCTATGCCGACAGTCTGCAGACGGCGCTAAGTCTCGCCGACGGCCTGGCCACCGCCGAATGGGCCAGCCCGCCCGAGGGCGAGGAGCCGCGCCGCATCGTCTTCTCCGAGAAATTCGCCTGCCCCGTCTCCGGCTTCACCATCGCCGAGATCGAGCCGCGCCTGTTCTCGTTCAACAATCCGTTCGGGGCCTGCCCGACCTGCGACGGCCTGGGCGTCAAACTGGCCTTCGATGCCGATCTGGTCGTTCCCGATCGCGACAAGGCCCTGCACAAGGGCGCTGTCGCCCCCTGGTCCAAGGGACCCTCGCCCCTCTACACCCAGACGCTTCAGGCCCTGTCGCGCCACTACGGCTTCTCGATGGACAAGCCGTGGCGCGAGCTGCCGGAACAGGCCCAACAGGTCATCCTGCGCGGCACGGGCTCCGAGAAGATCAAATTCGTTTATGACGACAACGCCCGCACCTATGAGGTCTCCAAGACCTTTGAGGGCGTGCTGCCGAACCTCGAACGCCGCTGGCGCGAGACCGACAGCGCCTGGGTGCGCGAGGAACTGGGACGCTACCAGTCCGAGACCCCGTGCGAGGCCTGCGGCGGCAAACGCCTCAAGCCCGAGGCCCTGGCGGTCAAGGTCGACGGCTCGGACATCGCCGACATCAATTTCCTGTCGATCTCCAAGGCCTATCTCTGGATCTCGACCCTGGCCGAACGGCTGACCGACAAACAGCTCGAGATCGGCCGGCGCATTCTCAAGGAGATCAGCGACCGGCTGCGTTTCCTCAACAATGTCGGCCTCGACTATCTCAGCCTGTCGCGTGCCTCGGGCACCCTGTCGGGCGGCGAGAGCCAGCGTATCCGTCTGGCCAGCCAGATCGGCTCGGGCCTGACCGGCGTCCTCTACGTCCTCGACGAGCCCTCGATCGGCCTGCACCAGCGCGATAATTCCCGTCTGCTGGAGTCCCTGCGCGGCCTGCGCGACCTCGGCAATTCCGTGCTGGTGGTCGAGCATGACGAGGAGGCCATCCTCACCGCCGACTATGTCATCGACATGGGCCCCGCCGCCGGCGTCCACGGCGGCGAGATCTGCGCCGAGGGCACACCGGCCGAGGTGCTGGCCAATCCCAACTCCCTGACCGGCAAATACCTGTCCGGCGAGCGCGAGATCGCCCTGCCCGTCGACGGCCGCCGCCCGGTCAACCGCAAGAAGATGCTGAAGATCAGCGGCGCCACGGGCAACAATCTCAAGACCGTCACCGGCGAGATTCCGGTCGGCCTGTTCACCTGCGTCACCGGCGTGTCCGGCGGCGGCAAGTCCACCTTCACGATCGAGACCCTGTACAAGGCCGCCGCCCGCCGCCTGCACAATGCCTCCGACGCCCCGGCCAATTTCGACCGGATCGAGGGGTTGGAGAATTTCGACAAGGTCATCGACATCGACCAGAGCCCGATCGGCCGCACCCCGCGCTCGAACCCGGCCACCTATACCGGGGCCTTCGGACCGATCCGCGACTGGTACGCCGGCCTGCCCGAGTCAAAAGCTCGCGGCTACGGCCCCGGTCGCTTCAGCTTCAACGTCAAGGGCGGCCGCTGCGAGGCCTGTTCCGGCGACGGCCTGATCAAGATCGAGATGCATTTCCTGCCCGACGTCTACGTCACCTGCGACGTCTGCAAGGGCAAAAGGTACAACCGCGAAACGCTGGAAATCGTTTTCAAGGGCAAGAGCATCTCCGACGTTCTTGATATGACGGTTGAGGAGGCCGCCAGCTTCTTCAAGGCCGTGCCCCCGATCCGCGACAAGATGCTGACCCTGGAACGGGTCGGCCTCGGCTATGTCCAGGTCGGCCAGTCGGCCACCACCCTGTCCGGCGGTGAGGCCCAGCGGGTCAAACTGTCCAAGGAACTGTCGAAACGGGCCACCGGCAAGACGCTCTACATCCTCGATGAGCCGACGACCGGCCTGCATTTCGAGGACATCCGCAAGCTGCTGGAGGTGCTTCAGGAACTGGTCGAGGCCGGCAATACCATCGTCGTCATCGAGCACAATCTCGACGTCATCAAGGTCGCCGACTGGCTGCTGGACTTCGGTCCCGAGGGGGGCGAGGGCGGCGGCCAGATCGTCGCCACCGGCACGCCCGAACAGGTCGCTGCCGATCCGGCCAGCTGGACCGGCAAATACCTCAAGGAGGTGCTCGACCGCCACGAGGCCCGCCGCAAGTCGCGGGTGGCGGCCCTGACGGCGGATGCAAGGGCGGCGAAGCCGGCCCGGGCCAGAACCCGGGCCTGATCGCCCCGCCGTCGCGTCAGTCTGCCGGTGCCTCGACGCCAAAGCCGGTGATGTCCCGGTAGGCGGCGGCGAACGGCGCGTACATCACCCCGACGGTCAGGGCATAGACCGCGGCCTCGACCAGGGCGCTGCCGATCACCCACGGATTGGTGAGGTCGAAGCGTGCCTGCATCGCCGCCAGATCGGATGCGTCCGACCCCATGGACCAGGGCTCCAGCCCCGACATCATTCCCAGCGGCAAGGTGATGATGGAGGACAGGATGCCGATGATGATCACCATCACTGCGGTCAGGATGATCATGCCCAGCAGGGGCCAGAACCGCCCCTTGGTCACGGAAAAGGAATCGAAGATCGCGATCTTCTTCCGGGCCACGGTGATGGGAACGGCGAGGCTCAATCGCACGGCCAGCCAGATCGACACCAGAACCCCGGCCAGACCGACGGCCACCGCCGCGAGGACGGCGGCACCGCTGCCCGAAGCCTGGGCGATGCCCGCGGCGATCCCGACCAGGAAGATCAGGGCCATCAGCAGGACGATCCACAGCAGGGACAGAACCAGGGTCACGATCACGACCCGGACCTCATCCATCCCCAGTTTCAGATAGCCGAATCCGCCTGCCCTTGGCGTCAGCACGCCGCGGGCCACGGCGGCGGCCAGCATGGCCCCGACCACGATCGACACCGGGAACAGCCAGCCGAGTGCCAGCAGGACCTCGCCCATCGCCTGGAACAGGGCCATGACGTCCGCCCGCGCCGGGTCGGTCACCCCTTCCATGGCCTCGGCCATCTCGGTCACCCGGACCAGGGGGGTCATAGCCTGCGATACGGCGAACAGGCTGGCCAGGCTGACCACGGCATAGAGCAGGGCCCAGGCGACCAGCGCCAACGGCTTGCGCCGGACCAGACGAAAGCCCTCGAAGGCGGCTTCTGTGGCGGAAAAACTCATCACATATCTCCTGCGGGTCTGGTCTGGATCAAAGTTCCGGCGCGGGCGTCGGTTCCGCCGCATGGGCGTCTTCCGGGACCGGTTCGGCGACGGGCGGCGGCGCGCTGCTGTCGGCCAGCTGACGACAGGCCGAGGCGAAGGGCGCTATGCCCAGGGTCATGACGACGCCATAGACGAACGACACCACCACCCCGGCCAGGGCGCACCACACCCAGTTGGCCAGCAGCCACGGTACCGGGTCGCCCCAGTTGGCCGGATCGGCCCAGACCTCGACATTGTCCAGATTGATGAAGGCCGCCCCGACGCCGAACGCGGCGGCGATCCCGAGCACCACGACCAGTTCAACGATCAGGATGACCACCAGCAGCACCAGCATCATGCCGAACAGATGCCAGGTCTGGCCCCGTCCCAGACGCCAGCCCTGGACGAAGGCGAAGTCGCGGTACAGCACGCTGGCCGGAGCGATCAGGCTGATCCGTGCCATCATCAGCCAGATGCCCAGGATCAGCACCAGCACCAGGGCCGCGATGGCCATCCAGTTGCCCGGCGAGTCCATCTGCCAGACGGCATAGCCGATCGCCGCCCCCAGCATCAGCAGCACGATCACGGCGGCATAGACACCGACACCGACCGCGATCCCCACCACGGCAACCCGCAACTCGTCCATGCCGATCCGCAGCGAGAAGAAGCCGGTCTCGCGCGGCCGCACGATCGCGCGCATCACGGCCGTATAGACCACAGCCATGATCAGCAGCTGCACGATGTTCGCCAGCCCGCTGACGCCCTGGAATTGCAGCATCTGGCCGAAATGCGGCTCGGCCCCGGATTCGCCCGTGGCCACCAGCTCACCCAGCATCGGTAGCATGACCAGCAAGGTCGCCGCCGACGGCAGCAGGATCAGCAGACCCCACACGAAAACACTCAGTGGTCGCCGCCCGACCAGCCCGAAGGCGTC
>CAXBHG010000105.1:0-7338 GCA_963975385.1 uncultured Brevundimonas sp.
CCCAGACCCTGGCCGAGCGCGGGGCCAACCGGCTGTGGGAGCTGCTGCACAGCGAACCCTATATCAATGCGCTGGGCGCGGTGACCGGCAACCAGGCGATGCAGATGGTCCGCGCCGGGCTGAAGGCCATCTATCTGTCGGGCTGGCAGGTCGCCGCCGACGCCAACACCGCCGGGGCCATGTATCCGGACCAGTCGCTGTATCCGGCCAATGCCGCGCCGGAACTGTGCCGCCGCATCAACCGTACCCTGCAACGCGCCGACCAGATCGAGCATGGCGAGGGCGGGGCGAAGCGCGAGTGGTTCGCGCCGATCGTCGCTGATGCGGAAGCCGGCTTCGGCGGACCGCTGAACAGCTTCGAGATCATGAAGGCCTTCATCGAGGCCGGGGCCGCCGGGGTCCATTTCGAGGACCAGCTGGCAAGTGAGAAGAAGTGCGGCCATCTGGGCGGCAAGGTGCTGATCCCGACCCAGGCGCACGAGCGCAACCTGATCGCCGCGCGTCTGGCCGCCGACGTCATGGGCGTGCCGACCATCACCGTGGCCCGCACCGACGCCGAGAGCGCCCAGCTGATCACCTCGGACGTCGACGAGCGGGACCGCCCCTTCATCGACCGCGACAACCGTACGCCCGAAGGCTTCTTCCGCCTGAAGCCGGGTACGGGACTGGATCACTGCATCGCGCGCGGCCTGTCCTATGCCAAGATCGCCGACCTGCTGTGGTGGGAGACCTCCCACCCCGATCTGGACGATGCGAAGAAATTCGCCGAGGCGGTCCAGAAGGAACATCCCGGCAAGCTGATGGCCTACAACTGTTCGCCGTCGTTCAACTGGAAGGCCAAGCTGGACGAGGCGACGATCGCCAAATTCCAGCGCGAGCTGGGGGCCATGGGCTACAAATTCCAGTTCGTGACCCTGGCCGGCTTCCACAGCCTGAACAACGGCATGTTCGAACTGGCCAGCGGCTACCGCGACCGCGGCATGTCGGCCTATTCCGAGCTGCAGCAGCGCGAGTTCGACAATGAGGCCGCCGGCTATACCGCCACGCGCCACCAGCGCGAGGTCGGCACCGGCTATTTCGACCAGGTCGCGACGGTGATCTCCAACGGGCAGTCGTCCACGACCGCCATGAAGGAATCGACCGAGACCGCCCAGTTCATCGCCGCCGAATAGAGAGGAGACTGACCATGGAACCCCTGGAACGCCCCAAGGCCATCATCGACTTCTGCCTGGCCCCGCTGGACCTCGACCCGCAGACCGAGGCGGCCCGCGAGGTGCGCCGCCGGCTGGAGCATGTGATCAAGACCTTCCAGAGCAAGGCGGCCCGCCCGATCGCCGTGGACTTCTCGTCCATGCCCTCGCAGGTCATCAATGAGGCGGCGCACGGCTACGAATGATCGAGAGCGTCGCCGGCTCTGTCAGGCGACGTTGGCGCTCGCCGCGGCGGCTTCGGCTGCCGCGGCGGCCGGCATTTCGAACACGACCGACAGCAGCTGGGCGGCATTGAACGGCTTGGCCAGATGCAGGTCAGCCCCGGCTTCGGTAGCCGCCGCGACATGTTCCGCCAGCGCATTGGCGGTCAGCATGATGACCGGGGTGCGGGGCAGTCCCATGGTGGCTTCGTGCAGGCGGATTTCCCGCGTGGCGGCGAGGCCGTCCATCACCGGCATCTGCATGTCCATCAGGACCAGATCAAACTCCCCTGCCCGGTAGGCCTCAAGCGCCTGGGCACCGTCCTCCGCCATCGTCAGCTCGACCGGGGCGCGGGAGAGGATCAACTCGACGACCTTGCGGTTGGTCGCATGGTCGTCCGCGACCAGCACTCGCAGGGCGCGGCTGTGCGGGGCGGCTGCGACCTCGGCCGGGTCCGGTGCGGTGGCGGCCGGGCCGGCGGCAGGACGTAGCGGGATGGTCAGGATGAAGGCCGAGCCGCCGCCCGGCTCGCTCTCGCAATCCAGATTGCCGTCCATCAGGGTCGCCAGCTGGTGCGAGATGGCCAGGCCCAGGCCGGTGCCGCCGAAACGCCGGGTGATCGCGCCGTCGGCCTGTTCGAACCGTTTGAACAGCCGTTCCCGGGTCTCGTTGTCGAACCCGATCCCGGTGTCCTCAACGGTGAAGCGCAGGGTCTCGCCGGAACCGCTGTCCGGTCCGCGGGCAACGGTCAGGTTGACGAACCCCGAGGTGGTGAATTTGACGGCGTTGGACACGAGGTTGGTCAGGATCTGTTTCAGGCGAACGACGTCCCCCGAAACCCAGAGTTCAACGTCGGGGCTGAGCTCGACATAGAATTGAAGGCCCTTGTCGCGGGCCGTGGCGGCATACAGCTGGGCGGCCTCGCGGACCGCGGCGGCGAGGTCGAAGGCGTCGTCGGACAGGCTCAGCCGGCCGGACTCGACGCGGGCCAGGTCGAGGATGTCGCTGAGCAGGGCCTGAAGCGTCCGGCCCGAGGAATGGATCAGGTCCAGCATTTCACGCTGGTGGGGCGTCAGGTCCGTCGCGGCCAGGGCCTGGGCAATGCCGATCACGCCGTTCAGCGGCGTGCGGATCTCGTGGCTCATATTGGCGAGGAACTGGCTCTTGGCCCCGTTGGCCGCCTCGGCCGCGTCGCGGGCCTCGGCCAGGTTTTCGGCGGCCCGCTTCAGATCGGTGATGTCGGTGGTGACCGTGACGATACCCCCCGCGGCGCTCCGGCGATCGGCCACCCGCAGCCAGCGGTCGCCCGCGATCTGCTGCTCCATGGTGGTCGAGAGCTGACGGCGGGCGGCCAGACGCTCGGCGATCCAGTCATTCTCACGCCCCTTGGCATCGGCGTAGAGCCCTTCGTCGAGCCCGATCTGGATGATCTGCCGGAAGGTCTGGCCGACCTGGAGCGCCGTCTTGAGCTCGGGATTGATCTCGGCATAGCGGCTGTTCCAGAGCACGAGGCGGTCCTCGGCATCAAAGAAGGCCAGGCCGTCGGGCATGGCCTCGATGGCCTGGCGGATCTGGATCAGGGCGCTGGACCGGGCCACCCAGCCCATGGCGCTGACCGCACTGGCAACGACGACAATGATCAGGACCATGGCGATCACAATGGCGGACATGGCCGTGGCCGAGACCTGACCGGCCGCGCCGATCCCGCCGGACTGGCCGACAAAGGTCATGCTGGCCATCGACAGGAAGTGAACGCTCATGACCACGATCACGGACGCGAGGGTGGCGAGCAGGAGGCGTCGCAGCCCGGATCCGAAGATGAACCTGGCCGTAATCACGACCACGAACCCGCCGAAAGCGATGCTTGTGGCCACCGCGGCCGGCTCGAAAACCAGGCGACCGGGCAGTTCCAGGGCATTGAGTCCGATGAAATGCATGGCGACCAGCCCGGCGAACCCCAGGATGCTGCCCACGATGCGATCCCGCGGTCTGCCCCCACGCACAATGACCATGGTCCCGATCATGATGCCACCGGCGATGGCGCAGAAGGACAGGAGCGTCAGGGGAATGTCGTAGCGGACCCGGCTGGCCCAATGCATGCCCTGCAGGAAGGCGAAATGCGTGGCGAAGATGGCCATGCTGCCGGTCAGCGCGCTGAGCATGGCGGTGGTCCTGCGGCGATGACCCGCCTGGCCCTGGGCGATGTTCAGCAGGTGCAGGGCGGTGCCGAGACCAAGGGCGCAGACCAGCGCAGCGGGCGCGATCCAGCGCCAGTCATGATGGGAGATGAATTGCTCGATCATGGCCGCCAGTTTCTTTCCCCTCGGCCGAGGTCTGGCAGAAAGACGTGAACAAAGGGTGGCGTTAGCGTCCTGATGGCATGAGTTCGTCACCACAAAATCCGTGCAAGGGTGGCGTTCGACGGCGATTCTGTGCACCGGATCGGCGGACTGCGAGACCGAATGCCCTACGAACTGTCGCCATCCCCTGTCGTGCCCCCCATCGCCGCCCGCTGGCCGACGGTCGTTGCCAGTGCGGGCTTGCCGATCCTCATCCTGCTGGGGCTGGCCTTTGTTCAGCCGTCACTGGCCGGCTGGCTGGTCGGTGCGGCGCTTCTGGTCGGAATCTCGGTCGGCTGGGTCAATCGGCGGGTGGTGCAGACACCGCTTGATGTGATGTCCCCGGAGGCGGACCGGGACGCGGGGGGCGAGGCCGAGAGTGTTCTGCTGGACGCCCTGTATGAAGCGCTCAGCGATCCGGTGCTGGTCGTCGCGGGTGGCGAGCCGGACGACATCGCCGGCCGACGGGTACTGCTGGCCAACAAGGCGGCACGTGACCTGCTGCGCATCCAGCGCGAGGGGGCGCTGCTGGTGTCGGTGTTACGGGACCCGACGGTGCTCGAGGCGGTCGATGAGGCCCTGTTCGGTGGTGTGACCCGCGCCACCGACTATGTCGCGCGGGACCGTCACTGGCGCGCGCTGACCCGGCCGTTGCCGTCCGGGGAGGGCGAGGCGCTGGCGTTGCTCGTCCTGCACGACGATACCGACGTGCGCCGGATGGAGATGATGCGCGTCGACTTCCTGGCCAATGCCAGTCACGAGCTGCGGACGCCGCTGGCGTCCCTGTCCGGCTTCATCGAGACCCTGAAGGGCCACGCCCGCGATGACGAGAAGGCGCGGGACCGGTTTCTGGATATCATGGCCATCCAGGCCGACCGGATGAGCCGGCTGGTCGCCGACCTGCTGTCCCTGAGCCGGATCGAGCTGAACGAACATATTCCCCCGTCCGGCCTGGTGGACCTGTCGCGGGTCTGCAGTGACGTGGTCGACGCGGTGAGTGTGCTGTCCGACGACCGGCATGTCGCCGTGCAGATCGTCGGGACCGCGCCCGGGCAGGCGGCACCGGTCCAGGGGATGCGGGACGAGATCATCCAGGTGGTCCAGAACCTCGTCGACAACGCGATCAAATATTCGCCCACGGGCGGCACCGTCGAAATCACCATTCGCCCGAACGTCAGCCTGGAGGAGGTTTCGACCCCGTGGTCGGGCGGCAGCCGGGGCGACGGTGCGACCCGCCTGCCGCTGCTGACCCCGGACCGCGTTCCGGGGACACGCTATGCGGCCGTCAGTGTGCGCGACCACGGCCCGGGCATGGCGCGGGAGCATCTGCCCCGGCTGACAGAGCGCTTCTATCGCGTCGAGGGCCAGAAGAGCGGCGAGAAGTCGGGCACCGGCCTGGGCCTGGCCATCGTCAAACATATCGTCAACCGGCACAGGGGCGGGCTGACCGTCGAGAGCGCGCCGGGGCAGGGGGCGGTGTTCATCGCCTATTTCCCGACGGCGGCCGAGGCCTGACGGCGTAACAGAACTGTCACGAAGCCGTCGTAATCCGCCAACCAATCACGGGCATTGATCCCCGGTCCTGCCCGGGTGCCGGGTGGACTGTGATTCTTCGCTTCCCCGGATGTCGATGAGCTGGCTGTTTCTGCCTCTGTTACTGGTGTTTGTGGCGTCGGCCTTTGTCGGCGCGCGGGCGCTTGCGCGTCGTCGCGGCGAGCGGGCCCGGGCCGAAGGCCAGATTCCGCACTCGCGGCCCGGGCAGCACGGGCTCTACGCCCTGATCTGGACGGCCGTGCCGGCCCTGGTCGTGCTGATCGCCGCCAATGTTTTCTCCGGCGAGATCGAGCACCGGCTGCTGACCGCGGGTGCGCCGGACAGTGTCTCCCAGCTTGAGCCCTTCCGGCGCGAGGCCTTCTTTGCGGACGCGCGCAGGGTCGGGGCCGGACAGCCCGCCGCCCAGATCTGGCCTGCGCCCCTGGCGGGGGAGCTGCCCCCGGAAGGGCGTCGTGCCGCGAGCATCCATCTGGCCCTGAATGTCGGCGGGATGGTCGCCGCCCTGCTGGCCAGCCTGCTGGGCGGTCTGTTCGTGTTCAGCCAGATCCGGCCCGGCATGCGCGCGCGCAACCGCGTCGAGGGCTGGATCGTCGGCCTGTTGTTCGCCTGTTCGGCGGTGGCCGTTCTGACGACCATCGGGATCATCGCCTCGTTGCTCTATGATTCCGTTCGCTTCTTCTCGAGCGTGCCGGTCATGGACTTTCTGTTCGGGACCAAATGGAGCCCGCAGACGGCCATTCGCGCGGACCAGGTCGGCTCGACCGGGGCGTTCGGAGCCCTGCCGCTGTTCGCCGGTACCTTCCTGATCATGGCCATCGCCATGCTGGTGGCGGCCCCGGTCGGCCTGTTTTCGGCCATCTATCTTTCGGAATACGCCAGCCCGACGGCCCGCGCCATGATCAAGCCGGTGCTGGAGGTTCTCGCGGGGGTACCGACCGTGGTCTACGGCTTCTTCGCCGCCCTGACGGTGGGGCCGGCTTTCCGGGCCTTTTTCAATGGTCTGGGGGCCCAGATGGCCGGCGGACCGCTGGACGGGATCGGCCAATATCTGATGCTGGTGCAGAACCAGATGGCGCTGGTCGCCGGCGCGGTCATGGGGATCATGCTGATCCCGTTCGTGTCCTCCCTGTCCGACGACATCATCAATGCCGTGCCGCAGAGCCTGCGCGACGGCTCCTATGCCATGGGGGCGACGCGGTCGGAGACGGTCAAGCGCGTGCTGCTGCCCGCGGCCCTGCCGGGCGTGGCCGGGGCCATGCTGCTGGCGATGTCGCGGGCGATCGGCGAGACCATGATCGTGACCATGGCCGCGGGTCTGGCCGCCAAGCTGACGATCAATCCGCTGGATACGGTGACCACCGTCACCGTCCAGATCGTGACGCTGCTGACCGGCGACCAGGAGTTCAACAGTCCCAAGACCCTGGCCGCCTTCGGCCTGGGCCTGACCCTTTTCGTTGTGACCCTGGCGCTGAATATCGTGGCCCAGCGTATCGTCCAGACCTACCGGCAGCAGTATGACTGAACCGACCCCAGGGATCGCCGAGGCCGCGGGTGCGGACCGTCTCCGGGCGGGCCTGAAGCGCCGCCATGCCCGGGAGGGCCGGTTCCGGACCTATGGCCTGCTGGCGATCGCCATTTCGATCGGCTTTCTGGTGCTGTTGCTGGGCCGGATCATCGAGCAGGGGCATACCGCCTTCTACGCCCATACGGTGACGGTGCCGGTCTATATGGATCCCGCCCGCATTGACCGCGCCTATCCGGCGGGGACCAATTTCGAACAGCTGGTGGCCGAGCAGGCGCTGGTGCGGTTCGGTGTCGAGGACGATGCCGCGGGCAGCCGGGCGACCGCGATGCGCGGCCTGTTCTCGTCCGAGCTGAAATACCGGATCGCCGAGCGGCTGCAACGCCAGCCGGGCCTGATCGGCGAGACCGTGCCGATCGCTGCCCCGATGTCGGACGAGGCGGATCTGTATTTCAAGGGCGAGATATCCCGGTCGACGCCGGCGGTGCAACGGCGGTTGAGCGACGAGCAG
>CAXBHG010000106.1:0-7301 GCA_963975385.1 uncultured Brevundimonas sp.
CGGTTCTCCTACTACGGGATGCGCGGCATCCTGATCTTCTTCCTGACCCAGCATTTCCTGTTTGATGATGCGATGGCGGGATCGACCTACGGGTCCTACACCTCGCTGGTCTATCTGCTGCCGCTGGTCGGCGGCATCCTGGCCGACCGCTACATCGGCACCCGCAAGGCCATCGCCTTCGGGGCCCTGCTGCTGGTCGCCGGTCACGGCATGATGGCCTTCGAGGGCCGTCCGGCCACCGAAACCCTGACCTATGCCGGCACGGCCTATGAGATCGCCGCCGAGGGCCGGGGGGCCACGCGCGAGGTCGCCATCGTCGTCGACGGCACCAAGCACAGTTTCGGTCCGGCCGAGGGTGGCGGGATCGCCATCGCCGGCCTGCCTGCAGGGGCGTCCCTGCCGGCCGTCCTCGCCCCCGATTCCTACCAGATGATCCAGACCCGGGATGTTGCCGGCATCAATGTCTTCTACCTGGCGCTGTCGCTGATCATCATGGGCGTCGGCTTCCTGAAGCCGAACATCTCCAGCATCGTCGGCCAACTGTATCCGGACGGCGACCCGCGTCGCGACTCCGGCTTCACCCTCTACTACTACGGTATCAACCTCGGGGCCTTCTGGGCGGCCGTCCTGTGCGGCTATCTGGGGCAGACCGTGGGCTGGTGGGCCGGTTTCGGCCTGGCCGGCATCGGCATGGCGGCGGGCTGGATCGTGTTCGTGCTCGGCAAGCCTCTGCTGCAGGGTCATGGCGAGCCGCCGAACCCTGAACTGCTCAAGCGTCCGCTGTTCGGTCCGCTGAACCGCGAATGGCTGATCTACATCCTCGCCATCCTCGGCGTCGCCGTGGTCTGGTTCATGGTCCAGCGCAATGCCCTCGTCGGCAATGTGCTGCTGGTGTCGACCATTCTGTCGCTGCTGGCGATCCTCTGGGTCATCGTCGCGGTCTGCAAGACCTGGGTCCAGCGTCAGCGCATGATGCTGGCCCTGGTGCTGATCTTCGGCGCGGTGGTCTTCTTCACCCTGTTCGAACAGGCCGGCACCTCGCTGAACCTGTTCGCCGACCGTAACGTCGACCTGACCATCACCCCGGTGGCCATGCAGTTCCTCGGCATCACCATCGGTACGCCGGCCCAGATCGCCGCGGCGGGGATCACCCCCTCCGCCTTCTGGATCGACGCCACCATTACGGCGGCCCAGGTCCAGTCGTTCAACGCCGGCTTCATCCTGATCTTCGCCCCGATCTTCGCGGCGATGTGGGCCTGGCTGGCCAGCAAGAAGATGGATCCGAACCCGACCATGAAGTTTGGTCTGGGTCTGGTCCAGGTCGGCCTCGGCTTCCTGGTTGTGGTCTGGGCTGCCGGCTCCGGCATGGTCAGTCCGACCTTCCAGATGCCGCTGATGATCCTGGCCCTGCTCTACATGCTGCACACGACGGGTGAGTTGTTCCTGTCGCCGGTCGGCCTGTCGGAGATCACCAAACTGTCCATGCCCTCGGTCGTCAGCTTCATGATGGCCGTCTGGTTCCTGGCCAGCTCCATCGCCCAGTTCGTCGGCGGCAAGATCGCCGGCCTGATGGGCACGGAGACCGTCGGGGGTCAGGTTCTGGATCCGCAAGGGGCCCTGGCCACCTCGCTGCAGGGCTTCGACACCCTGGGCAAATGGGGCGTCGGCATCGGTATCGGCTTCATCCTGATCAGCTTCCTGATCAAGGGATGGGCCCATGCCACCGGCGGCGACAACCATCCCGGACCGGTCCTGACCGACCGCGGTCAGGAAGACCGTAGCGTCACCAACCCGTAAGGGACGGCGACCACCGGACAAGGCAAGGGCGGCTCCCCGATCAGGGAGCCGCCCTTTTCTGTTCAGGCTCAGGCTCTAGAAGGTCTTGCGGACCCGGATCTGGAAGAAGGTGCGCGGGTCGATCAGTTGGCGTTCGACATAGGCGATCGGGCGGGTGGTGCGGTCGGCATAGGCGATCCGTTCGAACGTCGAGTCGTTCCAGATATTGACCTGGGCCCGGATCGACAGGCCGGCGGATGGCTTGTACTCGGCCCAGGCCTCGAAATAGTCGCGCAGCTGGAAGGTGCGGGTCTGGTCGGGATCATAGGTGGTCTGGTCGAACGCCGGCAGGAAGTTGAACCCCCACTGGGCCTTCAGGCTGGTGATGTCCTGACGGAATTCGAACACGATCTGGCTGGGCCGAACCCGCGAGATCGGCCGGGTCTCGCCCGTGGTGGGGTCGGTCACCTCGGTGTGGTTCCAGGTGTTCGACACGGTGACCAGACCGCCGCTCAGGCCCAGCTTCGTGGTCGGGATCGTGGCCGAGACCGACAGCTGGTCCAGGGTCCCGTCGCCGATGTTGCCGGTGGCGGACAGGCCGCCCGGCAGGGGGATGACGTCCAGCACATCGATGATCTCATCGTGACGCAGGCCGACGCTGACGATGCCCTCGCCCCAGAACCGACGTTCCCAGGTCAGTTCGCTGATCCAGCGCTGCTCGGGCTCAAGATCGACGTTGCCGCCGAAGACATTGCCGTTGTTCAGGTCGGCCGAGGCGGCGAAATCACTGAAGTCCAGCTGGCCCAGTTCGCGCTCGAAGCGGAACCTGACCTGGTTGTTCTCCATCGGTGTCCAGGTGGCCAGCAGACGGGGCTTGGCGAAGAAGAAGCTCTTTTCCTGATCGGCGTCGCCCGACTGGCTGATGGTCGAGCCTTCCAGACGCAGCCCGCCTTCGAGGGTCAGCTGCGCGTCATAGCGGTAGGTCACCTTGCCGAAGGCCTCGCCGCGCGTCTCCTCGACCTTGACCGAGGCCGAGGGCAGGGGCACGGCCACGCCGCCGACGCTGAAGGCCTGGTCGGTTTCCAGCATGTTGTAGGCCATCTCGCCCCCGGTCTCGAAGGTCAGCCGGGGCGAGCGCTCGAACCGCAGCAGGCCGCGCAGGATGGTCTCGGACGAGTTGCCGTCAAAGGCGAAGACCTGTTCGGGGCTGTCAACACCGTTCAGGCTCTGGCGATAGGTCGAGGTGCCGCTGAAACCCTCGAACTGATGGATGAACCGGGTTTCCAGCTTCCAGCGCTCGCTGAGCGGCCGGGTGTAGACGACCCCGAACTCACCGCTGTCGCCATCATTGTCGTTGAGGCTTTCGCGACGCGCGACGGCCGAGGTCTGCAGTTGCTGGCCGTGCCAGTCATTGACCCCGTAGCGGGCGGTCAGGTCGACCTTGCCGCCCGCCAGGGGGCTGGAATAGTTGCCGCGGATCGAATTGCCGCCGCCATAGCCGTCGGTGAAGATGCTCTCGTCACGGAGCACGCCGCCGTTGGCGTCGGTGCGCAGCACCCGGCCGGTCCCGTTCGAATCACTGGACGAAATGCCGTCGCTCAGGGTCAGGCCCCAGCTGCGGTCCCCCTCGCGGGCGGTGAACTGGTAGTTGGCCCCGAACAGGTCCTGGCCGCCGTCGTAGAGCGAGGCATAGGTCGACAGAATGTGTTGCCGCGAGCTTTCGGACTTGAGGATCACATTGGCGACGACCGAATAGCCCTGCATGTCGATGCCGGGGGCACCGCCGCGCACCAGTTCGATGCGTTCCACCTGGGTCGCCGTGGTCCGCGACAGGACGTTGGAGCCGGTGTCGTTCTTGGAGGCCGGACGCGCGCCGTTGATCAGCACATTGCCGACCGCCCCCTCGAAGCCGCGGCTGCCCGAGCCGTCGTCGACCGAGAAGCCGGGCACCCGGTTGACCATGTCCAGGGCGGTATTGGGCTGCTGTTCGGCGAAGAAGTCGGGGGTGAAGACCAGGACGCCCGTGCTGGCGGTGTCCACCGCGGCGACGCTCGCCGCGGCGGGCCGGGCGGTCGCGGGATCGCCGGCCGGCGCCTGGGCCAGGGCCGCGCCCCCGCTGCACAGAATCGCCGTCGTCGCCAGCAGCAAGGATTTGGTCATGGTCAGGATTCCCCTTTTTTGTGGGGCGAGGTGTGACGCCGCGTCGCAGGTCTTTCCAGTTACAAGGCGGAAAGGTGGATTAAATCGCCGACATGATTACAGGTCCGTCATGTTAACAGGCAGTAAGTCCGAACAACATTTCGCCACAATATGAAACGGACACGCGCGATATTGAAGTCGCGACTGCGGTTGCTCAACCGGATCGGTGTTCAGCCGGCCGCCTGTAATCTAAACCGCTGTCCCGCCCACGGTCAGACCGCCGATCTTCAGGCTGGGCTGGCCGATGCCGACCGGAACGCCCTGGCCGCCCTTGCCGCAGACACCGACGCCGGGGTCGAAGGCGAAGTCGTCGCCGATCATGGTGATGTTGGTCAGGGCGGTGGCCCCGTCGCCGATCAGGGTCGCGCCGCGCACCGGGGCAGTGATCCGACCGTCCTCGATCAGATAGGCTTCGGTGCACTGGAACACGAATTTGCCGTTGGTGATGTCGACCTGGCCACCGCCGAAATTGGCGGCATAGAGGCCGCGTTTCGTACTGGCGATCATGTCGACCTGAGCGGCGTTGCCGCCCTCCATGAAGGTGTTGGTCATGCGCGGCATCGGCATATGGGCGAACGACTGGCGCCGGCCGTTGCCGGTGACCCGCTGGCCCAGCTGGCGGGCACTGAGCCGGTCATTCATCAGCCCGACCATGATCCCGTCCTCGATCAGGACGGTGCGCGAGGTCGGGGTGCCCTCGTCATCGACGGACAGGGAGCCGCGGCGACCGGCGATGGAGCCGTCATCGACGACGGTGACGCCGGGAGCCGCCACGCGCTGGCCCATCCGGCCGCTGAACACCGATGAGCCCTTGCGGTGGAAGTCGCCCTCGAAGCCGTGGCCGACGGCTTCGTGCAGCAGGACGCCGGGCCAGCCGGCCCCCAGCACCACATCCATCTCGCCGGCCGGGCAGTCGACGGCCTCGAGGTTGACCAGGGCCTGGCGCAGAGCCTCGTCGACCTGACCCTGCCAGCGCTCCGGCGCGATCCATTCCTCGAACCCGGCCCGGCCGCCGGCACCCGACGAGGCGCTCTCGCGGCGGCCGTCCTTTTCGACGGTGATCGAGACATTGAGGCGGACCAGCGGGCGGATGTCGCGCACGGTCAGGGCGTCGGCACGCAGGATCTCGATGGTGCGCCGTTCGCCGACGATCGAGGCCGAGACCTGCACCACGCGCGGGTCGCGGGCCCGGGCCCAGGCGTCGATCTCGCTCAGCAGGGCGATCTTGTCGGAGAAGACCGGCGCCGCCAGCGGATCGATCGCCGCATAGAGTTTCTGATTGGTGGCGCGTGGCCCCTCGGCGACGACGGCGGCGTGTCCCTGTTTGGCCAGGGCGGCGCTGTCGGCGGCGCGGCGCAGGGCGGCGGCGCTGATCTCGTTGGCGTGGGCATAGCCGGCGGTTTCGCCGGCCACCACGCGCAGGCCGAAGCCCTCGGTGGCGTCATAGGCGGCGGCCTTCAGTCGACCGTCGTCGAATACCAGGGATTCGCTTTCGGAGCGTTCGAGGAACAGTTCGCCGTCATCGGCTCCGTGCAGGGCTCCCTGCAGGATGGACAGGGCCTCGTCGGGGTCGACGCCGGCGGTCTGAAGGATGGGGGTCGAGGATGCGGATACGGTCATGGGCCCTAAGTAGGGACTGGGATGGCCCTCGTCTAATCGCCCGTCGCAACATACGAAAAAGGCGGCGGCCGCTTGCGCGGTCGCCGCCCTGTTTGCCGGACCCGTGGGGATGCCCGGATCAGCGTTCGTGGATGTCGCCTGAGCCGCTGACGCTGCTCTGTACCTTGGCCGGGCGGGTCGTCAGGGTGATGTCGCCCGAGCCGGCGATCGACAGTCGGGCCGTGCCGGTGGGGGCAACCCGGGCCTCGCCGGACCCGGAGATGGCGACCGAGGCGTCGGTGGTCGCCAGCTCCGACAGGTCGGCCTCGCCCGAACCGGCGATGTCGAGGTCCAGGGTCGTGGTCTTGCCGGTGGCAGCGACGTCGCCACTGCCCGAAATATCGATCGACAGGGTCGGCTGGTCATACGCCCGGATGGACAGGGACTGGGAGCCGGACAGGTCGAACCGGGTGACCGCGGGGGCGGTGACGACGATCTTCAGGTTTTCGCGGTCATTCCAGGCCGAGAAGCCACCGGCCCACCAGCGCACCGTGATCTCGTCGGGGCCGTCGGCGGTGATGCGGCCGTCCCGGACCTGGATACGGTCGACGAGGGAGCTGGAGCCGGTGATCACCACGCCCGCTTCCGGTCCCTGGACATAGGTGACGTCGGCCGGGAGGTCGATGGACAGGCGGTCACCGCCGGTCCAGGCTACGTTGCGCGTCACCGACGGGCCCCGATCACCGGTCACATTCTCGATGCGGATCAGGTCGTCGCCGTCACGAAAGGTCCAGCTGCCCCCGTTGCGGTCCAGGTCGCGGGCCGCGAGGCCGGCGGCCCCGGTCAGGCTGGCGATGGCCAGGACCAGGGCGGACCCGGCGATGATGAGAAGGGTGCGAATCATGCCGGATCTCCCGGGTTCTGGGCTGTGTTGGATTCAAGCGCCGGCTTCAGCAGCCGGTAGTGGAGGCGGGCAAACCAGACGAGCGCATTGACCAGCCAGACGGTGAGGATCATCAGTATGGCCCCCGCCGCGGTAGCCCCCGCCATCGTCCCGAGGCCGGCCAGCAGCGCGGCCAGGCCGCCGCCGGGCAGACCGGCGAAGGGGCCGGCGACGATGATCACCCCGCCCGCGAAGAAGACGGCGATGACGGCGATGAAGAAGCCGATCAGGGTGCCGATCACGCCCATGAGCAACGGCAGCAGGAAGATGATGTCGAGCGCCCCCAGGCCGAGCACCGCGAACACGGCCCCTGCCGCGGCCGAGGGGTTTTTCTCCTGTTGCCAGCGCTGGATGCCGGCCTCGGCCTTCAGCTCGCGGGCCAGCCGTTCGGGATGGCCGAGCGCGGCGGCCACCTCGGCCTCGCTGCGGCCGTCGGCGGCCCCGTCGTCAAAATGGGCGTCATAGTCGCTGAGAATCTCGGCGGCTGTCGAGGTCGGCAGGCCAACCAGCCCGCTCTTCAGCCGGGCCATGAAATCGGCACGGGTCATTGGGCGTCTCCGGTCTCTGAAGGGGTGGGGGCGGTCGGGGTCCGGCCGGTGTCGGCGAGAACGCCGTCAACGGCCCGGACGAAGGCGCGCCATTCGTCACTCTGGGATGCCAGCGCATCCGTGCCGGCTGCGGTGAGGCGATAGTATTTCCGCGACGGGCCGCTGGATGATTCGACCAGATAGGTCTCGACCAGTCCATCCGACTGCATGCGGCGCATCAGCGGATAGATGGTGCC